>NZ_JBEOXF010000026.1:0-98770 GCF_040296405.1 Streptomyces sp. NPDC002133 | reverse complement strand
CTCCCGGCAGGGAGCAGCCGCTGCCTGCCAGCGGCAGGCAGGGGATCACTCCCGGGGGGGCGGGTTGGGGGGCCGGGCCCCCGGGGGCGACCACTCGGCGACTGCGCCGAGTGGTCGCCGAGTCGTCGCCGCAGGGCGGGCTCGGGAAGAGAGGCGCGGGCGTCCCACCCCGCCCAGGGCGTCACGGCCTCGCGTTCAGGGCCGGAGGCCTTCACGCGCCGGGGCCGGAGGCGTCGGGGCGCTGGAGTGCGTGAGGCCCCCGTCGGAGCGATCCGGCGGGGGCCTGTGACGACCGGGAAGCTACTTCCCGGTCTCCTTCTCGTACGCCTTGATGACCTCGTCGGTCGGGCCGTCCATCAGCAGCTCGCCCTTCTCCAGCCACAGGACGCGGTCACAGGTGTCCCTGATCGAGCTGTTGCTGTGACTGACCAGGAAGACCGTGCCGGCCTCCTTGCGGAGTTCGCGGATGCGCTCCTCGGAGCGCTTCTGGAACTTCCGGTCACCGGTGGCCAGCGCCTCGTCGATCATCAGGACGTCGTGGTCCTTGGCCGCGGCGATGGAGAAGCGGAGCCTGGCACCCATGCCGGAGGAGTACGTGCGCATGGGCAGCGTGATGAAGTCGCCCTTCTCGTTGATCCCGGAGAAGTCGACGATGCTCTGGTAGCGCTCGCGGACCTCCTCGCGCGACATGCCCATGGCCAGGCCGCCGAGGATGACGTTCCGCTCACCGGTCAGGTCACCCATCAGCGCCGCGTTGACGCCGAGGAGGGACGGCTGGCCGTCGGTGTAGACCTTGCCGCTCTCGGTGGGCAGCAGGCCGGCGATGGCCCGCAGCAGGGTCGACTTGCCGGAGCCGTTGGTGCCGATGAGGCCGATGGCCTCGCCGCGGTACGCCGTGAAGGACACGCCGCGCACGGCGTGCACCTTGCGGACGCCGCGGGACTCGCCGCGGTCCCGTCGCAGTATCCGGCTCAGGGCCGCGGTCGCGCTGCCCCGGCCGCCGGTGCTGCCGTGGACGCGGTAGACGATGTGCACGTCGTCGGCGATGACGGTGGGGACCCGGGCGCCGGGTACCAGGTCTTCTTTCTGCAGATCAGCCACGGCCGTACCGCTCCTCCGCCTTCCAGAAGTACACGAACCCCGCGACACCCAGCAGGACCGCCCAGAGCAGGCCCGCGAGCCACACGTGCGAGGGGAGGTTCGACGAGTCGTACGAGTCGATCAGGGCGAACCGGATCAGGTCCATGTAGATCGCGGCCGGGTTGTACATCAGGACGTCCGCGATCCAGGCCGGCTTGTCCTCCAGCATCACCGGGATCGAGAACATCACGCCCGAGCCGTACATCCACGTGCGGAGGATGAACGGCATCAGCTGGGCGAGGTCCGGGGTCTTGCTGCCCATCCGGGCGAAGATCAGCGCGAGGCCGACGTTGAAGACGAACTGCAGCGCGAGCGCCGGCAGCACCAGCAGCCAGCTCAGCGACGGGTAGCTGCCGAACGCGACCACGATCAGCAGGAGCACGATCATCGAGAACAGCAGCTGCTGGAGCTGCTGCAGCGCGAACGAGACCGGCAGCGAGGCGCGCGGGAAGTGCAGCGCCCTGACCAGCCCCAGGTTGCCGGCGATCGACCGGACACCCGCCATCACCGACGTCTGGGTGAACGTGAACACGAACACGCCCGTGACCAGGAACGGGATGTACGTCTCCTTCGACATCCCGCGTCCCGCGCCGAGGATGAGCCCGAAGATCAGGTAGTACACGAGAGCGTTCAGCAGAGGTGTCGCCACCTGCCACAGCTGGCCGAGCTTCGCCTGGCTGTACTGGGCCGTGAGCTTCGCCTGGGAGAAGGCCAGGATGAAGTGCCGACGGCCCCAGAGCTGCCTGACGTACTCGAAGAGCCCCGGTCGGGCACCGCTCACCGACAGGCCGTACTTGGCGGCGAGTTCCGCCGAGGTCAGACCGTCGTCGGGAGACGGCGGAGCGCTGGTCGCGATCGCGCCGTCGTGGGTTGTGTCACTCACAAGTTGAAACTTTCGTGTTCAAGATGCGCGGCAGGTGGGCGCTCAGGTGGCGGCCAGGTCCCGGAGTACGCCCGATGCTCTCAGATCCCGGTCCGTCAGACGACAGGTGGTCGGCCCAGCCGGGTCAGTCGCCACACGGTACGCCACTTCATCGGACGCCGAGGCCCGCACGGAGTCGTCCAGCCCTCCTTGAAGCCACCGAACCACGCCTTGAGCGCCGAGACCGAAGGCCGCCTCACCAGGGTGAGGAGGATCCAAACGCCCAGGTAGACCGGCACCAGGGGCGCGGGCAGATTGCGCCGGGCCAGCCACACGCGATTGCGCGCGACCATGCGGTGGTAGACCGCATGCCGCGAGGGCGGCGTCGTCGGGTGGAACAGCACCATGTCGGAGCGGTAGTCGATCATCCAGCCGGCGTCGAGCGCCCGCCAGGCGAGGTCCGTCTCCTCGTGCGCGTAGAAGAACTCGTCCGGGAGACCGCCGACCTCGCCGATGACCTTCGTACGGACGGCGTTGGCGCCGCCGAGGAAGGTCGTCACCCGCGACGAGCGCATCGGGTCGGACGCGCGCAGCCGCGGGACGTGCCGGCGCTGGGTGGCCCCGGTGTCCGGATCGGCGATCCGGAAACTCACGATGCCGAGGCAGGGGTCCTCCAGGAACGCCTGGCGGACCAGCTCGCCGGTGTCGTTGTTGGGCAGCAGACCGTCGTCGTCGAGGAAGAGCAGGACGTCGACGTCCCCGCCGCCGGGGCCGAAGGCCTCGATCCCGGCGTTCCGGCCGCCGGGGATGCCCAGGTTCTCCGGCAGGTCGACCGTGCGGACGCCCTCGGGCACATCGGTCACCGGGGCGCCGTTGCCGACGACGACGACCTCGATCGGGTCACCCTCCTGCTTGGCGACCGAGTCGAGAAGGGCACGCAGGTCGTCGGGCCGGTTGCCCATGGTGATGATGACGGCGCCCAGCTTCACGGTGCTCACCTCAGCCTGCTCGACACGAGGACGGACACGAGGTGCAGCAGCGTCTGGACGATCGCGATACCGGCGAGTACGGCGACGCCCAGGCGCGAGAAGAACAAGTCACCCCTGACCGTGTCCAGGACGGCCAGGACCAGGATCAACAGGGACGCCTCGATCCCGAGGACGAGCCGGTGGAACTTCAGCGCCGCGGCGGCCTTGCGGGCCAGCGCCAGGCCGGACGAGCGCGGCTCGGACGCCGCCTCCTTCACCGGCGGCAGCCCGCCCTGGTGACGGGCGACGCCGACCAGATCGGTCTCGGCCTTGATCAGGATTGCGCCGAGGGCGGCCAGGGTGCCGAGGAACGCCCACAGCCAGTCCACCCGCCCCTCGCCCCACAGGTCGGCGGCGCGCAGGCCGAAGCCGACCAGTACCGCCGCGTCGCACAGGTAGGCGCCGACGCGGTCCAGGTACACCCCGCCGAGCGAGTACTGCTTCTTCCAGCGGGCGAGCTCGCCGTCGACGCAGTCGAGCAGCAGATAGAGCTGCACCATGACGACACCGAGCACGGCCCCGGCGATCCCGGGCACCAGCAGGGCCGGGCCCGCGAGCACGCCGGCGACGGTCATCACATAGGTGACCTGGTTCGGCGTGATCCGGGTGTTCACCAGGTACCGGTCGACGCGCAGCGAGATCTCGCGCATATACAGGCGCCCGGCCCAGTGCTCACCGCTCCGCCGGTCCTTCACCCCTTCCGGATGAACGACCGGACGGAGCTCAGCTACGGATGGTCTTGGCATAGTCGGCGTACGCGTCCCTGATCTGGTCGGTGGACAGGTCGAGGTGCTCGAGGATGGTGAAGCGTCCGGGGCGGGTCTGCGGTGCGTACTCCACGGCCTCGACGAACTCGTCGACGGAGAAGCCGATCTCCTCGGGGAGGACCGGCAGTCCGTGGTTGCGCAGCACTTCGGCGAAGAGCCCGGACTCCTCGTGGGCGCCACGCAGATGCATCGCGAAGGCGGCGCCCAGTCCGACCTGCTCGCCGTGGAGCGCGCAGCGCTTGGGGTGGAGCAGGTCGAAGGCATGGCTGATCTCGTGGCAGGCGCCGGACGAGGGCCGGGTGTCTCCACTGATCGACATGGCGATGCCGGTCAGGACCAGGCCCTCGGCCAGCACGGTGAGGAAGCCGTCGTCTCCGACACCACCGGGGTGGCGCAGGACCGCCTCGCCCGCGGTACGGGCCATGGCGGCGGCCAGTCCGTCGACGGGCTCGCCGGTGACCCGGTGCGAGAGCTCCCAGTCGGCGATGGCCGAGAGATTCGAGATCGTGTCGCCGATTCCGGCCCGGACGAAGCGGACCGGAGCCTCGCGGATGATGTCCAGGTCGATGACCACGGCGATAGGTGTCGGGACACCGTAGGAGCCCCGGCCGTTGTCGTTGTCCAGCGTCGCGACCGGGGAGCAGAGCCCGTCGTGCGCGAGGTTGGTCGCCACGGCCACCAACGGCAGGCCGACCCGGGCCGCGGCGTACTTCGTCACATCGATGATCTTGCCGCCGCCGAGACCGACGACCGCGTCGTAGCGCCTGCCCTTGATGTCGTCGGCCAGCTTGACCGCGGCGTCGATCGTGCCGCCCGCGACCTCGTACCAGTCGGCGTCGGGCAGCAGCGGGGCGAGTCGCTCGCGCAGGGCCTGGCCGGAGCCGTTGCTTATGGCGAACGCCAGCCTGCCCGACGCGGAGATCCGCTGGTCGGCGAGGAGTCCGGGGAGGTCGTCCAGGGCGCCCGGCCGGATGTCGACGACGACCGGCGACGGGATGAGCCGGGTCAGTACTGGCACGCGATCTCCCGGCCCTTCGCGAGGTCGTCGTGGTTGTCGATCTCGACCCACTTGACGTCGCCGATGGGCGCCACGTCGATCCGGAAGCCGCGGTGGACCAGCTCCTGGTAGCCGTCCTCGTAGTAGAGGTCGGGGTCGCGCTCGAAGGTGGCCTTCAGCGCGTCGGCGAGTTCCTCGGCCGCCTCGGGCTCGATGAGGGTGACACCGATGTACTCGCCCGTGGCGGCGGCCGGGTCCATCAGCTTGGTGATCTTCTGCACACCCTTGCCGTCGGCGGTGATCACCTTCATCTCCTCGTCGGCGAGCTGCTTCACCGTGTCGAGGGCGAGGATGATCCGCCGGCCTTCACCGCGGGCGGCGAGCAGCGTCTTCTCGACGGAGACCGGGTGCACGGTGTCGCCGTTGGCGAGGATCACGCCCTGCTTCAGGACGTCACGGGCGCACCAGAGGGAGTAGGCGTTGTTCCACTCCTCGGCCTTGTCGTTGTCGATGAGGGTGAGCTTGAGGCCGTACGTGGCCTCGAACTCCTCCTTGCGCGCGTACACGGCTTCCTTGCGGTAGCCGACGACGACGGCGACCTCGGAGAGGCCGATCTCGCTGAAGTTCTGCAGCGTGAGGTCGAGGACCGACAGGGCCGGCCCGTCCTGCTCGGGTCCCACGGGCACGAGGGCCTTCGGAAGCGTGTCGGTGTGGGGACGCAGACGGCGTCCGGCACCGGCTGCCAGTACGAGGCCGATCATGCGGGTTCTCCTTCGTCATGTACGGCGGGTGCTCCGGCGGAGACCCAGAAGCGGATGGACTCCACGAGCACCACCAGCGCCACGGCCACCGCGAGCACGGTGAGCGCGACGGCGAAACCGCTGCCGTGAGACGCCAGGAGCGCAGCGAGAACCGCCACCGCCAGCGTGCGGCCCTCGTGCCCGCCGATCGTCCGCACCAGCCAGGCAGGCGGCGCGCCGGTGCCGCCGCGAATGCGGTACACCGTGTCGTAGTGATGGTAGGCGACCGCGGCCACCAGGCCGAAAGCCGCGGGCAGGGCTCCGTTCACCTCGGAGCGGGCGGCGAGGAGCAGGATCACGCCGTACTCCACGGCCCGGAAGACCGGGGGGACGAGCCAGTCGAGGGCGCCCTTGAGGGGGCGGGCGACGGCGAAGCCGGAGGTCGCGACGTACAGCGCGGCGGCCGCGACCGGCCACCAGCTACCGACCTCCGCGAAGGCCGCGGCGCTCGCGACGGCGGCGCCGCCGGCCACGGCGACGAGGAGGGGCGCGATGCCGGGCAGCGCGCGGGCGGTCCTGGCGAAGGCCGCCGCGAAGCTCTCGGCGAGCTGACCGGAGTCGGTGAGGTCCGCCAGGGCGGTGGCGGCCCGGTCCGTCCTCCGCGCCTTCCGGGTCAGCGACCGCAGGACGCGGCCCGCGGTGGTGTACGTGGCGGCGAAGGCACAGCCGACGAGCAGGGCGTAGAAGACGATCCGGGGCGTGGCCACGGCCGTCAGCACGGCGATCATGGCCCAGCGCTCGCCGATCGGGAGCACGATCATGCGGCGTACCCAGACCGTCCAGCCCACGCTGTCGAGCCTGTCGGAGAGGGCGGCGGTGGGGCTGGTGTTGGACACCGCGTCGTGGTTGGCCTCGTTGAAGGAGAAGTCCACGACATGCCGGCAGGTCTGCAGCACCATCGCGCCGAGGGCCAGCGCCCAGACGTCGTCCCCGCCGCGGGCGGCACCGAGGGCGAGGCCCGCGTAGTAGGCGTACTCCTTGGCCCGGTCGAAGGTGGCGTCGAGCCAGGCGCCCATCGTCGAGTACTGCAGCGAGTAGCGGGCGAGCTGCCCGTCCGTGCAGTCCAGCACGAAGGAGCAGAGCAGCAGCACGCCGGCGGCCACGTATCCCCCGCGCGTGCCGGTCGCGGCGCATCCGGCCGCGATCAGCGCGGTGATCAGCGACGCGGTGGTGACCTGGTTGGGGGTCAGCCCCCGCCGGGCGCACCAGCGGGCGATGTACCTCGAGTAGGGGCTGATGCAGAAGGTGGTGAAGAACCCGTCCCGCGCCTTCACCGCCGAGCGCAGCCGTACGTCCTCGTCGTCGACGGCCGCGACGGCCTGCCGGGCCTCGTTACGGGCCTGGGGGTCTCCCGGCACGGTCGCCACGAGCGAACCGAGCTCGGGCCGGTGCACGGGAGTGCCGTCGGCGTCGATCGCCCCCGCGACCCGGTCGGCGAGCACGCCGGCGGGTACGGGGACGCGCGCACCGGCGGACGACACGGCGTCCGGAGCCGGGGCCGAAGCCGAAGCCGGGGCTCCGGCCGACCGCAGCGCGCTCAGCAGGGCCGCGCGCGCCTCGGCCTGGGCCGTGACCGCGCCCGGGACCGCGGCCGCCGGGAAGCGGGGATCCGTGAGGGCCAGGCGCAGGGCGTGGAGGTGGCCGACGAAGCCGGGGTCGACCAGGGCGACCCGGTCGGCGGCCGGGACACCGGCGAGGAGCGTGGCGGTCTCGTCGGCGCCGGAGGCGGCGACGCGGACGTCGAAGCCCAGCGACCTCAGATCGCCTTCGAGCGGCGATCCGGGTACCGGCGGACCGGTGAGGATGGCGGTCGACAGACGGACTCACTCCTTGGCGCTGAACAGGTGGGTGTACACGGCGGCTCGGCCCGTGACCCGGGCGGCGGCACGTCGGGTGAGGCTATCGGATGTTCGGAATCTTGAGTTCACCGAGGTTTACCGCCGGGGACATCCCCGCTCCCCCGCCCGGCCTTCGTGCCCCCGTCGGGGGACGCCGTTCTCCCGGCCCGGGGCCGCAGTCGTCCCGGCCTCAGGGCCTGTCTCCCGGATCGGACCGGATCGGGGAGGCAGGTCCTAGATCATCATCGTCGATCCTCCCCCATGCCCCACAAACCGCCCCCGCGCACCCCCTAGGGTGGCGGCTATGACTTGGCTGATCACAGGTGGAGTGGGGTACATCGGGGCCCATGTGGCGCATGCCATGACCGAGGCCGGGGAGCGCGTCGTCGTCCTCGACGACGTCTCGTCGGGGGTTCCCGGACGGCTGCCCGACGGCGTGCCCCTGGTGCACGGCTCGGTGCTCGACCGGGAGGTGCTGGACCGCGCGCTCGCCGAGCACGCGATCACGGGTGTGGTGCATCTCGCCGCGAAGAAGCAGGTCGGGGAGTCCGTGGAGCAGCCGCTGCGCTACTACCGCGAGAATGTGCACGGGCTCACAGTCCTGCTGGAGGCCGTGGTCGACGCAGGCGTGAAGCGGTTCCTCTTCTCGTCGTCCGCCGCCGTGTACGGGGTCCCCGATGTGGAGCTCATCACGGAGGACACCCCCGCGGTACCGATCAACCCGTACGGCGAGACCAAGCTCGCGGGCGAGTGGCTGGTGCGGGCGGCGGGACAGGCCCACGGCATCGCCACGGCCTGTCTGCGGTACTTCAACGTGGCGGGCGCCGCCCGGCCCGACCTCGCCGACACCGGGGTGTTCAACATCATCCCGATGTTCTTCGACCGGATCACCCGTGGCGAGGCGCCGCGGATCTTCGGCGACGACTATCCGACTCCGGACGGCACCTGTGTCCGCGACTACATCCATGTCGCCGATCTCGCCGACGCGCACCTGACCGTGGCCCGCCGCCTGGCCGCCCAGGACGGCGCCGGGGACCTCACCGTGAACATCGGCCGCGGCGAGGGCGTCTCGGTGCGCGAGCTCGCCCGCCTCGTCGCCGAGGTGACGGGCCACGGGACACCCGCGGTCGTCGAGCCGCGGCGCGCCGGTGACGCGGCTCGGGCGGTCGCCTCCGTCGAGCGGATCGCGAAGGAACTGGGCTGGACGGCCTCGCGCGGAGTGCGCGAGATGGTCGACTCGGCATGGGAGGGCTGGGTGCTGCGCCACCCCGAGGCGGCCCGCGTCGGCTGAACCGCCCGGCCGGCCGGCCTTCTCGCCGAGCCCTCGGCCCCGTCCCACGGCCGAGCACCCCGGCCCGCCGGCCCGGCCCACACCTACCGGCCGACGGCCGCGCAGATCGCCCGGCGCTCTGACCTGCGGACATAATCGCAGGTCAGAGCATATGACAACGGTGTTCAACGTCGGGTTGCCGGATACCCCCCACCCGTAGTTCACTGGCCACGCGGACAGATCGAATCGGACGATCCGGGAGGCGTCTCTCATGGGGGCTGGGCACGACCACGGACACACGCACGGCGGCGCCCCGCCGACGGGCACCGCGGCCGCCGCCTACAGGAACCGGCTGCGGGTCGCGCTCGGGATCACGCTGGGCGTGATGGTCCTGGAGATCGTCGGCGGAATCCTGGCGGACTCACTGGCCCTCATCGCCGACGCCGCACACATGGCGACGGACGCCCTCGGCCTCGCCATGGCGCTTCTGGCGATCCACTTCGCCGCCCGCCCGGCCGACAGCCGGCGGACCTACGGGTTCGCCCGCGCCGAGATCCTCGCCGCGCTGGCGAACTGTCTGCTGCTGCTCGGGGTCGGCGGCTATCTCGTCTACGAGGCGGTGCAGCGCTTCATCACGCCGGCCGACACCCGGGGCGGCGTCGTCATCGCGTTCGCCCTCGTCGGGCTGGTCGCCAACCTGGTGTCGCTCACACTGCTGATGCGGGGCCAGAAGGAGAGCCTCAATGTGCGCGGCGCGTACCTGGAGGTGCTCGCGGACGCACTCGGCTCGGTGACGGTACTGATCTCGGCGGGCATCATCCTGGCCACCGGCTGGCAGGCCGCCGACCCGATCGCCTCGCTCGCGATCGGGCTGATGATCGTGCCGCGTACGGTCAAGCTGCTCCGGGAGACCATCAACGTGCTGCTGGAGGCGGCGCCGAAGGGTGTGGACATGGCCGAGGTCCGGGAGCACATCGTGGCCCTGCCCGGCGTCGAGGACGTCCACGACCTGCACGCCTGGACCATCACGTCCGGGATGCCGGTGCTCTCCGCGCATGTCGTCGTCGCCCAGGACGTGCTGGACGCGGTCGGGCACGAGAAGATGCTGCACGATCTGCAGGGCTGTCTCGGGTCCCATTTCGACGTCGGGCACTGCACGTTCCAGCTGGAGCCGAGCGGTCATGCCGCGCACGAGGCCGGCCTCTGCCACTGACAGCTGCTAGATTCGTGCGGAGCCGTGATCGTGAGAGGAGCTGAGGTTGATGACCGTCGCAGTGTCGGCTGCCGTGCTGTGCAGCCCCCGGTCCGTCATCGGCCTTCCGGGCTCCCGGCCTGCCTGACTCCGTACGCTGACCTGATTCCGTACGGCACGTCGGCCGGGGCCCACTCACTCAAAGGGTTCCCACGTTGTCCGACAACCCACGCCGCGGCAGCGGCACGTCCAACGCAGCGCACGACGCTTTCTTCTCCCTCCACCACGGGCTGCCCCGGCAGGGCCCCGGCTCCGACGACACCACCCGCCGGCTGCTGGCCCTCGCGGGTCCGCTGCCGTCCCGTCCGCGCGTCCTCGATCTGGGCTGCGGCCCCGGCCGTGCCGCCCTGCTGCTGGCCGCCGAGGCCGGCGCCGAGGTCACGGCCGTGGATCTGCACGAGCCGTTCCTCGAGGAGCTGCGGCGGGCCGCCGAGGCCCGCGGGCTCGGCGACCGTATCCGTACCGTCAACGCCGACATGGGCGAACTGCCCTACCCGGACGGGTCGTTCGATCTGGTCTGGGCGGAGAGTTCCGTGTACTCGATCGGATTCGACACCGCTCTGCGCGGCTGGCGACGGCTGCTCGCACCCGGCGGCGCGCTCGTCGTCACCGAGTGCGAGTGGACCTCCGACACACCCAGCCCGCAGGCCCGCGCCTTCTGGGAGGAGCACTACCCGCTGCGTACGCCGGCGGCGAACACGGCGGCCGCGGTCGAGGCCGGCTACCACGTCCTCGGTGTGTACGGGCAGCCCGTGAGCGACTGGGAGGAGTACTACGGCCCGCTCGGCGCCCGCGCCGACGCCGCCGATCCCACGGCTCCCGGAATGGCGGAGGCACTCGCCGCCACCCGGGCCGAGCTCGCCATGTGGCACGACCACGGCACGGAGTACGGCTACACGGGCTTTGTGCTGCGGCCCGCCGGCGCGCGCCGGCGAACGCTCCCCCAGGGCTTCGTCCGCGGGTACCCCCGGTGACGGGCGGCCGGCAGCCCGGCGGGGAGCGCGGTCGACACGGCGGCGTTCCCCACGGGGGAGGAGGCGGATCCGGTCGACGCGCTGCGCAAGGACGCGTCGGCCCGGCCGCCGGGTCTCTCGTACGTGGCGGAGGCGCCGGACGGCTCGGTGGCGGCGTACGCGCTGCCGAGCCTTCCCCTGCCTTCGGCGGGGAGGCCCCGGGCCGGGTCGGTGACCCGCCCGCGCCGGCCCTGGCGCCGTGCGCCACCGCACGGGAGCATCGGCGACGGGGCGCGGGCTCCGCGGTGATCCGGGCCGTGCCGGACGCGGCACAGGCACGCGGTGAGCGGCTGGTCCTGGTGATGAGCCATCCGGAGTACTGCCCGCGCTTCGGTTTCGCTCCCGCCCCGCGGCTGGGCGTCGCACCGGGGTTCGAGGTGCCCGTCGAGTCGATGTCGGCGCTGTTCCTGGACGGTTCCACGGCTGTGCCGCAGGGCACGATCACCTACCTGGGGGCCTTCGGAGTCTGATCCAGCGTCCGCGCCCGCCGCGCATCCGCGTGGCGGGCGCGGACATGCCCAGGGCGGTGAAGTGCGGACAAGCCGCTTTTGTACGGCAGACTGGGTGCGCCCCGCAGGGCCGAGGAACGAAGCGAAGGATGGCTATGCCGACCACACCCGCCACCGCGGCGAACAGCTCGCCCGCCGGCACCCAGCAGCCGATCTTGCTCGAACTCGTCGACGAGAACGGCCATACCATCGGCACCGCGGAGAAGCTCTCCGCCCATCGGGCGCCCGGGCAGTTGCACCGGGCGTTCTCCGTGTTCCTCTTCGACGAGCAGGGGCGGCTGCTGATCCAGCGCCGCGCCCTGGGGAAGTACCACTCCCCCGGCGTCTGGTCGAACACCTGCTGCGGCCACCCGTACCCGGGCGAGGCGCCGTTCGCCGCCGCCGCGCGGCGTACGTACGAGGAGCTGGGTGTGTCTCCGTCGCTGATGGCGGAGGCGGGCACGGTCCGCTACAACCATCCCGACCCGGCGTCGGGCCTGGTGGAGCAGGAGTTCAACCACCTCTTCGTCGGCCTGGTGCAGGCTCCGCTGCGGCCTGACGCGGAGGAGATCGGCGAGACGGCGTTCGTGACGGCGGGCGAGCTGGCCGAGCGGCACGCCCGGGACCCGTTCTCCGCCTGGTTCATGACGGTGCTGGACGCGGCGCGCCCGTCCATCAAGGAGCTCACGGGGCCGGCCGACGGCTGGTGAGGCCGCCGCCCGGGGACGTGGCTGTGGCTTCGGGCTGCGGCTGCGGGGCCTGGGCGGTGACTACTGAGGCACCACGCCATGGACACCGGCCGTCGCGAGCGGGAGCGCCGCCCAGATGATCTTTCCGCCGGTCGCGGTGTGCTCCACGTCGCAGGTGCCGCCCGCCTCGCGGGTGATCTCCTTGACGAGCAGCAGGCCGCGGCCGCCGGTCTGTGCGTAGTCCGTCTCCAGTGCCTTGGGCCGGTACGGGTGGTTGTCCTCGACGGCCACCCGGATCCACTCGGGACCGATCGCCACCTCGACGGCGACCTCGGGCGACAGCAGGGCGGCGTGCCGCACGGAGTTGGTCACCAGCTCGGAGACGATCACCAGCAGTCCCTGCAGGAGCTCGTCGTGGACAGGCACGCCCTGGCGGCGGATCAGATCACGGACCGCATGCCTGGCCTGCGGCACGGAGACCTCGAGCGCGGGTGCGGTGAACCGCCAGACGCCTTCGTACGACAGTGGCCGGGCCGGGATGCTCCCGGGGCTCTCCATAAGTCCGGCACCCACCCTCGTGAATTGTGGTCAGGAACCAATTGAGTTCTTGACTACAGAGTGTTGGGAACCGGCTGGTCCATACCGGGCTCCTGATCAGAAGTAGCCGCCTATCGACAGAATCTGACCAGATGGGTATGACAGGGTCAGTTCTTCGACTGATCCTGATCTTCTTCTGATGACTTCGCCGACACCTCCGTGTCGCTCACCGTGCCGATGATCCGGCGGCCGCCGATGCCGACCGCGATCAGCCCGAGCCCGTCGAAGAGCAGCGCCAGCGAGAAGAAGGCGCCGAGCACATAACGGCTGCTCTCGGGCCAGTTCGCGAGCACCAGAATGCCGAGCAGCAGGCCGAACGCGCCCTGCAGCAGCGTCCAGCCGAACTGCGGCCCACGCACCACCACACTCCCCACCAGCCGGAACAGGCCACCGGTCAGGAACAGCAGCGCGGCGAACATGGTCAGCGCCTCCGCGCTGCCCTGCGGATGCCGGATGACGACGACACCGGCCGCGATGTTGAGCGCGGCGACGACCACGGCGAGCCAGAAGAAGTGGCTGCCGCGTGACTCGATCGCCTGCAGCAGCCCGACCAGTCCGCCGATCAGCAGCAACCAGCCGAAGAGCAGCATGGAGGTCAGGGTCGCGACGCCGACGTAGACGAGTCCGACCACTCCGGCGAGCACGAGAATCACGCCGAGGGCCGCCAGCCAGCCGAAGCTGCGGCGGAGCTTCCTGCCCTCCTGGGTGGGACCGGCCATGCGTGCCTCCTCGTCACACCCCCTTCTTGATCATAGGTTCGGGCCGGGCGGATAGCATCCGGCGCATGGACCGTACGGAGCCTCAGCAGGGGCACATCTCCGCCGAGGTGGCGGCCGGGGTCGCCACCGTCGTCATCAGCCATCCCGAGAAGCGCAATGCGATGACGGCAGCGATGTGGCGCGCGCTGCCGGACGTGCTGGAGGGCCTGGCGCACGACGTGGAGGTACGGGCGCTGGTGCTGACCGGAGCCGGGAGCACGTTCTGCGCGGGCGCCGACATCTCGTCGCTGCGCGAGCGCGCGACGGTCGCGGGCGAGGAGCCGCAGAGTCTGGCCGTACGGGCCGAGGAGGCGCTCGCCGCCTTCCCCAAGCCGACGCTCGCGGCCGTGCGCGGCTACTGCGTGGGCGGCGGCTGCCAGCTGGCCGCCGCGTGCGATCTGCGGTTCGCCGAGGAGGGTGCCTCCTTCGGGGTCACCCCGGCGAAGCTCGGGATCGTCTATCCGGCGTCCTCGACCCGGCGGCTGGTGTCGTTGGTCGGACCCGCGGCGGCGAAGTACCTGCTGTTCTCGGGCGAGTTGATCGGCACGGAGCGGGCGCTGCGCACCGGCCTGGTGGACGAGGTGCTGCCGGAGGGGGAACTGGGCAAGCGGGTCGCCGAGTTCACCCGCGTGCTGGCGAGCCGCTCGCAGCTGACGCAGGCCGCGGCGAAGGAGTTCGCTTCGGGGCGCACCGACCGGTACGCGTACTGGGCGGAGCAGGCGCGCGGCAGCGGCGACACCGCGGAGGGTGTCGCCGCGTTCCTGGAGCGCAGGCCGCCGCGCTTCACCTGGACCGTGTGACGGTCACTGGTCGCCGGTCCGGACCAGGTCGTCGGTCACCGCCTGCGCGCGCCAGTACTCGACGACCTTGGCCGGGGCCTTGTCCGGCGAGCCCGCGTCGTACGGCGGCTGCGGGTCGTACTCGGTCAGCAGCTGGATCGTCTGCGCGGTCTCCTCGCCCGCGATCCGGCCGATCAGGTGCAGGGCCATGTCGATGCCGGACGACACCCCGGCTGCCGTGACGTACTTGCCGTCGAAGACGACGCGCTCGCCGGTCGTCTCGGCGCCCAGCAGACCGAGTATGTCCAGCGCCAGCCAGTGGCTGGTGGCCCGGCGGCCCTTGAGCAGGCCGGCCCCGCCCAGCACGAGCGAGCCCGTGCACACCGAGGTGGTCCAGGTGCTGGTGGCGTCCACCGCGCGCAGCCACCGCAGAACCGTCTCGTCCGTCATGGTCTGCCGCGAGCCGGGTCCGCCGGGCACGAGGACGATGTCGGGAGCCGTCACATCGGCGAGAGAGCGGTCGGCGACCAGCGCGAGGTTGCCCTGGTCGTTGCGGACGGGGCCCGGCTTCTCGGCGACGAAGACGGTCTCGGCGTCCGGCAGCCGGCTGAGCAGTTCGAACGGGCCGACGGCGTCGAGGCTGGTGAAGCCGTCGTAGAGCAGGATGGCGATCTGCATGGCAGTCCCTCTCGGTTGCACGGGTTCAGTGGACGGGTGCGTGGAAACGGCGGCGGTACTCGGCGGGTGCCGTGCCGAGCGCCTTGACGAAGGCGCGGCGCATCGCCTCGGGCGTTCCGTATCCGCAGGCCCGGGAGATCTCCTCGACGCCGTCGCCGGTGTCCTCGAGCAGCCGCCGGGCGTGCTCGATGCGGACCCGGTCGACGTACCTGCCCGGCGTCGTGCCCGTCTCGCCGCGGAAGGCACGGGCGAACTGGCGCGGTGAGAGCCGGGCGCGGGCGGCCAGTGCCTCGACCGACAGATCGCCCTCCGGGTGCTCGGTGATGTACTGCTGCACCTCGCGCAGCGGTTCGCGCTGCGCGGTCTGGGCGGCGAGCTGGGCGCTGAACTGCGCCTGGTTGCCGGGGCGGCGCAGGAAGACCACGAGGTGGCGGGCGATCGTCAGCGCGGTCTCGCGCCCGAGGTCCTCCTCGACCAGCGCGAGGGCGAGGTCGATACCGGCGGTGACGCCGGCGGACGTCGCGAGCTTCCCGTCCCGTACGAAGATCGGCTCGGGGTCGACCTCGACGGCGGGGTGGCTGCGGGCGAGGTGGTCGCAGACCGCCCAGTGGGTGGTGACGCGATGCCCGTCGAGCAGGCCCGCCTCGGCCAGCAGCAGGGCTCCGGTGCAGACGGAGACGAGGCGCTCGGCGCGCGGGGCGTGGGCGCGCAGCCAGTCGATCAGCTCCGGATCGGGGTGGCGGGTGCCCTGGCCGCCCGGGACGATCAGGCTGTGCGGTGCGTCGGACTCGTACGCGTGCAGAGCCCCGTCCGGTACGAGAGTGAGCCCGCTCGATGTGCGGATCGGCCCGCCGTCGAGCGAGGCGGTGCGGATGCCGTAGGTGAACGGGCGGGCCGGCTGTCTGTTGGCGCCCGCGAACACCTCCAGCGGGCCTGTCACATCAAGACTCTGCACGCCGTCGAAGAGCACGACGAGCACGGTTCGCTCGGTCATGTCTCCATCGTCGGGGCCCCACCATGTGACCGCAACGACATGCACCCCACCATTCCTGCCATCGCGCGTTCGGGCGCCACCCCCGGCCCTTCCTGTCGTACCGACCAGTCGGTAACGTGCCCGTCATGACCTCACTGCCGCCGCGCGCGGGACGGCGCTGCCACAACGCCGTCAACCCGCTGCACTCCACGCTGTACTTCTCGCCCGACTACGCGAAGGAGCTCGCCGCGATCGGCGTAGGGGACACGAGTGCCGCCTACTTCGCGGGGCGCGCCGCCGCGATGGGCGCCGTCGGCCCCGGCACGGTGGCGGCGACGTTCTACAACTTCAACCACGAGCTGATCGCCCGGCATCTGCCCGCGGTGTGGGACACGGCGTCCCCTGCCACCGTCCTGGCGGCCCGGATGCGGGCCGCGGACGCCACGCTGCGCCGGCTGCTCGGCGACGACGTGGTCGCGTCGGACGAGATGGCGGAGGCCGCCGGGCTCGCGCTGCGCGCCACGGAGGCGTGCACGCGGCACGCCCGGCCGCTGTACGCGGCGCACGCCGACCTGCCCGTGCCCGACGAGCCGCACCTCGCCTACTGGCACGCCGCGACCCTGCTGCGCGAGCACCGCGGCGACGGTCATCTCGCCGCGCTGCTGTCCGCGGGGCTCGACCCGCTGGAGGCCCTGGTCAGCCACACCGCGACCGGCAAGGGCATGTCACCGCGGTGGATCCTCGCCAGCCGCGGCTGGCGGCGCACCGACTGGGAGGCCGCGTCCGAGCGGCTGCGCGAGCGTGGACTGCTCGACGCCGAGGGCGAGTTGAGCAGTGCGGGCTCCGCCCTGCGGGCGGAGCTCGAGGACCACACCGACCGGCTCGACGCCGCCCCGTACGAGCACCTCGGCGCCGTGGGCGTCGAACGGCTCACCGAGCTGGCGCGAGGTTTCCTGATGGCGGCCGTCGCGGCCGGGGCGTTCCCGGCGGATCTGACCGGCAGAGGCTGACCCCGCGCCTCGGAGGGGGTGCGCGACACGACACCCGGCCACCCGGCAGAATGCAGCCGAGAGGCCGCGCCGACAGGGAGCGCGGGAGAAGGAGCGGGACGAGGGCCGAGCATGGCGGGGCGGAGGAAGGAGTCATGGCGGAGCCATGGCGACCGACGATGCCGCAGCCAGGCGACAGCCGTCGGCCGGCGGCGCCGCGGACCCTGTCCGCGGCCTCCAAGCACAGCCAGCAGCAGAAGGCGAGTCGGGAAACCGTGACGACGTCCATCGAAGGCAGGATCGCCGAGGAGCTCGGCGTACGGGAGCGGCAGGTGAAGGCGGCCGTCGAGCTGCTCGACGGCGGGTCGACCGTGCCGTTCATCGCTCGCTACCGCAAGGAAGCGACCGAGATGCTCGACGACGCGCAGCTGCGCACGCTCGAGGAGCGGCTGCGGTATCTGCGGGAGCTCGAGGAGCGGCGGACCGCGATCCTGGAGTCCGTGCGGGAGCAGGGCAAGCTCACCGACGAGCTGGAGGCGCAGATCAGGGGCGCCGAGACCAAGGCCCGCCTGGAGGACGTCTATCTGCCCTTCAAGCCCAAGCGGCGCACGAAGGCGCAGATCGCCCGTGAGGCCGGTCTGGAGCCGCTCGCCGAGGGCCTGCTGGGCGACCCTTCGGTGGAGCCGCTCGCGGCCTCGGCGGCGTTCGTCGACGCGGACAAGGGCGTGGCGGATCCAGCGGCGGCACTGGAGGGCGCTCGGGCGATCCTCACCGAACGCTTCTCCGAGGACGCCGACCTCATCGGCGAACTGCGTGAGCGCATGTGGACGCGGGGCCGGCTGGCGGCGAAGGTGCGCGAGGGCAAAGGCGACGCCAAAGAGGGGCCGGGCGCGAAGTTCGCCGACTACTTCGACTTCGCCGAGCCGTTCACCGAGCTGCCCTCGCACCGCGTGCTGGCGATGCTCCGGGGCGAGAAGGAGGAGGTCCTGGACCTGGTCCTGGAGCCCGAGGAGCCGTCGGACGAGCCCGGCCCCACGACCTACGAGGGCATGATCGCCCGCCGCTTCGGCATCGCCGGCCGCGGCCGCCCGGCCGACAAGTGGCTGGCGGACACCGTGCGCTGGGCGTGGCGGACCCGGATCCTCGTCCACCTCGGGATCGATCTGCGGCTGCGGCTGCGGACGGCGGCCGAGGACGAGGCGGTACGGGTCTTCGCGGCGAACCTGCGCGACCTCCTGCTCGCCGCCCCGGCGGGTACGCGGGCGACGCTCGGCCTCGACCCCGGCTTCCGTACGGGCGTGAAGGTGGCCGTCGTCGACGCGACCGGCAAGATCGTCGCCACCGACACGATCTACCCCCATGTCCCCGCGAACAAGTGGGACGAGTCGCTGGCGAAGCTGGCGCGGCTCGCGAAGGAGCACGCGGTCGAGCTGGTCTCCATCGGCAACGGCACGGCGTCGCGCGAGACCGACAAGCTCGCCGGCGAACTCATCGCCAAGCACCCGGAGCTGAAGCTCACCAAGGTGATGGTGTCGGAGGCGGGCGCGTCCGTGTACTCGGCGTCCGCGTTCGCCTCGCAGGAGCTGCCGGACCTCGACGTCTCGCTGCGCGGCGCGGTGTCGATCGCACGGCGGCTGCAGGACCCGCTCGCCGAGCTCGTGAAGATCGACCCCAAGTCGATCGGCGTCGGCCAGTACCAGCACGACCTGTCCGAGGTGAAGCTGTCCCGTTCGCTGGACGCGGTCGTCGAGGACTGTGTGAACGGCGTCGGTGTCGACGTCAACACGGCCTCCGCACCGCTGCTTTCGCGCGTGTCGGGCATCAGCTCGGGCCTCGCCGAGAACATCGTGGCGCACCGGGACGCGAACGGGCCGTTCCGATCGAGGCAGTCGCTCAAGGATGTGGCACGGCTCGGCCCGAAGGCCTACGAGCAGTGCGCCGGCTTCCTGCGCATCCGCGGCGGGGACGACCCGCTGGACGCGTCGAGCGTGCACCCCGAGGCCTACCCGGTGGTGCGGCGGATGGTGAAGACGGCGGGGAGCGAGGTCGCCTCGCTGGTCGGCAACACGTCGGTGCTCCGGTCGCTGCGGCCCGACGACTTCGTGGACGAGACGTTCGGTCTGCCGACGGTGACCGACATCCTGCGTGAGCTGGAGAAGCCGGGTCGCGACCCGCGGCCCGCGTTCAGGACGGCGACCTTCAAGGACGGTGTCGAGAAGATCTCCGACCTGTCGTCGGGCATGGTGCTGGAGGGTGTCGTCACGAACGTGGCGGCGTTCGGGGCCTTCGTGGACGTCGGCGTCCACCAGGACGGGCTCGTCCATGTGTCGGCGATGTCCCGGACCTTCGTCAAGGACCCGCGGGACGTGGTGAAGCCGGGCGACGTGGTCAAGGTCAAGGTGCTCGACGTCGACATCCCGCGCAAGCGGATCTCGCTGACGCTGCGGCTGGACGACGACGCGGCGCCGCAGGCGTCGGGCGGCGGTGCCCGGCGCGAGCGGGGCCAGGGCGGCCGTCCGCCCCAGCAGCGCCAGGGCGGCGGCCGCGGCGCCGGCGCGCCCTCCCGCCAGGCCCCCGCCCCGGCCAACAGCGCGATGGCGGACGCCCTGCGCAAGGCCGGCCTCCTCGACCCGAAGCAGGGTGGGGGCAAGCGGCGCTGACCCGCCCCGTACCGGGGCCCCGCGTCGGGCCCCGGTACGCCCTGTGAGCCGGCGCGGGCGGGCACGGACGGGCGGGCTCCGTGGACGACCGGTACCGTCCGGTGGGCCCGGTGGTGCATCCTCGATCGCCGGTCGGGCCCGACGTGCACCCGGCACCGGCAGGTGCACCCGAGTGTCGTCCTCGAACGCCGGACGGGCCGCGGGAACAGCCCGGGCCGGCCACAACTGCCCCCGCGCCGTGGGGAGGCCCCGCGGTTCGGGGTCGGGTGGGGTGGGCCTAACGTGACCCGTGTGACTGCCCTCACCGAAGAAGACCCGGAACGCTTCGCGTCACCGGGCCGCGTGGGCCCCCACGCGACGACCCAGGTCGACCCGCGCGCAGTGGGTACCGTACGTACCGAGTACTCGCCCGAGTGCGACGGGGATCCGGATCCGGGCGAAATCGTCTGGACCTGGGTGCCGTTCGAGGAGCACGACGGACGGGGCAAGGACCGGCCCGTCCTCGTCGTCGCACGTGAGTCCGGAGGCACGCTGCTGGCCGTGCAGCTGTCCAGCAAGCGGCATGATCACGACCGGGAGTGGGTGCCGCTGGGAACCGGGCCGTGGGACCGCGAGGGCCGGGACTCCTGGGTCGACGTGGATCGGGTGATACGCGTGCACGAGGCCGGAATGCGGCGGGAGGCGTGCGCGCTGGATCGCATGCGCTTCAACCTCGTTGTGCGGCGCTTGCGCGAACTGTACGGCTGGCGCTGACCGCCCGGCCGGCCCGCGAGAGGCGGGCGCCGGCCTCAGGTCGCCGCGGTGAACGCGCCGTCCACCAGCACCGGCACCGACGCCGACGCGTCCAGTTCCGCGGCGATGTCCACGTCCTCCCCGAAGCCCGCAAACGCACCCTCGCTCAGTTCACGGCCGGAGAAGCAGCCGCGGAGCGCAGCCGCCGGATCGGCCGTGGCGTCCCACGTGGCCGCGGCCGCGGCCGCCTCGGGCGTCAGACCGGTGGTGCCGAGGCCGCGGAGCACGGAGATCAGTGACCCCGCGCCCAGCAGGTCCTCCACGGCGGGCCGCAGGGAGCCGTCGGGCCAGTGCTCGCCCGCGGCGACGACCGCGAGGGGGCGCTCGGCGGTGCCGTGGCCCCGGGCCTTCAGCCAACGGGCGACCGCTCGGGCGTTGCGCAGGGACACGGCGACGACCGTCGCCCCGGAGCCGGCGGCCTCGGCGGCGATCGCCGAGCCGTTCGGTGAAGGCAGAACGAGGCGCGCGGTGCGGGGTGCGCGGCGCAGCGCCGCGGGCGACAGGGACCAGGGCGATCCCTCGCCGACCGCGCGCCGGCCGACGCCGAGGGCGGCGTCCATCCGGGCGGCGTACTCCTCGGCGGTCGCGTCGCGCCAGCGGTACGGGTAGACCCGCGTGCCCGCGTCGACGGCGACGCTCACGGCCGTCGTGAAGGACAGCACGTCCACGACGGCCACGCAGGCCGCGTCCGGCGCGAGGTGCCGGGCGCCCGCCGGCCCCCACTCGAAGGCGACGGCGTATCCGGTCACAGCTCGGTCGCCTTGCCGTCCGCCACCTCGATGCGGCGTGTGGTGCGGACCGCCTCCAGCATGCGCCGGTCGTGCGTGACCAGCAGCAGCGTGCCGCCGTACGAGTCGAGCGCGGACTCGAGCTGCTCGATGGCCGGGAGGTCGAGGTGGTTGGTCGGCTCGTCGAGCACGAGGAGATTGACCCCGCGGCCCTGGAGCAGGGCGAGCGCCGCGCGGGTGCGTTCGCCCGGGGAGAGGGTGACGGCGGGGCGCAGCACATGCGCGGCCTTGAGGCCGAACTTGGCGAGGAGCGTGCGGACGTCGGCGGGTTCGGTGTCGGGGACGGCCGTGCAGAAGGCGTCCAGCAACGACTCCGTGCCGTGGAAGAGCTTCCGCGCCTGGTCGACTTCGCCGACGACGACGCCGGAACCGAGCGACGCGTGCCCGGAGTCCAGCGGGAGCCGGCCGAGGAGGGCCGCGAGCAGCGTGGACTTGCCGGCGCCGTTGGCACCGGTGATGGCGACCCGGTCCGCCCAGTCGACCTGCAGCGACACCGGACCGAACCGGAAGTCGCCCCGCCGCACCTCCGCGTCCCGCAGCGTGGCGACGACCGCGCCGGAGCGGGGCGCGGCGGCGATCTCCATCCGCAGGTCCCACTCCTTTCGGGGTTCGTCGACGACGTCGAGGCGTTCGATCATCCGCTGGGTCTGGCGGGCCTTGGCGGCCTGCTTCTCGCTCGCCTCGCTGCGGAACTTCTTGCCGATCTTGTCGTTGTCGGTGGCCTTGCGCCGCGCGTTCTTGACGCCCTTGTCCATCCAGGAGCGCTGCATCTGGGCGCGCCCTTCGAGGGCGGCCTTCTTGTCGGCGTACTCCTCGTAGTCCTCGCGCGCATGCCGCCTCGCGGTCTCCCGCTCCTCCAGATAGGCCGCGTAGCCGCCGCCGTAGAGCGTGATCTGCTGCTGGGCGAGGTCGAGCTCGAGGACCTTGGTGACGGTACGGGTGAGGAACTCGCGGTCGTGGCTGACGACGACCGTTCCGGCGCGCAGCCCCTGGACGAACGTCTCCAGGCGTTCCAGGCCGTCCAGGTCGAGGTCGTTGGTCGGCTCGTCGAGGAGGAAGACGTCGTAGCGGGAGAGGAGCAGCGAGGCGAGCCCGGCGCGGGCCGCCTGGCCGCCGGACAGGGACGTCATCGGCTGGCCGAGGCCGACGGTCAGGCCGAGCGAGTCGGCGACCTCGTCGGCGCGCTCGTCGAGATCGGCGCCGCCTAGCGCCAGCCAGCGCTCGAGGGCGGTGGCGTACGCGTCGTCGGCGCCGGGCGCGCCGTCGACGAGACCCTGCGTGGCCTCGTCCATCGCGGCCTGCGCGGCGGCAACCCCGGTGCGGCGGGCCAGGAACTGCCGTACGGTTTCTCCCTCGCGGCGCTCGGGCTCCTGCGGGAGATGGCCGACGGTGGCGGCCGACGGGGAGAGCCGCAGCTCTCCCTGCTCGGGGGTGTCGAGGCCGGCGAGCAGCCTGAGCAGGGTGGACTTCCCGGCCCCGTTGGCGCCGACGAGGCCGATGACATCGCCGGGCGCGACGACGAGGTCGAGACCGGAGAACAGCGAGCGGTCGCCGTGTGCGGCGGCGAGGTCCTTGGCGACGAGAGTTGCAGTCATCAGGGTGACGATCCTAAGGCCTGTCTCTTCGGGTCGGACCGGATCAGGGAGCCGCCCGCCGCGGAGCGGACGACGTCCCAGCGTACGTGGAGACGCACGGCGGAGGTGCAGACGCACGGCGGAAGTGGGCCCCGCCGAAGGCAGGGGCAGTGATCGACGCGGTGGGGGGACCTCTCGTGCCCGACGGGCTACCGGGGAGTCGGTGAGCGACGACAACGCGGCTGGGGGAACCCCCGGGCGGGGCTCCGGGGCTCGCGTGCCCTGGGCACGCGAGCCCGGCAAGATCGGAAAGAGCGGCCCTGGGTCAGAGGAGACCGGCGAGCTTGTAGAGGGCGAGCGATCCGGCGACGGCCACGTTCAGGCTGGCGCCCGTGCCGACCATCGGGATCTCCACGCACTCGTCGAGCAGGTCGAGTGCTTCGGGCGGGATCCCGGACTGCTCATGGCCGAGGACCATGACGGTGGGCTCCCGGGCGGGCGCGAGGTCGGCGAGGCGCACCGCCTCGTCCGCGAGCTCGACGCCCACGATCCGTACGCCCCGCTCGCGCTGCCGCGCCAGCCAGCCCAGCGGATCGCCGGTCCAGTGGGTGCACAGCGGCTTGCGCAGGGTGTTGCCGCGCGCCAGCGCCTCGGGCACCCACGGGAAGCGCGGCACGGTCAGGCAGGCGCCGACCGCGTCACAGGTGCGGGCCAGGGTTCCCAGGTTGGCTCCGTGCAGCGGCCACAGGGGCGCCGCGTAGAGGTGGTCCCAGCAGGAGTGGGCGCGCGGTCTGCGCGAGCGGCGCAGTTCCGCCGGCGTACGCGTACGGATCGCGGGTCCGTTCCTCCGTGCGCCGCTCATCGGCGGGGGGAGGCGGACCTCCAGTGCGGTCGGTTCCTGTCGTCCCGGCGACTCATGTCGGCTCGGAGACTCGTGTCGGCTCGGAGACTCGTGTTGTCTCGGTGATTCATGCGTCTCGGCGATTCACCGGCTCGCCCGGGCCCCTCGGCTGTGTCATCGCACCACCGGCGCGACCAGCACGCCCCCCGTGGCGCGTGCCACCACGAAGGATTGCCCTTTCACCGCCCGCCCGTCCAGCGGAATTCTGTGGCTGCCGGCCTCCAGCCGCCCGTCGAAGACGTCGTGGGTGTGCGTGCGGTGGAGCCGGTCCATGCGGTACGCGACGAGCCGGACGCGGCAGGCCGAGGTGACCGTCACCTCGGCCTCTCCCGCCTCGGCCGTCAGCCCGGTCAGCCGGCGGCGCTCCACCGGGCTCCGGTCCAGGGCGTGTTCGATCTGGGCGACGAGGAGCGGGACGACCGGGGCAAGGCCGTCGACGTGAGCGGCGTCGACACCTGCGCGTTCGAACGCGGCGCACACCGCGGCGCGTTCCGCCTCCCCGACGGCCCGCCCGAAGGCGACGGCCCCGTACGTCCGCAGCTCCTCGGCGGGGATCTGCGCGGCGTCGTCGGTGATCTCGGCGCCGATGCCGATGGTGCGCAGGGCGGCGGCAAGTTTGGCGAGGACGGCGACGCGGGCGCCGATGAGCAGGACACGGCGCCGCGGGCGGGCCTCCTCGTCGTCGAGCAGCCGCTCGAGCTCCGCGCGGTACTCGGCGGCGCGGAAGCGGAACGGCCCTGTTCCGTGGTAGCCGTTGAGCTCCAGGTCGGCGCTCTCGTCCGTCTGCCAGGCGAAGTCCCGCCAGACGATGTCGTCGCCGTCCCGCTCGATCACCGCGGTGACGGCACCGCAGTCGATCCCTTCGCACTCGGGGCAGCCGTAGATGACGTACCGTCCGCCGGGCAGCGGAGCTTCCGCCTCCAGCAGCAGACTGCGCACCTGGTGGGTGAAGATCGCGGGCGGGATGTCGGAGGCGAGCGGGGAGACCGCGTCGAGGTCGGAGAGCTCGAAGAGGAGCGGCCGGCCGTCGACGATGAAGTCCATGAAGTCCCGGTGGACCTGATAGCCACCATCGGCGAGGACTCCCCCGGCCCGCATCGCGGGCGCCAGCCCGAAGGTCGCGTACTCGGCAGACATGTCCTGAGTATCCCCAGCTGCACGGGGTTGTGAGCACGTCGCGAAGGATTCGGCTACGGTCCCGACCGTGAGCAGGGATTCGGGCGAAGTGATCGTGGTCGGCAGCGGGGTCATCGGGTTGACGACGGCGGTGGTGCTCGCGGGGCGGGGCCGCCGGGTGCGGGTGTGGACGCGCGAGCCGGCCGAGGAGACGACGTCCGCGGTGGCGGGGGCGCTGTGGTGGCCGTACCGGATCGAGCCGCAGGAGCGGGTCGGCGCGTGGTCGCTCACCTCGCTGAAGGTGTACGAGGAGCTGGCGGCGAGGCCGGAGGAGACCGGGGTGCGGCTGGTGCCCGGCGTGCACGCCGGGGTCCGGCTCGACAGTCTCGGTCCGTGGGCGCGGCAGGTGGCGGACCTGCGGCAGTTGCCGGCCGACGAGGTGCCGGGCGCACCCGCGCCGGCGCTCGCTGCACGCCTTCCGCTGATCGACATGCCGGCGCATCTGCCGTGGCTGCGGGCGCGGCTGGAGGCGGCGGGCGGTGTGGTGGAGACCCGGGAGGTGCGCTCGCTCGCCGAGGCGGCGGCGGAGGCCCCGGCGGTGGTCAACTGTACGGGGCTCGGCGCCCGGGAATGCGTACCGGACCCGGACGTGACGCCGGTGCGTGGGCAGTTGGTGCTCGTGGAGAATCCGGGGATCACGTCGTGGTTCACGGCGGCCGACGAGGCGTCGAGCACGACGACGTACTTCTTCCCCCAGCCCGGCCGGCTGATCCTGGGCGGCACGGCCGACGAGGGCGACCGGTCGCTCACCCCCGACCCGGAGACGTCCGCGGCGATCGTGGAGCGCTGCGCCCGGATCCGCCCGGAGATCGCGGACGCGCGGATCCTCGGCCACCGGGTGGGGCTGCGGCCGGTGCGAGCGAAGGGCGTACGGCTCGATGCCGCGGACGGCCCGTACGGCACCCGGCTCGTCCACAACTACGGGCACGGCGGCGCGGGCGTCACCGTGGCGTGGGGCTGCGCGCAGGCGGTGGCATCGCAGCTGGGCTGAACACCCCCTCCGCTCCCGGTCAGGAACCCTTGGCACCATCCGGGCCGCTCCCGGGCTCGTCCCCTTGGTCCGTCTCGTTCCCCGGTTCCGTATCCGTGTCCTTCTCCGCCACGGGTCCGGGCCCGATACGGATCTCGAAGGCACCTGCGTACTTCTCCTGACCCGCGATCACGGCCTCCTCCACGGCCTCCTCGGCCAGCTCGATGCGGACGATCAGCGGGTCCTCGCGGAGGTCGCGCATGAGGGACAGGCACATGCCGACCATCACCAGCACGAACGGGGCCGCGACCAGGATCGTCAGATTCTGCAGTCCGGCGAGCGCGTCACCCATGCCCTCACCGACGAGCAGCATCACGGCCGCCACCGCACCGGTCACCACGCCCCAGAAGACGACGACGAGCCGGGTCGGCTCGAACGTGCCCTTCTGCGAGAGCGTGCCCATCACGATCGAAGCGGCGTCCGCCCCGGAGACGAAGAAGATGCCGACCAGGATCATCACCACGATGCTCGTCACGCCCGCGATCGGCAACTCCTTGAGCACGCCGAAGAGCTGGCCCTCGGGCGTCGTCTCGGCCCCGAGCCGTCCCCCCTCCTGGAGCTTCATCGCCGTACCGCCGAAGATCGCGAACCAGATCAGGCTGACGGTGCTCGGCACCAGGATCACGCCGCCGACGAACTGGCGGATCGTCCGCCCACGGCTGATGCGGGCGATGAACATGCCGACGAACGGCGTCCAGGAGATCCACCATGCCCAGTAGAAGACCGTCCAGTTGCTCAGCCAGTCGGCGACCCCTTCACCGCTCGCTGCCTCCGTACGGCCGGCGAGCTGCGGCAGATCGCCGATGTAGGACGCGAGCGAGGTCGGCACCAGATCGAGGACGAGGATGGTCGGTCCTGCGACGAAGACGAAAAGGGCGAGCGCCACGGCCAGCACCATGTTGGTGTTGGACAGCCACTGGATACCCCGCTCGACCCCGGTGACGGCCGAGACCACGAACGCCACGGTCAGTACACCGATGATGCTGACCAGCAGACCGGTACCGGCCCTCTCCATCCAGCCCAGTTCCGTGAATCCGCTGCCGATCTGCAGGGCGCCGAGCCCCAGCGAGGTGGCGGATCCGAAGAGCGTGGCGAAGATCGCGAGGACATCGATCACCCTCCCCGGCGCGCCGTCCGCACGCCGCTTTCCGATCAGCGGCTCGAAGACGGCGCTGATGGTCTGCCGCCTTCGGCGCCGGAAGGTGCTGTACGCGATGGCGAGGCCGACCACCGCGTAGATCGCCCAGGGGTGCAGCGTCCAGTGGAAGAGCGTGGTGGCCATGGCCGTCTGCATGGCGTCCGCCGAGTCGGCGGGGTCGGTCCCGGGCGGTGGGTTGACGAAGTGCGCCAGCGGCTCGCTGACACCGTAGAACATCAGGCCGATGCCCATGCCCGCGCTGAACATCATCGCGACCCAGGAAACGGTGCGGAACTCGGGTTCCTCGTGCTCCTGGCCGAGCTCGATCCTGCCGTAGCGGCTGATGGCGAGCCAGAGAGCGAAGACGACGAAGCCGGAGGCGGCCAGGACGAACGCCCAGCCGCCGTTGTGCATCAGACCGCCCAGCATCGTGTCGGAGATGCTCTCCAGCGCCTTGGTGGCGACGGATCCCCAGACCACGAAGGCGAGGGTGAGCACGGCCGTCACTCCGAACACCACCCGGTCGGTCACGGGCGGCTTGTCCTCGTGCGGGTGGCGGCCCGGGAGGGCCGCCCTCACCGGGAGCCGCTGCCGCTGACCCGGCCTCTGTTCGTCGTGCGACACAGGGGGCACCTTTCACGAAATTTCGTGCCTGATTTCGCTCTCCGGTACCCCCTACCACACCCTCCCCGCACCGCCCGGGATCAACAGGCGGTCACGGGCTGCCCGGATGTGAGGTGATATGCCGCCCGCTCGTCGAGCAGCAGCGCCGCGAGGGCGCGGCGGGACTGCCGCAGCGGTACGTACGCCCCGTCGCGGAAGGGCTTCGACAGGACGCCGTGCAGGGCGAGTTCGTCCTCGACGTCCGCGTACTGCGCGGCCGTGAGCCGGTAGCCGCACGGCGGGTCCTGAAGGGTCTCCCCGGGTGCTGCCGGGTCGTTGTCGGCGCCACCGAGATACACCGGTCCGCGGTCCGTGAGGCCTGCGAGGCGTGCGGCTCCCGTCGCGGCCTCGATACGCGCCCGCCGCTCGTCGACGAAGCCGAACGCTCCTTCCAGAGCCGCGAGTTGGGTGTTCACCCGACGCCGGTTGTTGAGCGCGGGATCGTGCTTCTCCGCGTCGGTGAGCGCGTCGATGCGGGTCTCGACGAGGAGCCCGACCGCGTGCTTGAGCCCGGCGGTGTTGCGCAGGATGCGCTCCTGGCCGTCGCCGGCGACCTGCTTGACCGGATCACCGGTGACGGGGTCGGTCCAGATGCCGTAGATGCCGCTGCTGAATCCGGCGTCGTGGGCCGCGGGCCGTACATACGTCTCGGAGAGGGTGTGCGCCTCCTCGTGCACCTGCGCCCGGGTGTTGAGGTTGCGCGGCCAGAGGGAGAGCAGCTCCTTGTCGTAGAAGGACGGTGTCGCGTTGTACTCGTGCAGATCGTGGACCACATCGGGCCGATGGTCGCGGATGACGGCGGCCAGGGCGCGGCCCTCGGCGGTTTCGAGGGCGATGTGGTCCCGGTTGATGTCGGTGCCGTCCGCGTTGCCGCGGGTGTCGGCGGATCGGCCGTCGGGATTGGCGGTGGGGACGACGAGCACGGTCGTACGGTCCAGGAAGCGCCGGGTCTTCGCGTCCTCGGCCCGGGCGAGATCGCGAACCGTGGTGAGGCAGGCCTCGCGGCCCGAGGGCTCGTCGCCGTGCTGGGTGCAGATCAGCAGCATGGTGTTCGCGGTGGGCCGGTCGCCGCCGATGCGGACAAGCTGGAGCGGGCGGCCCTGTGCGGTAATGCCGATGGTGCGCAGCGACACCCGGTCGCTCGCCCGGTCGACGGCGGAGAGGAACCGCCACTCCTCGGGCTGGCTGGTCCAGCGCGCGCCGCCCGAAGCTTCGAATCCGGTGCGGGGCAGGGAAGGGCTGTGCGCGTCGGGCGCCGCCCGGGCTGTCGCTGTCCGGGCGGGGGCCGCCGCCTGGGCGTGTGCGGCCGCCAGGGGTACGGCGAGTGCGCAGACGGCCACGGCGACAGCGCGGAGACGGCGGTTCATCGGTTGCCGCCTGCCGGGATCGGGCGGATCGGACGCGGTTCGGCGACACCGTCGAGCCGGGATCCGCGTGGGGCGCCGGCCGGCGGCGCGGTGCCCGTCGTGGCGCTCAGGAACGCGTGGGCGCCGCCGGGGATCGGCAGCCGTGCGGCGGTGCGGGCCAGATCGAGTGTGAGGCTTGGCCGCGCGGACCGCGGGTCCCCCTCGCTCGAAGAGCTCGGGGGAGGGTCGATGAGGCCCCTGTCGGTGCCGCCGATGATGAGGGCCAGCCGGTGCCCCGCCGGGACCACATGGTCGGTGGCGTGCAGATCGAGGGTGATGGTGTAGGCGGTGCCGGGTGTGAGCGGGCGGCCCGCGGCGGCGGATGCGTGGTTGCCGAGGTCGGCCCAGCCGCGGCTGACCACGGTGTGCTCGACGGCGGTCGTACGCGCCACGGTCTCCTTGAAGCAGGAGCTGTCGCCGGTGGTGCTCGCGCCCCAGCAGGTGCGCTCGGGCAGGGTGGTGATGCCTTCGCCGGCGGCGGTGTAGTCGCGGATGGTGTCGGGGCCCAGGTCGACGAGGACCGCGGACAGGTGCGCGGTCGTGGTCGTCGGGGTGGCGGTGACCGTGACCGTGGAGGAGCCGGAGAGCCGCAGTGCGCGACTGAGCGGCGGGGTGATGAATCCGGCCTTGGCCGGGGTGGAGCGGTCGATGTCGGCGGCCCAGTCGGTCTCGCCGAGGGCCGGGTCGTCGGTGAACGTCTCGGTGGCGCCGGGCCGTGCGGGCTTCAGGGCGAGGGTGCCGACCCCGGGTGCGGCGCCCTTGCCAGGGCGGATCGTGGTGACGGCGGTGGAGCGGGGCGGCCAGACGCGGTCGGTGGACCACTGGCCGGGGGCGCGTTCGATGTCGCCCATCGGCTCGCGGTCGATGCCGTTGTCGTAGCCGAGCAGGTAGTGGTCGAACCAGCGGTGCAGGGTCCCGACCCACTCGGCGCGGCGGAAGTCGAAGGGGTCGACATGTCCGGTCTGGGACAGCCAGACCTTGCGCTCGACACCGTGTGCGGCGAGGGCGTCCCACCACTGGCCGAAGTGCTTCGGGCGGACGTTGAGGTCCTGCATGCCGTGGACGGCGAACACACTGGCCCTGACCTTGCGGGCGTCCGGGACGTAGTCGCGTTCGCTCCACAGCCCGGTCCAGTCGCCGGTGCGCGGCGCCTCGTCGACGAGGCGCCGCTGGACGGCCTCGCAGCGGGCGCGGGCGTCGGGGCTTTCGACGTAGTCCGAGAGCCAGTCGGGACCGGAGTCGTAGAGCGGGGCGCCCTTGGCGAAGTAGTAGTCGTACCAGGAGGAGATGGCGGCGATCGGGACGACGGTCTTCAGTCCCTCGACCCCGGTCGCGGCGACGCCGTTGGCGATCGTGCCGTCCCAGCTCTTGCCGATCATCCCGACGTCGCCGGTCGTCCAGCCGGCCGTGGCGCGCTCGGCGCCGGTGCGGCTGGTGTAGGCGCGGGCACGGCCGTTCAGCCAGTCGACGACGGCCTTGGCGGAGTGGATGTCGGAGCGGCCGCCGACGTCGACACAGCCGTCGGAGCGGTTGGTGCCGGCGAGGTCGACGGCGACGAAGGCGTAGCCGCGCGGCACGAAGTAGTTGTCGTAGTAGAGCGGGAACCGGACCGGGTTCCCGTTCGCGTCGTAGGTCTTCTTCTGGCTCTCGTTGCCGCGCCCACAGCAGGAGTAGTACGGGCTGGCGTCCATGATGACCGGTATCTTCCGGCCATGCTGCCCCGCTTCACGCGACCGGACGATGTCGACCGCGACGCGGTCGGTCCTGCCGTCCCCGTCGCCGTCGAGCCGGGTGTCCACCCATACGGACTCACGGATCGCGTTGTCGTACGAGTAGACGGGCCTGCTCTCGCGCGGCGGCGCGGCGCTCTGGGCGCCGGCCGGCGGGACGAGGGCGGCGGTCAGGGCGGCGGTGGCCGCCACGATGAAGGATCTGCTCGAAAGGCGGGTGCCCCGCGCACGTATCGGCATGGGCGGAAGGTACTCCGGTCAACTCCTGTGCAACAGAGGGCAGTCGGGGGCGAAAAACGACCGGAATGGACCGATGGGGCGCGGCACGTCATGTCGGCCGAATGGCGATCGTGTGACAGCAGGGGCCATGGACATGACCGTGCGTAGTGACATGAATAGGGTCCGAAGAGATCATCCGCCCCGACGACTTGGAGCATTCGTGCACCGCAGAATCCTCGTCCCGAGCGTGTTCACGGCCTCACTCCTGCTGGCGATCCCGGCATCGGCCGCTGACTTCTCGCCCGGGGCCCCGGGCATCGGTGACCCCTACTACCCGGCCGGCGGCAACGGCGGCTACGACGTGTCGCATTACGACCTGAGGCTCAAATACCAGCCGAAGACGGACCTGCTGGAGGGCACGGCGACGATTCTCGCCACCACGAAGCAGAATCTGTCGCGTTTCAACCTCGACTTCGGCCTGAAGGTCAGCGAGGTACGGGTGAACGGGCGGAAGGCGTCCTTCACCAAGACCGGCGACCATGAGCTGGAGATCACCCCGGCCTCACCCCTGGAGAAGAACAAGCCCGTCGCCGTCGTGGTGAGGTACGCCGGCAAGCCGTCCGAGCTGACCATCGGCGGCTGGACCGCCTGGCACCGCACCCCGGACGGCGGCGTCGCAGCGCAGGAGCCGGACTCGGCGGTCTGGTGGTTCCCGTCCAACGACCACCCGCTGGACAAGGCGACGTACGACATCTCCGTGTCCGTGCCGGACGGCAGCCAGGCGATCAGCAACGGCGTGCTGAAGTCGCAGTCCTCGCGCCTCGGCTGGACCCGCTTCGCCTGGCGGTCGAACAAGCCGCAGGCGACGTATCTCGCCACCCTCGCGGTCGGCAAGTTCGACATCACGACCGACAAGACCGCGAAGGGCCTGCCGGTCCTCAACGCCTACAGCGTGGACCTGGGCGACAACGCGGGCGCGGCACGCGCGAGCATCGAGCGCACGACCGAGGTCGCGGAGTGGCTGGAAGAGGTCTTCGGCCCGTATCCGTTCAACGCGCTCGGCGGCTACGTTCCGAACGTCACCAGCGGCTACGCCCTGGAGACGCAGACCCGCCCCTTCTACAGCCCGCGGCAGTTCGCCAACGGGGCGAACGTCTCGGTGGTCGTGCACGAGCTGGCCCACCAGTGGTACGGGGACAGTGTCTCCGTCAAGAGCTGGAAGGACATCTGGGTCAACGAGGGCTTCGCCCGCTACAGCCAGTGGCTGTGGTCGGAGAAGGAGGGCGAGGGCACGGCCCAGGAGCTGGCCGACCACGTCTACGCGCTGCACCCGGCGGACGACCCGTTCTGGACGGTGAAGCCGGGCGACCCGGGCCCGGACAAGCAGTTCGACATCGCCGTGTACGACCGCGGCGCGCTGGCCCTGCAGGCACTGCGGGTCGAGATCGGCGACGAGGACTTCTTCGCGATCCTCAAGGGCTGGCCGACCGTGAACGCCCACGGCAACGGCAGTGTGGGCGACTTCGTGACGTACGCCGAGAAGGTCTCGGGCAAGCCGCTCGCCGCGCTCTTCGACACCTGGCTGTACGAGCCGTCGAAGCCGGCCGTCCCGGCCGCGGCGGGAGCGGGGGTCGCGGCGCGCGCCGGTACCCGGCCGGCGCAGCCGAAGTCCTGGAAGAAGATCGCCGCCACGAACACGATCCACGACCACGACCGCGGGCACGGTCGCGCCGGCCTCCAGGGGCACGGCCGCCACGACAACTGACGGGGCTGCCGGACGGTGCCGTCGCCCCCTCGGGGGGCGGCGGCGCCTGCGGTTACCCTCGTGTGCATACGGTCCGACGCGCCGACGAGGAGCATCCGTTGCCCGATCCGACCACTGGAGCCCGGCCCACGCTGGAGGCCGTCGCCGCCCGCGCAGGCGTCTCGCGGGCCACGGTCTCGCGTGTCGTCAACGGCGGGGCCGGTGTCCGGGCGCCGCTGGCCGACCGGGTGCGCGAGGCGGTGGCCGAGCTCGGCTACGTACCGAACCACGCGGCGCGGACCCTGGTCACCCGGCGCAACGGCGCTGTCGCGGTGATCATCGCCGAGCCCGAGTTCAGGATCTTCTCGGATCCGTTCTTCGAGCGGCAGGTGAGGGGCATCAGCCGGGAACTGGCCATGCATGACTCGCAGTTGGTGCTGCTCTGGGTGGAGGGGGCGGACGACCACGACCGGATCGCCCGGTATCTCGGCGGCGGTCATGTCGACGGCGCGCTCGCCTTCTCGCTGCACGACGACGACGAACTCCCCGCCATCGTGGTGGAGTCCTGCGTACCCGCGGTCTTCGGGGGCCGTCCCGGAGGGATCCGCGGCCGCGACCGGGCCGTGCCGTACGTCGACTGCGACAATCGCGGCGGCGCCCACGAGGCGGTGTGCCATCTGGTCGGGCTGGGCCGCACCCGGATCGCGCACATCGCCGGCCCGCTCGACCAGACCTCCGCGCTGGACCGCGTCGACGGCTACCGCGAAGCACTCGGCGGGGCCGCCGGCCCCGTCGCACAGGGGGCCTTCACCGTGGAGAGCGGGGCACGCGCGATGGCGGAGCTGCTGGACCGGCACCCCGACCTGGACGCGGTGTTCGCCGCGAACGATCTGATGGCGTCGGGCGCGCTGCGCGTGCTGCGCGAGCGAGGTCTCAGGGTGCCGGAGGACGTTGCGCTCGTCGGCTTCGACGACGTGGCCTCGGTCGCGGAGGCCACCGATCCCCCGCTGACGACGGTCCGTCAGGACATCGAGGGCAACGGCCGGCTGATGGTGCGGCTGCTGATGGACGTGCTGGGCGAGGGGAACGGTGCGCGGGACGGCGCGCCGCACTCGGTGGTCACCCCGACGACGCTGGTGCGCCGGGCCTCCGCGTGACCGGTGCGCCGTGCGGGCCGCGCTGGATCAGCCCGGCCGCGCGCGCCCTCCGTCGCGCCTCGCGGGCAAGCGGCAGATAGCGCAGCCGCTCGGGAAGGACGGGCACCACGGCCCGTACGAGGAGGCCGAGGCGCCGCAGCCGCCGCTCCTGCCGGTCCGTCCACGGCAGGCCGATCGCCGCGCGCGCGTCGGACGGCATCAGCCCGATGGTGACGAAGCGCCGGAAGCGGAGGAACGGCGGCAGGATCACCGGCCAGAAGGCGCGCAGCAGCAGCCTGAGCGGGAGCGGACCGCGGTCCGGCGGCGGCAGGGGCCGGTCGGTCGCCACGAGCTCCCGGACGACGACGGTCGCTGCGAGTTCATCGGCGAGGACCTTGCGGTAGTACGGCCAGAACTCCTCGATCGTCTGCGGCATGTCCCGGTCCTGGATGCCGAGGACACGGCCGACCCGCAGCCACTCCGCGTACAGCCGGCGCTCCTGGGCCCCGGTGAGCGGGCGGTGCAGATAGCGGGTCGCATGCCGGTAGACGGGGAAGCCGGTGGCATGGACCCAGGCGTAGTTCTCCGGGCTGAGCGCGTGGTAGGGGCGGCCGCGGGCGTCCGTGCCCTGGATGGTCCGGTGGAGCTGCCGCAGCCGCCGGCCCTCCTCGGCCGCAGCGTCGCCTCCGTACACCCACAGCTGGAGCGAACGCAGCGAACGTTCGCCCCTCCCCCAGGGGTCGGTGCGGAAGACGGAGTGCTCGTCGACCCCGGCGCCGACGGCCGGATGCGCGACCTGCATGGTGAGTGCGGCCGGCAGCATCAGCAGCCCGCGGATGTCTCCCGCGAGGCTCCACAGCACGCCGCCGGGCGGCGGTGGCACGGGGTCCGGCCTGTACATACGCACGCTCCAGGTCTCGGAGGACGGCCCGGTGCCCGGTCCCTCCGGTTCCAGTATGGGCGAGACCGGACGCGTCGCCTTGCCCGGACGGCAGGGCATGGCCGGACAAGTTGTTCAGACACGTTCCGAGGATGGTGTCGCTGCGGCAAGAATGTGGGCACCTGGTGGTTACCCAAAGGTAACTGCCGCTGCTTTGATGTGCGCGCCGGTCAATCCCCCACCTTCCACCGGGAGTTCCAGTGCCGCACTCCGCGCTCCGCCGTGTCTCCGGCGCAGCAGTGTCCACCGCGCTCGCTGCCGCCGCCCTCGGCGCGGCGGCGCCCTCCGTCTCCGCCGCACCCGCGGCCGGGACCGCTCGGTCCGCGCAGAACGCTGAGGCCGCAGCGACGCCGTCGCTGAAGGTCCTGACGTACAACGTCTTCCTCTTCAGCAAGACCCTGTACCCGAACTGGGGCCAGGACCACCGCGCCACGGAGATCCCCAGGACGTCGTTCTTCCAGGGCCATGACGTCGTCGTCCTGCAGGAGGCCTTCGACAACTCGTCCTCCGACGCCCTGAAGGCCAACGCCTCCGCCCAGTACCCGTACCAGACCCCCGTGGTGGGCCGCTCCAGGACCGGCTGGGACGCGACAGGCGGGGCGTACTCGGCGACCACGCCCGAGGACGGCGGCGTCACGATCCTCAGCAAGTGGCCCATCCTCCGCAAGGAGCAGCACGTCTACAAGGACGCGTGCGGCTCCGACTGGTGGTCGAACAAGGGCTTCGCGTACGTGGTGCTGGACGTCAACGGCACCAAGGTGCACGTGGTCGGGACCCACGCGCAGTCCACCGACCCGGGCTGTGCGGCCGGTGAGGCGGCACAGATGCGCAGCCGCCAGTTCAAGGCGGTCGACGCGTTCCTCGACGCCAAGAACATCCCCGCGTCCGAGCAGGTCGTCGTCGCCGGCGACCTCAACGTGGACTCGCGCACGGCCGAGTACGCGACGATGCTGGCGGACGGCGGCCTGGCCGGCGCCGACTCCCGTACCGGGCACCCGTACTCCTTCAACACGCAGGAGAACTCGATCGCGGCCGACCGCTACCCGGACGACCCGCGCGAGGACCTGGACTACGTGCTGCACCGGGCGGGCCACGCGAAGCCGGCGGGCTGGAAGAACGAAGTGATCAAGGAGCAGAGCGCGCCCTGGACGGTCACCAGCTGGGGCACGTCGTACACGTACACGAACCTGTCCGACCACTACCCCGTCGCCGCCTCCGGGCAGTAGCGGCGAGAAGGTAGTCGCAAGGCCTTCGCAGCTGGTCAGCGGGCGCTCTTCGACAGTGGCTGCAGGGCTTTCGGGCTGCCATGGTGGTGTCCATGAAGGGTCACGGGCACACTCATGAACACGGGCGTGGACACCACCACCCTCACCATCATCACCACCACCACGGCGAGCGCATCGACGCCGCGCTCGAGGGCTCCGCGCAGGGGCTGCGGACGCTGTGGTTCTCGTTCGGGGTCCTCGCTGCGACCACCGCCGTCCAGGCGGTGATCGCGGCGCTGTCCGGGTCGGTCGCGCTGCTGGGCGACACCGTCCACAACGCGACCGACGCCCTGACCGCGCTGCCGCTCGCACTCGCCTTCGTGCTGGGCCGGCGGGCCGCCACCCGCCGCTACACGTACGGGTTCGGACGGGCCGAGGACCTGGCGGGCGTCTTCGTCGTCCTGGTGATCGCCGCATCGGCCGCCTTCGCGGGCTACGAGGCGGTCCGGCGGCTGCTGGAGCCGCAGGACGTCACCCACCTCCCCGCAGTCGCCGCGGCCGGGCTCGTCGGCTTCGCCGGCAACGAGTGGGTCGCCAGGGCCCGTATCCGTACCGGCAGGCGCATCGGCTCCGCGGCCCTGGTCGCCGACGGACTCCACGCACGCACCGACGGATTCACCTCGCTGGCCGTGCTGCTGGGCGCGGGCGGCTCGGCGCTCGGCTGGCGCTACGCGGACCCGCTGATCGGGCTTGTGATCACGGGCGCGATCCTCATGGTGCTGCGCGGCGCGGCGCGGGAGATCTGGCACCGGCTGATGGACGCCGTGGACCCGCAGCTGGTGGACCGGGCGGAGCAGGCGCTGTCGCACGTCGAGGGCGTACGCGGTGTGGGCGCCGTCCGCATGCGCTGGCTCGGACACGCGCTGCGGGCCGAGACGTCGGTCGAGGTCGACCCGACGCTGACGGTCGTCCAGGCGCATGCGGTGGCGGTGGCCGCCGAGCACGCGCTGCTGCACGCGGTGCCGCGGCTGGCGGGCGCGACCGTCCACATCGACCACGGGCATCCGAAGGGCCAGGACCCGCATGCAGCCCTGTCCCATCACTTCGCCTGACGCACGTCCGGGTGCCACGGCGCCCGGGGCCCTGGCTTGCGGACGGACCTGGTCCGCGTCGCCCTGCGCGTGGCGACGGAGACCGCGAGTAAGCACCCCGCGGCGAGCGCCCCGACTGCGCGAGCACGCCCGACGCGCAGTGCGCGACACCGGGAACAGGCCCGCATCGCTCGCCCGTTGAGCGCATGCGGGAACCGCCCCCGGCTCAACACACCTAGGGGTACACGCGGGCCACGCTGTAGGCGTACAGGGCGACCATGCCGATCACGCAGAGGATGACGACCCACGAGGCGAAGCTCGTGTGCCGCCCCTGTCCCCCGGACCGACCGGAACGCCCGGAACGCCGGGTCCGCCGGGAGCGCTCGGGGCGTGCGGGCCCCCCGGAAGCCCGCGGCGCGGAGGGTGCGGCGTCGGCGGCCGCCTCGGCCAGGAGGCGGCGGCATATCGCGGCAAGTTCACTCGTCCCGGCGGTGAGGCTCGCGACCGCCTCCGAACGCGCAGGGGCGGTCGTGCCGCCGTCCAGTATCCGGCCGGCGCGCAGCAGGATCTCGTCCCTGCCGCCGCTCGGGGCGAGGCTGATCCAGCGCTGAACGTGCTCACCCCGGATGACCACGCCTCCGGCCCGGTCCCGGTACACGGTGTGCTCGCGCCACAAGACGTCGGCCAACTCGGTGGCCATCTCCCTCAGTTGCGCGCTCATGCCCTCCCCGTTCATCGCGCAGCAATTCGAACAAGCACCGCACTCTAGCGTCAGGTACGCACCAATCCCGAGGGGGGTTACGGCTCGAAGTCGTACACCGTCACCGGTACGCCGCGCGTCACCAGCCGCTCCGTGATCAACGGCTCCACCCGTGACCACTTGCCGCCCGCCAGCCCGCAGCCGATCCGCGGCATGTGGACCGACGCGCCGAGCTCCACGGCCCTGTCGCCCAGCGCCCCGAGAGCGGTGCCGATCGCCTCGTACCGCACGGGCACGCCCTTGCTGCCCGTGCGCATTCCGCGCTGCCCCACCATGTTCGCCACCCACAGATACGGGCCGACCTGGACGAACTGGACCGCTCCCATGCCGAAGCCGTTCCCCGCTCGCTCCCGGTGCCAGCGCCGGTACGCCGCCTCGGGCTCGGGCCAGCGCCGGGATATCGCGACGACGAAGCCCTTGCCCCAGCCGCCCAGATCGTTGCAGACGTGCGCGATCAGCTTGACACCCTTGCCGTGCGGCGCGGTGGCATCCCCTCGTACATACATGATCCCCGACATGCCACCACCGTACGAGCCCCCTCCGACAACGGCGACTGAGCTCTCCCGTTGGCCTCACGGGCCGACTCGAGAGCTGAGCTCCGGGACGGCTTCGACGCGTAGCCACTCGTCGTCAAACGTCCATGCGCTCGATGTGCCAGTGATCATCGTTGTCCGTCGCGTGGCGACGTGGCCTGGCGGGACGGTGGCCATCGGGGCAAGCGGGCAAGCGGGCAAGCGAAGGGTCGCAGGCAAGAACGTGGTCGGGGTGCAGCGGACCCGCTCGTGGACAGCTGCGGAAAGGCGCTACCCGCGCACGACGGTGAGGTGGTACGTCGTGTCGACCCAGAACCCGCCGGTCGTGCTGCCCTTGATCTCCAGGACGTACTGTCCCGGCGTCAGGGGAGCTGTGCCCGCCCATATCCCCCAGGCGAGATGCATGCGCAGCCCTACCCGGAACAGAGGCGCGGTGAATTCCCTCAGTGAGAGCGGTACTCCGTTGAGGAAGGCCTTCGCCTCCGCCACCGAGAGGGTCAGCGGCTTCCGCGAGTAGTACTTCGTGTGCTGGATGTTGAGAACGGGGAAGAACAGGGGGCGGTCGGAGGGCACCTCGCACCGCCGGACCACACGGCCTCCGTAGGTCCCGGAGAGGAACCACAGGTCCTCCGGCTGCTGCCAGCCCGCGTGTTCACCGGTCTCGTCGGCGACCGGGCTCATGTCGTCGGGCGCCGACAGCGCCCACTGCCACCAGCGTGCCGCCAGTACGCCGCCCTCCTGATCGCCGATCTCCCAGGAACCGCTGCTCCGAACCGCGTCGCTCACGCCCCACACCCCTCCCCCGGGGCCTGCCGCCCCGCCTGTCGAACAAGCGAACCCTACAGACGCGGCTGCGCTCCACCTCGACCCGAGGTCGTTGCCGGCCCCAGCCACACCGCGAGCCTGCCGTTCTTGTTCGCCATGGCCGACGACCCCGCCACGCCCGACCGTGCTGCGATCGTCGAGCTGCTGGTCAGCATCGGGCGCCATGCCGTAGAGCTCTGCGAAACCGTCTACGTCGACGGACCGGATTACGCAGGCAGCGCGGTGGTGGTGCGCGACCGCGCGGACGCAGCCCTGCCTCGCATCCGCGCGGAGCTCGCCCTGCTCCGCCGCAGTGGCCGATTCAGAAGCATCCAGCACGACGAGGAACTGCAGCGCACCGGTCGCGCCATCCTCACGCGGTCGGCCTGAATCCTGACGGAGCCTGCCCCACCCGGCACACGGGTCGGCAGGTGCCGGCGCACCGACGGTCGGCACGCCGGCTGAGTCACGCGTCGGCCACGAAGCGCCTTCAGGTGCGTCGTGCGGCCCACACCGTGCGCTCGGTGCGTACCGTCAGGTCGTCGCGACGCAGGACGCTGTGGGGGCTGTCGGTGTCGAGGAGCTCGTCGAGGGCGGTGAGGTCCTCGGCTGCCAGTGCCTGGGCGACGCTGCCGCGCATGCGGCGCAGACTGTTGAGTGCGTAGCGGCCGACTGCCTCCGTGTGGGGTGGCCCGATGTTCACGGTGATGGTGCGTTCGGCCTCGATGGCGAAGCCGGTGGCGGTGAGTTCGGATCCCCAGTCGGCGCCGCGGTACGGCACGTGCTCGGCGTGGTGCCGGTCGAGTGCGGCGTGGCAGCGTTCCTCGAGACCGGGACGGCCTTCGGGAGCGTCTTCGGGCAGGAACCTGGGGAAGCCGGCCAGCTCGACGACGGCGAACAGCCCGCCCGGCGTGAGCGTGTCGTGGACCCGGCGCAGGGTGTCGTCAGGGTTGGCCATGTGGTGCATGGACGCTGATGCCCACACCAGGTCGGGCGTGGCGAGGTCGGGCCACGCTGCGTCGAGATCGGCCTGGACGATGTGCACTCGATCGGCCAGGCCTGCTGTCCTGGCCTTCTCGAGCAGACGGTGCAGGTGGCCGGCCGAGGTGTCGACGGCGGTCACCTCGGCATGGGGGAAGCGTTTGAGCAGTGCGAAGGTGCCGGCCCCGGTCCCGCAGCCCAGATCCACGATGTGACGGGGGTCGGCTTTGACGGGCAACCATGCGGTGATGGAGGCGATGTGCTCGGCAAGCACTTCCGCGTCCAGGTCGAGGATCTCCGCCTGACCGTCGGCGTCGTGGTCCGCGCCGTGCTGATGGACCGGGTGGGCGCCGTGGTCGTGCGCCGTGTTGGGGGATGCGTGAGTCATGCCGGCCACGCTAAGAGGATCAAGGGCGTGCGGCACGGCCGCTTCCCGGAAGAGCGGGACGATGGCCGCTGGGCCTGCTCGCTGCGCAAGACGTTGCTGACCTGAGGTGTGCTCCGGCACCTTGCCGCACGGAGGAGCCGCTGAAGGGCAGCGCATTCATGGCGATGGGCGGCTCGCTTCGCCGCTGCCCTCGTTGCGCTGGTGGCCGCGGCGGGCGTCGCGGTCGAAGATGCCGAGGATCTCGCACGGTCCGCCATCGGCGCCGATGGCGTGCGGGAGCATCGTGGGGAACTCGGCGGCCTGGTTGGTCTCCACGCGAAAGCGCCGGTTGCCCAGCAGCAGGATGGCAGTGCCGGAGAGGACGACGAGCCATTCGCGGCCGGGGTGGGCGCGCATGCGCGAGGGGCTGTCGGGCGGCGGGTTCGTCAGTCGCTGGCGCACGACGGTCATGCCCGGGTCCGCGCGGATGGGCCACCGCATCAGCTGGTGGGCTGCGTCGATCATCGGGCTGGAGATGACATCGTCGGTGGCGGTCTCGACCAGCTGGTCGAGGGAGGTGTCCAGGGCGCGGGCGAGGGTGACGAGTTGATCCAGCGCAAGGCGGCGCTGGCCGGTCTCGATGCGGCTGAGCGTGGACGGGCTGAGCCGGGCGCGGGTGGCCAGCTCGTCGAGCGACCATCCCTGTGCCACGCGCAGTGCGCGGATCCGTTTGCGTACGAGGCTGTCGAGCTCGCCGTTGCCCTGCGTCATAGGCAACATCATATGCCCGGTACGCAAGGGTTGCTCAGTGTGAACGTGTAAGGGCCCTGGGGGCCCGCTTGTGGGTCGCAGGTAACGCCACCGAGCTGACCGCCCAGGTCGGCGCCTCCGCCGCAGCCGGCGCCCTGGCCGGAGCCCACATGAATGCCGACGTGGCCGGCGCCGACACCGATGCTGCCCTCGCCGCCGCACAGCACGGCGCGGTCGGCTCAGGGGCCGACCGGAGCGCGCCTTATCGGGAGACCGAGGGGCCTGGGTGTGGCTGAAAGCGCCATGCCGTACGTGTGACTTCGGCTGCGCCGGACCGGCCCCATGACGCCGGCCGGTATCTCGGCCGTCTCGCTGACAGGGAGGACCACCTGCGTGCGTGCCGACTTCCACACGGTCGTCCACCTCGTGCCCGAGCCCCTCGGCAGGCTCACCGTTCGAGGAGGGAGACCGCCGTACGTTCGCACCTGCCACTCAAGATCTTCGACGTTCACAGACCCGAGCACAGGTACGGCCCCTGACACTGCCGCCCAGGGCGATCCGCGGCCACCTGGATCGCCGACACGGGGAGGCAATGCGTGTCCAGGGCTCCTATGCAGGAGCAGGCCGGATCGAGTGCCCGTACCGGAACTCGCCCAGTCCGCTGCGCCGCAGGCCACATGAAGCGCTCATCCGGGCCAACCAGAACGCTCACGGGGCGACTACAGCGCCACGTCACAACGATCGGCCCGGAATTTCCCGCCGCTTTCACAACACTGGTGAGACAGCAATACTGTTGCACCCGAGGCGGTGCACGCGCGGAGTGAGGGAGACCATGGCGACCGAGACCGAGGAGTTGACGCTGACCGTCGACGAGCTGGCCGCGCGGGCCGGGGTCACCGTCCGCACGATCCGGTTCTACAGCACCCGCGGCCTGCTGCCGCCGCCGGTGATCGGTCCTCGTCGGGTCGGGCACTACGGCGCGGACCACCTGTCCCGGCTGGCGCTGATCGAGGAGCTGCAGCACCAGGGAATGACGCTCGCCGCGATCGAGCGCTATCTGGAACAGCTGCCGCCCGATCTGAGCGCGCACGACCTGGCGATCCACCGCGCGCTGGTGTCGTCCTGGGCCCCCGAGTCGGCCGAGGAGGTCGCGCGGGCCGATCTGGAGCGCAGGGCCGGGCGTCCGCTGTCGGACCAGGACGTCGACCGCCTCGCGGCGATGGGCGTCCTCGACCGCGCGGACGTCCCCGACGTGTTCCGGCTCGACGGGGGGCTGCTGCGGCTCGGCGTGGAGCTCCTCGACGTCCCCATCGCGCACGAGACGATCCTCGCCTCGCGCACGGTGCTCCTGGAGCACGCGCGCGCGGCTGCGCACGAACTGACCCGGCTGTTCCGGGACGAGGTGTGGGGGCCGTACCGGGAGCGGGAGTCGGATCCCGATCATGTCGCGACGATGAAGTCGCTGTCGGCGCACATGCAGCCGATGGTGATCCAGGCGCTGGTGACGGCGTTCCAGCGGTCGCTGCGCGAGGAACTGCGGGCCGCGTTCCAGTCGCAGCCCGAATGAGGGCAGGGCCCCCGCGCGATCCACGGGGGCCCTGCCTTTCGCCGACGGCGCCGGCTCAGGCGTCGGTGAAGACCTCGCCCTTCTCGGCCTTCCGCACCAGCAGCGACGGGGGCTCGAAGCGCTCGCCGTAAGCCGCGGCCAGCTCACGCGCCCGGGCGACGAAGCCGGGCAGGCCGCCCTCGTAGCCGTTGATGTACTGGAGCACACCGCCCGTCCAGGCCGGGAAGCCGATGCCCATGATGGAGCCGATGTTGGCATCGGCGACCGAGGTCAGCACGCCCTCCTCGATGCAGCGGACGGTGTCCAGCGCCTCGGAGAAGAGCATCCGCTCCTTCATGTCGATGAACGGAACCTGCACGTTCGGCTTCCCGAAGTGCTCGCGCAGCCCCGGCCACAGCCCGGCCCGCTTGCCGTCCACGTAGTCGTAGAAGCCGGCCCCGCCGCTGCGGCCCGTACGCCCGAACTCGTCGACCATCCGGTCGATCACCGCGTCCGCGGGGTGGCCCGCCCACGTACCGCCGGCCTCCTCCACGGCCCGCTTCGACTCGCCACGGATCTTGCGCGGGAGGGTCAGGGTCAGCTCGTCCATCAGCGAGAGCACCTTCGCCGGGTATCCGGCCTGCCCCGCGGCCTGCTCGACCGAGGCGGGCTCGATGCCCTCGCCGATCATCGCCACACCTTCGTTGATGAACTGCCCGATGACGCGCGAGGTGAAGAAGCCGCGCGAGTCGTTGACGACGATGGGGGTCTTGTTGATCTGGCGCACCAGGTCGAAGGCGCGGGCCAGCGCCTCGTCGCCGGTCCGCGCGCCCTTGATGATCTCGACGAGCGGCATCTTGTCGACGGGCGAGAAGAAGTGGAGTCCGATGAAGTCGGCGGGCCGCTCGACGCCCTCGGCGAGCAGGGTGATGGGCAGCGTGGAGGTGTTGGAGCAGAGCAGCGCGTCCGGCTCCACGAGGCCCTGGACCTCCTGGAAGACCTTGTGCTTGAGCGCCGGGTCCTCGAAGACGGCCTCGATGACGGCGTCGCAGCCCGCGAGATCGGCCGGGTCGGCGGTCGGGGTGATCCTGGCGAGCAGTTCGGCGCGCTTGGCCTCGGTCGTGCGGCCCCGGCTGAGCGCCTTGTCGAGCAGCTTCTCCGAGTACGCCTTGCCGCGCGCGGCGGCGTCGGCGTCGACGTCCTTGAGGACGACCTCGATCCCCGCCCTGGCGCAGGAGTACGCGATGCCCGCGCCCATCATCCCGGCGCCGAGGACGGCGACCTTGCGGACGGGGCGCGGCTCGATGCCCTGGGGGCGGTTGGCGCCGGAGTTGACGGCCTGGAGGTCGAAGAAGAACGCCTGGATCATGTTCTTGGCGGTCTGGCCGGTGACCAGCTCGGTGAAGTACCGGGCCTCGATGGTCAGCGCGGTCTCGAAGTCCACCTGGGAGCCCTCGACGGCGGCCGCGAGGATGTTGCGCGGTGCCGGGTACGGGGCGCCGTTCAGCTGCTTCTTGAGGTTGGCCGGGAAGGCGGGCAGGTTGGCGGCGAACTTCGGGTTGGACGGCGTACCGCCCGGGATCCTGTAGCCCTTGACGTCCCAGGGCTGCTGGGACTCGGGGTGGGCGTCGATGAAGGCGCGCGCCTTGGCGAGCATCTCCTCGGGCGTGGCGGCCACTTCGTGGACAAGGCCGTTCTCCAGCGCGCGCTGCGGGGCGTACTGGGTTCCCTGCAGCAGCACCTTCAGCAGCGCGTCCGCGATGCCCATGAGGCGCACGGTGCGGGTGACGCCACCGCCCGCGGGGAGCAGGCCGAGGGTGACCTCGGGCAGGCCGATCTTGGAGCCGGGCGCGTCGAGCGCGATGCGGTGGTGGGAGGCGAGCGCGATCTCGTAACCGCCGCCGAGGGCGGCACCGTTGATGGCCGCGACGACCGGCTTGCCGAGGGTCTCGATGCGGCGCAGCGAGTTCTTGATGGCCGTGCCGGTGTCGAAGGCGAGCCGGGCGTCCTCGGGCCGGAGCCTGATCATGTCCTTGAGGTCGCCGCCCGCGAAGAAGGTCTTCTTGGCGGAGGTGTAGATGATGCCGCGGATCGAGTCCTTCTCGGCCTCGGCGCGGTCGGCGATCGCCGCGATGGAGTCCTTGAAGGCCTGGTTCATCGTGTTGGCGGACTGGTTGGGGTCGTCGAGGACGAGGGTGACGACGCCGGTCTCGTCCTGTTCCCAGCGGATGGTGGAACTCGTCGGTGTTGCTGCCATTGCTGCTCTCCGTACGGCGGGAAGGGGAAGGGACGGGACGGTCAGAGACGCTCGACGACGGTGGCGACGCCCATGCCGCCGCCGACGCAGAGCGTTGCCAGGCCGTACCGCTTGTCCTGGCGTTCCAGTTCGTCGACGAGCGTGCCGAGGATCATCGCGCCGGTGGCGCCGAGCGGGTGGCCGAGCGCGATGGCGCCGCCGTTGACGTTGACCTTGTCCAGGGAGAGCCCCATGTCCCGTACGAAGCGCAGCACGACCGCGGCGAACGCCTCGTTGATCTCGACCAGGTCGATGTCGTCGATGGTCAGTCCGGCCTTGGCCAGGGCCTTGCGGGTCGCCGGGGCCGGGCCGGTGAGCATGATGGTGGGCTCGGAGCCCGAGACCGCCGCGGAGACGATGCGGGCCCGGGGCGTGAGCCCGTACCGCTCGCCGACGGCCTTGGAGCCGATCGCGACGAGCGAGGCGCCGTCCACGATGCCCGAGGAGTTGCCGGCGTGGTGGACGTGGTCGATCTTCTCGACCCAGTGGTACTTCTGCAGCGCGACGGCGTCGAAGCCGCCCATGTCGCCGATGCCCGCGAACGAGGGCTTGAGCGCGGCCAGCGAGTCGGCGGTGGTGCCCGGGCGCATGTGCTCGTCGTGGTCGAGCACGACCAGCCCGTTGCGGTCCTGCACCGGGACGACGGAGCGGTCGAAGCGCCCGTCCTTCCAGGCGGCCGCGGCCCGCTCCTGGGAGAGCGCCGCGTACTCGTCGACGTCGCGCCGCGAGAAGCCCTCGATGGTGGCGATCAGGTCGGCACCGATGCCCTGCGGTACGAAGCCGGTGTCGAAGTTGGTCATCGGGTCGGCGAACCAGGCGCCGCCGTCGGACGCCATCGGCACCCGGGACATCGACTCGACGCCGCCGGCGAGCACCAGGTCCTCCCAGCCGGAGCGGACCTTCGCCGCGGCCAGGTTGACGGCCTCCAGACCCGAGGCGCAGAAGCGGTTCTCCTGCACGCCCGCGACGGTGTCCGGCAGTCCGGCCGCGATGGCGGCGATACGGGCGATGTCGGAGCCCTGGTCGCCGACCGGGCCGACGACGCCGAGGACGATGTCGTCGATGGCCGCCGGGTCCAGCTCCGGGTGGCGGGCGCGGATCTCGTGGATCAGCCCGACGACGAGGTCGATGGGCTTGGTGCCGTGCAGGGCGCCGTTGGCCTTTCCGCGGCCGCGCGGGGTGCGGATCGCGTCGTACACAAACGCTTCGGTACTCAAGACAGAGCCTTTCGCATCACGAATGAGAGCTGCGCAAACGGAGTGAGGAGTGGGAAGGGACGGGTGAGGACCGGGGTCAGGAGAGCAGGGAGCGGCCGATGATCTCCTTCATGATCTCGGTGGTGCCGCCGTAGATCGTCTGGATGCGGCCGTCCGTGAACGCCTTCGCGACCCGGTACTCACTCATGTAGCCGTATCCGCCGTGCAGCTGGAGGCAGCGGTCGGCGACGCGTTTCTGCAGCTCCGTGGCCCACCACTTGGCCATCGACGCATGCACGGCGTCGAGCTCCCCGTTCGAGTGATCGACGATGCAGCGGTCGAGGAACGTGCGGGTGACGGCGCACTCGGTGGCCATCTCGGCGATCTCGAAGCGGATGTGCTGGAGCTTGGCGAGCGAGCGCCCGAACGCCTCGCGCTCCTTCACGTACTGCGTGGTGATCTCCAGCAGAAACTCGGCCGCCGCGATCCCGGCGACCGCGATGTTGAGCCTCTCCTGGGCGAGATTGGTCATCAGATGGAGGAAGGCGCCGTGGAGGTCGCCGAGCAGGTTCTCCTTCGGGACGCGTACGTCGGTGAAGAAGAGCTCCGCCGTGTCCTGCGCCTTCTGGCCGATCTTGTCGAGGTTGCGGCCGCGCTCGAAGCCCTCCATGCCGCGCTCGACGACGAGCAGCGACAGTCCCCTGGCCCCGCCCTCGGCGGTCGTCTTCGCGACGACGATCACCAGGTCGGCGAGGATGCCGTTGGAGATGAACGTCTTGGAGCCGTTGAGCAGCCAGTGGTCGCCGCGGTCCTCCGCGGTGGTGCGGATGCCCTGGAGGTCGGAGCCGGCACCCGGCTCGGTCATCGCGATGGCGGTGATGATCTCGCCGCTGCAGAAGCCGGGCAGCCAGCGCCGCTTCTGCTCCTCGGTGGCGAGCGAGGTGAGGTACGGGCCGATGATGTCGTTGTGCAGCCCGATGGCGAGCCCGGCGGCACCGGCCCGGGCGAACTCCTCGGCGAGCACGGCGCTGTAGCGGAAGTCGGCGTTCCCGCCTCCGCCGTACTCCTCGGGAACGGCGAGCCCGAGGAGTCCCTGCCTGCCCGCCGCCAGCCAGGCGGCACGCGAGACGATGCCGTCCTTCTCCCACTGCTCGTAGTGCGGCAGCACCTCCTTGGCGAGGAAGGTCCGGACGGTCTCGCGGAACGCGTCGTGCTCGGCGCCGAAGATCTGTCGTTCCATTCCGCCTGTTCCACTCATTCCGCTCATTCCCTTCACTGCTCCCGCCCCTTCATTGCTCCCCGCCCTGCTGCCGGATGCTCGGCACGTCCCAGTCGCGTGCCACCTCTTCGGTGTCCGCGCCCGGCTGCGCGGGCGGGCGCCGCACGGAACCCGGCGTCTCGGAGAACCGCGGCGCGGGCGCCGGCTGGGTGATCCCGCCGTGGTGGACGAAGGTGCTCCGCGCGGCGAGATGCGGATGGGACGGGGCCTCGCGCAGTGACAGCACGGGCGCGACACACGCGTCGGAGCCCTCGAAGACCGCCGTCCACTCCTCGCGCGTCTTCGTACGGAAGCGGTCGGCCACGACCCGGCGCAGCTCGCCCCAGCGGGCGAAGTCCTTGCGGGCCGGGGCCTCGTCCGTGATGCCGAGCAGCTCGACGAACTCGTTGTAGAACTGCTGCTCGAGCGGCCCGACCGCCATGTACTGCCCGTCGGCGGTCTCGTAGTTCCCGTAGAAGGGGCAGCCGCCGTCGAGGAGGTTCGCACCGCGCCGATCCTGCCAGCCGCCCGCCGCCATCATCCCGTGGATCATCGTGGCGAGATGCGCGGCCCCGTCGACGATCGCCGCGTCCACGACCTGGCCGGTGCCGCCGGGAGTGCGAGCGTGCTGCAGTGCGGCGAGCACGCCGATGACGAGATAGAGCGAACCGCCGGCGTAGTCGCCGACGAGGTTGGCGGGTACGGCGGGCGGCTCGTCGGGCTTCCCGATCATGCCGAGGGTGCCGGTGACGGCGATGTACGCGATGTCGTGTCCGGCCCGCTGGGCGAGCGGCCCCTCCTGGCCCCAGCCGGTCATCCGCCCGTACACCAGCCGCGGGTTGCGGGCGTGGCACTCCTTGGGTCCGATGCCGAGCCGCTCGGCGACTCCGGGGCGGTACCCCTCGATCAGCACATCGGCGCGCTCGACCAGGTCCAGGACCTGCTCGGGCCCGCCGTCGGCCTTCAGATCGACGAGCACGGACCGCTTGCTGCGGTTGGTGAGGTCGTACGCCGGGTCGATCGCGAGTCCCGCGCCGCCGGGGCGGTCGATCCTCACGACATCGGCGCCGAGGTCGGCGAGCAGCATGGCGGCGAACGGACCGGGTCCGATTCCCGCCAGTTCGACCACGCGAACTCCGGCCAGCGGACCGCTCGGCGGACCGTTCCCTGTCGCTGCCATCAAGCCCCCAGCACTATGACACAACTGATGTAACATCAGTGATGTTAAGAACGCGTTCCACTCCGCACAAGCCCTTGAGGCGAGCAAGCGCTTGGTTTTCTCGCCGGTGGCAGTAGAGTCTGCCCGCCGGATCCGAGAACGGAGACTTCATGCGTATACCCCGCCCCGTCCGCGTCGCATCGCTCGTCGCACTTCCGGCGGCACTGCTGATCTCCTGCTCGTCCGTGGACGGCGCGGAGCCCGGCGGCGTCACGGACAGCCCGACGGCAGCCGCGGCTCCCGCGTCTCCCACGGCGGCGGACGAGGCGCCGACGGCTGACGCGGCCACCGTGATGCCCACACCCGGACCCGAAAAGGTCCCCGACGCGTTCGCCGGGCTGCAGGCCACGCTCGACGACAGCTGCACGACCGAGGGGAACTGCGCGTATGTCCTCGGGCGCGTGTACGACGAGTTGGAAGGGCTGGACGCCGCGATGAAGGCCGATCCCAAGGGCCCCGGGCACTTCCCCGAGCCCATCGCCTGGATCGGGGAGCTGCACAAGACCATCGGCGCGGACCGGAGCTACCCGAACCTCAAGAAGCACGAGGCGGAACTCCTGGGCACACGCGACCGGATCAACGTCTGGATGCAGGACCACCCCGACGACTACCGGTGACCTCGGAGATCTGGACGCGTGCGCGTCGTCACCAGTGCGCGTCGTCGTCAGCGCGCGTCCAGCTCTGCGATCAGCTTCTTCGTGGCGATGGTGCGGTAGCTCTCCTCGACCCAGTCGCAGAGCACGTCGGCACCGGGAGCGCCCTTCGGGGCCAGGGGGATCTGCACCCAGCCCGCTTTCCCCAGGCCGTATCCCGACGGCTCGGCACCCGGGCAGGACAGGGCGTGCGCATGTATCGCCTCGTCCTTCAGCTTGACCCCGATACCGAGCGGATAGCTGCCGTCGTTCGTGCCCAGGAAGACGAAGATCTTCTTGTTGACCTTCACGACGGTGTCGCCCCACGGGAATTCCTCGCCTGCGCCCGGCAGACCCAGGGCAAAGGACCGCACCCTCTCCCATTTCGCCAGGGCCGCCTTCGGTGGTGCCGCCATCCCGCTCCTCCCGGTCGCACGGTCCGTCCGGTCCCACGCTAGCCTCGCCCAGCGACATCGGCGCGGGGCTAGCAGGCGGAGGGGTCATTGAACAGGCAGAACGGACCGGAGCGGCCGTACGACATCGTGCTCTTCGGAGCCACCGGCTTCGTCGGGACACTCACCGCGGAGTACCTGGCGACGCATGCGCCCAAGGACTGCCGCTGGGCCGTCGCCGGGCGCAGCGCGGCCAAGCTGGAGCGGCTGCGCGAGCGGCTCGCCGCGATCGATCCGGCCTGTTCCGAGCTGCCGCTGCTCGTCGCCGACGCCTCGGACCCGGACTCGCTGCGCGAACTCGCCGAGTCCACCCGTGTCGTCGCCACGACCGTCGGCCCGTACGTCTGGTACGGGGAGCCGCTGGTCGCCGCCTGCGCCGAGGCCGGGACGGACTACGCCGACCTCACCGGTGAGCCGGAGTTCGTGGACACGATGTTCGTACGCCACGACGCGCGCGCCCGCGAGACGGGGGCCCGGCTCGTGCATGCCTGCGGATTCGACTCCGTACCGCACGACCTGGGCGCCTACTTCACGGTCCAGCAGCTGCCACAGGACGTGCCGCTGCGGGTCGACGGTTTCGTCAGCGGTGGCGGGATGTTCTCCGGCGGTACGTTCGCGTCCGCCGTCACCGCGATGGGCCGGCAGCGCGAGGCCGTGCGGGCGGCGCGGGAGCGGCGGCTGCACGAGCCGCGGCTGGTGGGCCGCCGGGCCCGGGCTCCGCTCGGAACGCCCCGGTTCAGCAGGGAGACCGGCACCTGGGCGCTGCCGCTCCCGACGCTGGACCCGCGGATAGTGGCGCGGTCGGCGGCGGGGCTCAAGCGCTACGGCCCCGACTTCCAGTACCGGCACTACGCGTCGGTCAGGACGCTCCCGGTGGCACTCGGCGGCCCCGCCGCGCTCGGGGCCCTCGCGGCACTGGCCCAGGTCCCGCCCGCCCGCGAGTGGCTGATGGCCCGCTACGAGCCGGGCCGCGGGCCCAGTGCGGAACAGCGCGAACGGAGCTGGTTCCGCGTCCGCTTCGTCGGCGAGGGCGGGGGGCACCGGGTCTTCACGGAGGTGTCGGGCGGTGACCCCGGCTACGGCGAAACGGCGAAGATGCTGGCGGAGTCGGTCCTCAGCCTCGCGTTCGACGAACTCCCCGCGACGGCGGGCCAGGTCACCACGGCCGTCGCCCTGGGCGACGCCCTGATCGCCCGGCTGCGCGCCGCGGGCATCGTCTTCCGGGTGGCGCACGCGCGGTAGGGGTGTGCGGCGGGGGCGAGGGCGTGGCGCTGCGGAGGGCCTTCTCCCCGCCGCCTGGTGCGCGCCGGCACCGTCCGGTGGGCCCGCCCGCGGCCGGGGGCGCAGCCCCCGGTTCGGGAAGCGGGGGCTGTGCCAATGTGCGGCTCCGCCGCGTGGGCCCCGCACGCGACGCCCTAGTCCATCGCCCATCCGGCGATCGTGTACACCATCGAACCCAGCCACACGAGCCCGATCACCAGCGCACCGAACAGCACGGCGTTCACGCCCCGCTCGACGGGCCGGAAGTCGGCAGATGCTGCGGAGGCGGCGCGGTGCTTCGGGATGGCTCGGTGTGTCGTCATACGGTCAGCCTGCCGATCATGAAGCGCGGCGGGCATCCGTACGGCTACTCAGATCGCCGCACTCCGCTACTCATGCGACCGTCTCCTCCCGCAGCGCGCGCCGGCACAGCGCGTCCGCACGCCGCGTGGACTCGGGCAGACGGAAGCGGGGGGCGAGGGCGAGCGTGTGGGCGCAGGCGTTGTCGAGCGAGACGCGGTGGCCGACCGAGACGTACACCGGCTTGACGCCGGCCTGGGTGCGCAGCGCCCTGCCGAGTTCCTCGCCGTCGTCCGCGAGGAGCGGCGAGACGTCCCCGCGCCGGTCGCCCGGCGGGTCGGCGGTGAAGGTGAAGGGGTTCTTGGCGACGCCGATCACCGGCAGTCCGGTGAGGACGCCGAGGTGGCTGGCGAGTCCGAAACGGCGGGGGTGGGCGCGGCCGTAACCGTCGCAGACGACGAGCCCGGGGCCGGCCTTCAGGGACTCCAGCGCGGCCAGCACGGTCGGGATCTCACGGAAGGCGAGGAGCCCCGGTATGTAGGGGAATGCCACCTTGCCGACCGCGGTGGCCTCCTCGACGACGGCGAGCGTGCGGGCATCGAGGACGACGGCGGCCGCGACGACGATGTCGCGCTCGTCGTCGTAGGCCACGTCCACTCCGGTGACCAGGCCGCTGCCGGGCGGCGGCCCGGGCTCGTCGAGTACGACGCGGGCGCGCAGCTCGTCCTGGACGGCGCGGGCCTCGGTCGCGTCGGCGGGTGTCCTGATGGTGGTCATGGTGACTTCCACCTTAGACACCCGGCTAACCTGCCGATCATGTTCGTAATGGAATTGACCTACACCGCACCGATCGAGCGTGTCGACGAACTGTTGGAAGCTCATGTGGCCTGGCTGGAGGCCCTGTACGAGGAGGGCGTCGTCCTCGCCTCGGGCCGCAAGAACCCGCGCGACGGCGGTGTGCTGATCGCCGTCGGCGCCGACCGCGTACGCATCGAGGCGATCGCGGCGGCCGACCCGTACACGGTGGGCGGGGTGTGCGAGTACCGGATCACGGAGTTCGTGGCCACGAAGACGGCGCCGGCGCTGGAGCAGTACAGGCAGCAGCCTCTCGCGTAGGGCAGACGCCCGGAGCGCTTCCGGCCGCCCGTAGGCCGCCTGTCACGACCGATCCGGCCTGGCGCAGGCGGCGTACGGGCGCGCGCCCGGTGGCGACGGCATCCGTCCTCGGCACCGCTCGTCACCGCTCGTCACCGCTCCAGGCGTGCCACGCGTCCCTTCTCGCCCGCCGCCCAGCAGCCGAAGTCCGGTGTGCAGTCGACGGTGTCGTAGGAGCCGGTGTCGACGGTGCGCCAGCTGCGGCCGCCGTCCGTCGTCAGGTCCGTACCGGTGGGGCCGACGGCGAGCGCGGCTGACCGGCTGTGCGGGAGCCAGGTGACTCCCGAGCGGTAGGCGGGCGGCGGGGTCGTCGCCTGCCGCCAGCTGCGGCCGCCGTCCCGGGTCACCGCCCCGGCCTGCGGGGACGCCTGGCCGGCCCGGTAGTCGCCGCCGACGGCGAGTCCGTGCGTGCGATCGCGGAAGGCGAGGCCGAACACGCCGCGGGCCGGGTCGCCGGCCGGGACGGTCGACTCGGCGGCTGTCCAGTGCAGTCCGCGGTCCGCGGAGTGCAGGACGCGCGCGGTGGCGCCGCCTCCGGTCGCCAGCCAGACGTCCTTGGGCCCGGAGCTGACCAGGCACTGGCCGCTCGCCGCGAAGCCCGCCTCGCCGGGCTGGGCGGGCGGCATCCCCTCGCTCGGCAGCACCTTCCAGGACTTGCCGCCGTCGCCGGTCGACAGGATCCGGTACTTCCCGTCGACCGGATCGCTCATCGCGAGGCCGTGGCTGCTGTCGAAGAAGGTGATGCAGTCGTAGAAGGCCTTCGGATCGGTGTTGCGGAAGGACTCGGTCCAGGTCGCCCCGCCGTCGCCGGTGCGGAAGACACGGGATGCCTCGCCCTCTCCGATGGCCAGGACGACGGCCCGTCTGCCGTCGAAGGCCTCGATGTCCCGGAACTCCAGCTCACCGGCGCCCGGCGGGGAGACGTTCCGCCAGTTCCTGCCGCCGTCGGTGGTGCGGAGCACCGTGCCCTTGGAACCCGCGGCCCACGCGGTGTCCCGGGTGACGGCGGCGAGCCCCCGGAACCGCACCTCCGTGCCGGTCTGCTTGAGTTCCCAGTGCGGTTGCCACCGCTCGCCGGCCTGCGCCGTGCCCGGGGCGGCGAGGGCCGCGGCAAGCGCCGCCCCGCACAGTCCCAGCGACACCGTTCGTCTCGTCTTCCCCATGGACGTCATGGCGCGCGAACGTAGCCCACCACCGGCACCCGGTCCAGACCGCGTCCCGTGCCGGTTGCACCGCCGCCGGCGGTGACGCAGCTCACTGCCCCGGCCTTTCCCACCGATGCACGGATTTCGCCGTTCCACCGTCTTCCTCTGTGCGTGGAGACGTCGCCGCGCCGTATCGAAGAGAGGGAGCGGGCCTTGTCCACCGTCATCGAGCAGGCCGTGCAGGCACGTCTGGTCGCATCCGCGCCGCAGATGGAATCCGTACCGACGACCCTCCGCTACGACCCTGCGGATCCGTTCGCCGTCAGCATGGAATTCCCTCCTCCGGCGACCCTGGAGGGCACCCAGGTGTCCTGGGCGTTCTCGCGCGAGCTGCTCACGGAGGGCATGGAGGCGCCGACGGGACTGGGTGACGTGCGGGTGCGGCCGTACGGATACGACCGCACGGTTGTGGAGTTCCACGCTCCCGAGGGCACCGCGGTGATCCACATCCGCTCCTCCGAACTGCGGCGTTTCCTCGAGCGGGCGCAGGGGCTGGTTCCTGCGGGCCGCGAGCACCTCCACCTCGGCCTGGACGAGGACCTCGCCGAGCTGTTGCGCGACGCCTGCTGAGTAATTCGTTTGCCCCAGGCCCTGCCCGGGCGTACTTTCGATGACGGCCCTGTTGTCGTTGATCGGAGAAGGACATTGCTCGTCTGAGGTCTTGAGACACCGTGTGTCGCGGCATCTCCCGCGCGCCCGTGTGCGACCTCGGCGTACGAGCCGTCCCGTCCCTCCGGACCAGGGCCTTTGTGCTGTCCCGAGCTGTCCCGACCGGTGTCACCGGTGTCTCACCCGTTGCCCTTACCCCTTCCATCGCAACAGGGAGACCCACCATGTCTACGCTCCCCACCTCCGTCACCTGCACGTCCCTCTCCTTCTCCTGGCCGGACGGCACCCTGGTCTTCGAGGACTTCCAGCTCGCCGCCGGCCCCGGCAGGACCGGCCTGGTCGGCCTCAACGGCTCCGGGAAGTCGACGCTGCTCCGCCTGATCGCGGGTGAGCTCACGCCCACCGGCGGCTCCGTGCGGGTCGCGGGCGAAGTCGGGTACCTGCCGCAGAATCTGGTGCTCGACACGGCCCTGCGTGTGGACGAGGCGCTCGGTGTGGCCGCCACCCGCGCCGCGCTGCACGCCATCGAGGCGGGCGATGTGCGCGAGGAGCACTTCACGGCGGTCGGCGACGACTGGGACGTCGAGGAGCGCGCACGCGCCACGCTCGACCAGCTCGGCCTCGGGCACATCGACCTGGACCGGACCATCGGCGAGATGTCGGGCGGCGAGTGCGTCCTGCTGCGGCTCGCGGCGCTGCTGCTGGCCCGCCCGGACGTGCTGCTGCTCGACGAGCCGACCAACAATCTGGATCTGTACGCGAGGGGTCGGCTGTACGACGCGGTCCAGGCCTGGTCCGGGGTGATGGTCGTGGTCAGCCACGACCGTGAACTTCTGGAGCGGGTCGACCAGATCGCCGATCTGCGGGACGGCGAGGTCGCCTGGTACGGCGGCGCCTACTCGGCGTACGAGGAAGCGCTCGCCGTCGAGCAGCAGGCCGCCGAGCGCATGGTCCGCGTCGCGGAGGCCGATGTGCAGCGGCAGAAGCGTGAACTGGCCGATGCCCAGGTGAAGCTGGCCCGCCGCAAGCGGTACGGCCAGAAGATGTTCGACAGCAAGCGTGAGCCGAAGATCGTGATGGGTGCCCGTAAACGGGAGGCCCAGGTCTCCGCCGGCAAGCACCGCATCATGCACACCGAGAAGTTGGAGGAGGCGAGGGAGCGGCTCGACGCCGCGGTCGAGGCGGTGCGCGACGACGACGAGATCCGCGTCGAGCTGCCGCACACCAAGGTCCATCCGGGCCGCGACGTACTGCGGCTCTCCGGTGTGGAGCTGCTCCACGGGGGCCGGGTCGCGGGCGAGTTCGAGCTGCGCGGCCCGGAGCGGATCGCGCTCGTCGGGCGGAACGGCGCGGGGAAGACGACGCTGTTGCGCACGATCGCCGGGCAGTTGGAGCCGGTCGCGGGAGAGGTGACGGCCCAGGTGCCGTTGCGCTTCCTGCCGCAGCGGCTGGACCTGCTCGACGACGGGCTGAGCGTGGCGGAGAACGTGGCCCGGTTCGCACCCGCGGCGACGGACAACGCGATCCGGGCACGGCTGGCGCGTTTCCTGTTCAAGGGGGCGCGGGCGGACCGTGCGGCCGGGACTCTGTCCGGCGGAGAGCGGTTCCGTGCCGCGCTGGCGGCGCTGCTGCTCGCCGAGCCGGCTCCCCAGCTGCTCATGCTGGACGAGCCGACGAACAATCTGGACATGGCGAGTGTGCGCAGTCTGACGGCCGCGCTGGAGGCGTACGAGGGTGCGCTGATCGTGGCGAGCCACGATGTGCGGTTCCTGGAGTCCCTCGGAATCACGCGCTGGCTCCTGCTCGACGGCGAGTTGCGGCCCACGACGGCCGACGAGGTGCGCCGGGCACCGGCGGAGGAGGAGCAATGACGAGGGAGCGGTGATCCCCGCGTATCCGGGTGACCCCCGAGTGGGTCTTTACGGCACCGGGCAGGTAGGGCTAATGATGGGCGCCGTCATCCCCCGAGGATGGGCGCCGTCACCCCCGAGTCCGCCCAGGAGACCCCGTGCCGAGCAGAAGAGCCCTGATCCGACGCCCGAGCCCGCGCCTGGCCGAGGGCATGGTCACCCATGTCGAGCGCCGCCCCGTCGACACGGAGGCGGCGCTCGCCCAGTGGGAGGCGTACGCGGACGCCCTGCGCGAGCACGGCTGGGAGACCGTGGAGACCGAGCCCGCCGACGACTGCCCGGACGGGGTCTTCGTCGAGGACACGGTGGTGATGTTCCGGAACGTGGCCCTCATCGCCAGGTCCGGAGCCGAGTCCCGCAGGCCGGAGACCACGGCCGTCGAAGAGTCGCTGGCCCGCCTCGGCTGCTCGGTGAACTGGGTGTGGGAGCCGGGCACGCTCGACGGCGGGGATGTGCTCAAGATCGGCGACACGGTGTACGTGGGCCGCGGCGGGCGGACCAACGCGGCGGGCGTCCAGCAGCTCCGGGCGGCGTTCGAGCCGCTGGGGGCGCGCGTGGTCCCCGTACCGGTGTCGAAGGTGCTGCACCTGAAGTCGGCGGTGACCGCACTGCCGGACGGGACCGTGATCGGGTACGAGCCGCTGGTGGAGCAGCCGTCGCTCTTTCCGCGATTCCTGCCGGTGCCGGAGGAGCCCGGGGCGCACGTGGTGCTGCTGGGTGGCGGAAAGCTGCTGATGGCGGCGAGTGCACCGAAGACGGCAGAGCTGTTCAAGGATCTCGGTTATGTCCCGGTTCTCGTGGACATCAGCGAGTTCGAGAAGCTCGAAGGCTGCGTGACCTGCCTCTCGGTGCGCCTCCGGGACCTGCATACATAACCGGACGTTACGGGACATGAGGAGGTCAGGCTTGGCCCACGGCTTACCTGGCCTTTAACCTACGGTTTCGTAACCTACGAGGCCGTAGGTAATCCGCCTTCCCCAGGCCATCCGGCGGAGTGCCCGCGGCCTCGGCGCTGCATGCGTCCCCTGATATGTTTCCGCGTCCCCAGGAGCACCCGTGACGATCACCTCTCCCCACCTCGGCAGTTCAGAAGCGTGGACGGACGCCCGGCTGCTGTACGCGCTGGAAGAGGTCGTGGAGAAGGAGCTCAACCGGCATCTCAAGGTCGTCAAGGACTGGATGCCGCACGAGTACGTCCCGTGGGCCGACGGGCGGAACTTCCCCGGCCTCTTCGAGGACGGCGAGCCCTGGGAGCCCGGCCAGTCCAAGGTCACCGACATCGGCAAGATCGCCCTCGTCGTGAACCTGCTCACCGAGGACAACCTGCCGAGCTACCACCACGAGATCGCGACGCTCTTCGGCCGTGACGGCGCCTGGGGCACCTGGGTCCACCGCTGGACCGCGGAGGAGGGCCGGCACGGCATCGTGATGCGCGACTACCTGCTCGCCTCGCGTGCCGTCGACCCGGACAAGCTGGAGCAGTTCCGCATGGCGCACATGTCGGAGGGCTTCGAGTCCGACAACCGCCACTCCATGCTGCACTCGGTGGCGTACGTCGCCTTCCAGGAGCTGGCGACGCGCATCTCGCACCGCAACACCGGGCATCAGTCGGGCGACCCGGTCTGCGACCGGATGCTGGCGCGGATCGCCACCGACGAGAACCTGCACATGGTCTTCTACCGGAACCTGCTGGGCGCCGCCTTCGAGCTCGCCCCGGATCTGACGATGCAGGCCGTGCGCGACGTCGTGGTCAACTTCCGGATGCCCGGGCACGGCATGCCTGGCTTCGAGCGGGCTGCGGCGCAGATGGCGATCGGCGAGATCTACAACCTGCGCATCCACCACGACGACGTGCTGCAGCCGGTGCTGCGGTTCCTGAAGGTCCTGGAGATCGACGGGCTCGGCCCCGAGGGCCTGAAGGCGCAGGAGGAACTGGGCCTGTACATGGGCGGACTGGACGCAGAGGCCGGCAAGTTCGACGAGAGGCTCGCGGCGCGCAAGACGCGGTTGGCGGCGCGCGCAGCGGGCTGACGCCCACGGCGGACCCGGGCAGCGGGCTGACGCCCACGGCGGACCCGGGCTGCGCGCTGACCCACGCGGCGGACCCAGGCGACGGGACCACCCGCGCGGCGGCCTGATGCACGCCAGGGCACCGACGCGGCGGACGGGGCAGGCAGAGGGCGCCTCGGGTCCCCGAGGGATACTCCCGGCCACTGCGGTGCGGAAGGGATGATTCCGCAGGGCGGGGCGTTTACGCAGGTGAGCATCCCCGTACGCTGTGCCGCGTGAAGCCTGTGACCCGCATCCTCCTCGTGGCCGCGCCCGTCGCGATAGCCGTGTCCGTCTTCATCGGCGGAGGCGGCGAGTCGGACGTGCCGCTCGCCGACCGGCCGAACATGGCGTCGCAGGCGCCGAGCCACGCCGCGAACCCCCTGAAGGCGGGCTCGGCGTCGGAGCAGAAGGCGCTGGAGGCCCGCATCGCGAAGCTGCCGCCGGGCCTCGCCGACCCCGCGAAGAAGGAGATCGCCGCGCGGCTCGTGGCCAGCGCGGACAACTCCACGCTCGACTGGCGCGGCCAGTACGACGCGATCGAGGACCACGGCGACGGCAACGGCTACACCGCCGGAGTGGTCGGCTTCTGCTCCGGCACGAACGACATGCTCCAGCTGGTCGAGTCGTACACCACCGCCCACCCGGACAACGGACTCGCCCGCTACCTGCCCGCCCTCCGCAAGGTCGACGGCACCGACTCCCACGAGGGCCTCGACCCCGGGTTCACGGACGCCTGGGCGCGGGAGGCGCAGAAGCCCTCCTTCCGGAAGGCCCAGGACGAGGCCCGGGACCGGATCTACTTCGACCCGGCCGTCCGGCTCGCGAAGATGGACGGCCTCGGCACGCTCGGCCAGTTCATCTACTACGACGCCATGGTGCTGCACGGCCCCGGCCTGGAGGCCGACGGCTTCTACGGCATCCGGCAGGCGGCGATGAACAAGGCGAAGACGGCGGCGGAGGGCGGCGACGAGAAGGCGTACCTCAACGCCTTCCTCGATGCGGGCCGGGCCGTGATGCTGACCAGGCTCACCCGGTCCGAGCGCGACACGTCCCGAATCGACACCGAGCAGCGGGAGTTCCTCCGGAACGGGAACATGGAGCTGGCCGCGCCGCTGGCGTGGCGCACGAACGGGGAGACGTTCCGCATCCCGTCGAGCTGACCGCCCGCCGGGGCGACGCTGCCGCTGCGACTGCCCCCTGAGCCTGCACCTGTCCCCGCCCCTGCCGTCACCAGTCGGCCGCGCGGTAGTCCTTGAGGAACACGCCGGCCACCGGCGCACCCGCCTCACCCCGCACGATCGGGTCGTACACGCGCGCCGCGCCGTCCACGATGTCGAGCGGCGTGCGGGTGCCGGCCGCGGCGATCCGCGCCTTGCGCGGGGCCGGGTTCTCGTCGGTGATCCAGCCCGTGTCCACGCTGCACATGTGCACACCCTGCGCGGCGAGTTCCGCCGCACTGGTGCGGGTCAGCATGTTGAGAGCGGCCTTGGCCATGTTGGTGTGCGGATGGCCGCCGGTCTTGTTGCGCACGGCGAACCGGCCCTCCACCGCCGACACGTTGACGATGTACCGGCGCGGCCGCGGTGACGCGAGCAGCAGCGGCAGCAGCCGGTCGCAGAGCAGCGCGGGTGCCACGGCGTTGACGAGCTGGGTCTCGAGCAGTTCGGCGGGGTCGAGTTCACCGATGCGTGTGGACCAGGAGTTGGAGGGTGCGGCGTCGGGCAGCAGACCGGCCTCGTCCGCGTCGGGCAGGACGAGGGCGAGGGAGCCTGCCGGCCGGCCGACGTCGGCCATCGGCGCGTACCCGGGCGCGGAGAGCACGCCACGCGGTGGCGGGCCTGCCTCGCCCGCGGCCAGCAGGGCGTACGAGTCGGGCGGCCGCCGGATGGTCTGCGCCGCGTTGTTGACGAGTATGTCGAGGGGCGTGCCGTCCGCGCGGAGCCGGTCGCACAGGCCGAGCACCTGCCGCGGGTCGCGCAGGTCGATCGCGATGGCGGTCAGCCGCTCGGACCACTCCCTGCTCCCTTCGACCGCACGGAACCGGCGCAGCGTGTCCTGCGGAAAGCGACTCGTGACGAGGACGTCGGCGCCGTCCCGGAGCATCATCAGCGCGAGCTGGAAACCGATCTTCACCCGGCCGCCGGTCAGCAGCACACGGCGGCCGGAGAGGTCGGTCCGCAGGGCGCGGCGGGCTGCGTTGTCGCGGGCGCAGTCGGGGCAGAGCCGGTGGTAGAACGCGTCGGCCTGCCGATAGAGCGATTTGCAGACATAGCAGTGGCGGGGCTTCAGATACTCCCCCACCGTCCCGTGCCGCAGCTCCAGCGCGGTGTCCTCACGGCGGTCGAGCGCACCGGTGGCGGTGGCGGCACTCAGCGCGGCGTCGGCCTCGGAGCGCGCCCGCTGACGGGCCTTGCGTCGTTTGTTCCGGCTTTCCCTGGCGAACGAGGCGGCGAGCTCCTCGCCCCGCCTGCGCGTCGGATCGTCCAGCGGCAGCGTCCGCAGCCGGTCCACCGTGCGGCCGAACGCCGCAAACTCCTCATCCGTGATCAGGTCCCCCATGCCCGTTGATCGTAATGACACACGAGGGTCGTCAGCATCCGGTTATCGCGCCGGTCCGACGGCCGACGACAAGGCCGCCGAGCGGGCCGAGCTCTCCGAGGACGGCCGTCACCCCGCGGGCCGGCTCTGACCACGCCTCAGCCGTCCCCGCTCCTTCTCGGACAGCCCGCCCCACACCCCGAACCGCTCGTCGTGCGCCAGGGCGTACTCCAGGCACGCCACACGTCCCTCGCAGGCGCCGCACAGCAGTTTGGCCTCGCGGGTCGAGGATCCGGGGGCGGGGAAGAAGAACTCGGGGCCGGCCTGGGCGCAAAGGGCTGATTCCTGCCACGAGAGTTCGGCGGCGATCGTGCTCGTGGTCCTGCTGGTGGTCGAACTGGTCGTCATGGTGTTGATCGGCATGCGGAACACGTTGCCCGCAGCTCATAAACACCGCGTCAATGAACACTCAACGAAACAGTGGCGGTCGCCCTGAGGCCTTGCGAGCGCCCTGCCAGGCGGCCCTGGCGGGCCGTCACGATCTGGCGTCCGGAGGGGATTTCACCGCTGCGTCCATCAGGACGCCGAGACCGGGGTCGGCCTCCGTGGCGTGAGGGTTGTGTGCGGTGGTGTCGGCGCGCAACGTCAGCTGAGCACCTGGTCTTCCGTTCCCTGTCGGGAGGCCGTCAGTTCGGCCGCCGGAGAGGTACGACCTCGTCACCCTTTCCGGCATGCCGGAGGATGGCAGTCTCCGCGGCACCATGGCTGTGCAGGATCCGGGCGACGATCGTCACGCCGACGGCGAGGTCGTCACGGATCAGGAGGTCGAGGTGGTCCTCCACGTGGACGTAGCCGTCGCCCTCCTGCCGTGACATGCTGCCGCCGACTTCCGCCCGGCCGAGGCCGGCGTCCTGAAGGGCGGTGCTGAGCTCCCCGGCGACCTGCTGGCCGAAGCGCCACGGACGTCCCGCCACGGGGAGAGTGAGCGACAGTCGCCAGGATTCGCTGCCGGACAGCGGGCTCGGGCCGAACCAGCGGGGCACAAGTTCGCCCTGCGGCAGGCCGCTCAGGGTTTCGACGGCCCAGCAGGCCTCTGCCCGGTGACTGGGTTGCGCGACCGCGCGCATCAGGACGGGATGGGTGTACCCGGCTTCGGCCAGCGCGTCGGCCAGCGGGGCCAGGTGCTCGTATCCGTCGGGCGCGCTGCAGCGGTCGAGGGCCTGTCGTACTGCCGGAGCCCTGAGTGTGCGGTCGCCGGCCGCTGCACCCATGCGCTCCCGGGCGTGGGCGAGCAGCGCCGACCAGGCACCGAACGGGAAGTCCTCCGAGTCCGGCGCGCGGAGGGAGTACAGCGGCAGACCGTCGTCGCCGTGCTGGTCGACGGCCCGGTGGCCGTCGGCCCGGCTGGTCCATACAACCCCGGTACCGCGCAGATCCCGCAGGTCGAACCAGTCGCGGGTCTCCGCCTGCACCCCGCCTCCCCCGTCCCCGGGCCGCATCAGCCCGAACGCCGCGTCCACCAGCGGCGTGACCCCGTCCAGGTCGTCCCCCTCCGTCAGAAACGCGAAGCGGCACAACAACGCCAGCATCGGCCCGGGATGCCGCAGCTCCGGGTCGTGCAGGGAGACCGCACGGCACAGCAGGTCAAGCTCCGGCCATGCCATCACATGCGGGTGGAAGTGGGCCTGGTCGTCCCAGCCGACCGTCACAGGCTGCGGAAGGCCTGGGGCCGCCAGGGCAAGATCGACGTACTCCAGCGCGAGCGTCAGGTCGAGGACCAGCGCGAAACCGCCACCCAGCTGGAACCGTGCGACATGCGACTCCTGGTCCTCCGCATCCTCGTCGTAGACGTCGGGTGCGTCGCCGTCGAACAGGTACACGGGCCAGAAGTCCGGCTCGGCCATACGGGCCGCCAGTGCGTCATCGAGTGGCATGCGGTCACGCTAGACCGCTCCGCTGACATTGCGGACTGTACAAACACTGAGGGCTTCGCACCCGGACATCCTGGAGCGGAGGTGTCCGAGTGATCCGACCTTTGCGGATCACTCGGACACCTCCCCAAGACCGCTCAGCCCTGCGGCACGCTCTTGATGACCGCGAAGCGGGCCCCGAACGGGTCCGCCAGCTTCGCGATGCGGCCCACGTCCTCCAGGTCGAGGGGTGCCAACCGGACCTTGCCGCCCAGCTTTTCGGCCTGGGCGACGGATGCGTCCGTGTCGTCGACCTCGAAGTACGGGAGCCAGTAGGGACCGTCGGCCGCCTCCGTGGCGTCGGTCTCGAGGGGGACGAGGCCCGCGAACATGCCTTGTGGACCCGCACCGGCCGGGTTGACCGTCGTATAGGTGTCGCCGCCCGGGATCGGGACGCCGAACTCCTCCCACCCGAAGATCGAGCGGTAGAAGCCGAGGGCGGACTCCGTGTCGGGCGTGTAGAGCTCCGCCCATCGCAGCGAACCCGTCTCGTTCAGTACGTCCAGGCCCTTGTTGGTGCCGGGCTGCCAGGTCGCGAAGCCGACGCCTGCCGGGTCGGTGAAGATCGCCATGCGGCCCAGGTCGAAGACGTCCATAGGCTCGGCCACGACCGTTCCGCCGCCGTCGCGCACCCGCTTGGCTGTGGCGTCCGCGTCGGGCGACTGGAAGTAGAGATTCCAGGCGGCGGCTCCCTGCTCGGGCGGCACGGTCATCGCCCCGGCAGCCGTCTTCCCGCCGAGCTGGAACATCCCGTAGCCGCCCGCCTGGGGGCCGGCCGACTGAAAAGTCCAGCCGAAGAGGCCGCCGTAGAAGGCGCCGGCGCCCTCGATGTCGGGCGTGCCGAGTTCGAGCCAGTTCGGGGAACCTGTGACGTAGCGCGTGGTGAGCATGGTGCGTCGCCCCTTCCTCGGGTTCAGCTAACGAGTCTGCTACCGATCCCGGCCCGCCGCACGCAGTGCCGAGCGCGCCGCGTGGTGCCCGCACATTCCGTGCGCGCCCGTGCCCGGCGGGGACGCGGCGGAGCACAGACGGACGCGGGATCCCGGTGCTGTAGGGGTCCAGGGTGGCGCGGCGCGGCCGCAGGGCGAGCTGGAGAGGGCCGGTGGCGCCGGTGATGATGTCGCCGCCGACGTGGTTCGGGTTGCACGCCTCGGTCGCAAGGACCGACCGTACGGCCGTCGCGACGATCCGCTCGCGGACGTCCGGAGCGAAACGCTCGAACTGCCGGAGCACGGCCTCGGTCGCGTTCCCGCGATAGCCGTTGGGCACGTGTGCGTACGCGTACACGGGATGGACGTCGCCGCGCGATCTGCCCCGATCGGCGAGATACTGCTGCGCGGTAAGCACGAAGGGCCGTTCGGGCATCCGCCCCCGCTTGATCTCCCGTTCCGTGTGCGCGACCTCCGCCGCCGAGCCGCCGAGGTGCAGGGTGCCGGCACGCCGGCAGCCCTCGTCACGCCAGGGCACACCGCCTTCGACGGCGAGATCGACCTTGTACGCGCCCGGTGCGTACCGGAAGCGTGTGTGAGCCCGTCGTACGCGCGGCGGCAGTCTGTCGGCCGCGATGCGGAGGACGGCATCGGGCGCGAGGTCGAGCAGGACGGTGTCGTACGGCGGGAGCTGGTCCAGCGAGTCGACGCGTATGCCGGTCTCGACCGTCCCGCCGAGCTCCTTGAGCCGGGCGATGAGCGCATCGCTGACGGCGCGCGAGCCGCCGCGGGCGACGGGCCGGCCGCAGGCGTGGCCGGCGGCGCCCAGCATCAGCGGGATTGCGCTGGTCAGCGGGCGGTTGGGGTGGAAGCCGTGCGCCGCGAGCCCGGCGAACAGCGCGCGGCCGGCATCGGTGCGCCATCGCCGGGCGGGCACCGCCGCGGGCAGCGCGGCCAGGAGCCCGTACCGCGCGAGGTGCACGGGGTGGGCGGGTGGGTGGCGATCGGCCGCATGATGTCCGCGAGCAGGGCGTCGAAGCCGTCCGCGAGCGGGGCGAAGACGGCTCGCCACGCGGGGCCGTCGACCGGGCCGAGCGCGGTGGCGGTCGCGTCGAGGGAGCGCAGCAGCACCCCGGGCGGTCCCGAGTCCAGGGGGTGCGCCAGATCGACCTCGGGCCAGGCCCACTCCAGGCCGTACCGCTCGAGGCCGAGCGAGCTCAGGAACGGTGAGGCGACTCCCGTGGCGTGCACGGCGCAGCAGTGGTCGTGGATCAGCCCGGGCAGCGTGAGTTCGCCGGAACGACAGCCTCCGCCCGGCTCGTCCGCAGCCGCCAGGACGGTGACGCGCATGCCGCCTGGGCGAGAGTGACCGCGCCCGCAAGGCCGTTCGGGCCGGATCCGACGACGATCGCGTCTGCCATGCCGTACAGCGTAGGGACCGTGAGGCGCGGTCATGTGTCCCGGACGTGGGGTATGACCGCCTCCAGGTCCTGCGGAGCGGCCGTCAGGCGCGCCGGTCGTCGACGAAGGGGCCGTCAGGTCCGGCAGGACCTGGCAAGGCCGGCGGCCGCCCGGCGACCGGGTCCCGGTCGCCGGGCGGCGTGACCGTCCCGGCGATCACATGGTGGTCGCCGGTGATCCACGACGTCACCCGCCGTCGCCCGCGGTCCCTGTGATCACTCGTCATGGTGGTCCGGGCCGGATCCGCTACCAGGTGCGTCGCCCGCTGCGGCAAGGTGGTGGGATGCGCCTGCGGACCATGCCCCTTGCTATTCTCACCCTCCTCACCGCGACCGGCTGCGTCTCCGTGTCGGGGCCGCCGGCGTCGCCGCCGGCGCCGAGTCTCGCTCCGGCGGGCGACCGCTCGTCCGCGCCGCTCGCACCCGGACAGACGTCGGCGCGCCAGGAACTCGGGGAGACGGCGCCCGAGAAGTCGCAGCAGCAGACCACGGACAAGGGCATGGGCACGGGTGAGCAACGGCCGGACCAGGACCCGGCCCCGGGCACGCCGGACCGTACGCGTCCGGACGGCGACAGGTCCGCGCCCGTCCCGCCCCGCCGCGCCGGGCACCCGGAGTTCCCCGGCCGTCGCACCCCGCCCAAGGTCCGGCTCCCGCGGACGGACCGGCCCGGCGTGCGTCCGCCGGCCCGGCCGCGGCCCGACTACGACATGCGGAAGCTCTGCGCCCGCTCCGAGGGGGTCGCGGATCCGTCGCTGACCGCCTTGTGCCGGGACACCTACGGTCGCTGACCCGCCTGCCCGGCCGGGGCGCGGCCTCAGTGCTCGTGCGGCTCGTAGCCCGGGATCGTCCCGTCCGGTTTCGCGACCAGGAACAGCCCGGCCATCCCCATGTCCGAGTGGCTCTGCACATGGCAGTGGTACATCCAGGCTCCCGCGCCCACATGCTCCCCCGCGATGATCTGGAAGCCGAACGAGTCGGCGGGTCCCGTGATCTTGTTGTCGATGACGCGTGACGGGTCGTCAGGGCCGGTGAGCAGTCCGGTCCTGTTGTCGGCCCAGCGGTGACCGTGGATGTGGAACGTGTGGTAGTACTCGCCGTGCGTGATCATGACGATCTCGACCCGGTCCCCCACCGTGGCCCGGAATTCGGGGCTCTGGTGGGCCGGTTTGTTGTTGATCATCATATCGTTGAAGACGATCGTGAACTGCTTGTCCGGGAGGATGTCGCCCTTACGCCGCACCACCACCGGGCCGTACAGCCCCTTGCGGATCCCGCCCGTCCCGTGGTCGGTGCCGACCACGTGGTCGTGGTAGTGCCAGTACCCCGCGCTCCCAGGCCGCCAGGTGCCGTCCTTGCGCCGCCCCGGGGTGTGGGTGCGCCAGGTGTACGTGCGCGTGCCGCCCGGCTCCACATGACTGCGGCTCAGCTTGGTGCCGTCACTCGCGATGTCGTAGTCGACGCCGTGGACATGCAGGCTGACCGGGACGTCCATCGTGTTCTCGAACTCAACGTGCAGGGTGTCGCCCTCGATGAGCTCGATCATCGGCCCGGGCACCGTCGCCTTGCCCTTCTCGAGGCCGTAGCCCATCCGACCGTCCGGCAGTTTCTCGGCGTACAGCTTGAGATGGCGTACGGCACCGCCCGCCGGGGCAGTCTTCGGGGCGTCTCCCTCGGCGGAGGTCGCAGCAGGGGCGGCGGCGAGCGACAACGATGTCGCGCCGGCCGCCGCGGCTGCGCCTCCGGCGAGCAGGCGCCAGTTGAAGCTCCGTCTGTCCATACGAACTCCCCAGTGCCGAAAGGGTCATTGAGCCGGGTGGAAATCAGGGCGGGCGGCACACGGTAGTCGGGTGATCTTCGTTTCTCCACACCCAGGACAAAGTTCGTCGTATCGCGGCCTTACCTATTGGCGTCTCGCCAAAAGAGGTCTAGCTTCAACGGCTGTTGCTGTGACCAATGAGGGATGGGTCAACTTCTCGGCCGTAAACGACCGAGCGGGTTGGCTCTGTCGTTTGCGCCTTGTCGCGCTCCCGACTGCCCCCTACGGCAGGGCGGTCACGGGTCGCATCTACCAGCGAAAAGGAGGTGTTCAGGTCCTTTGTGGTACGGGTCCGTTGACGAGAACCCACGCCGAGCGTGCCCGGTTGCGCACGTTGACCCCGGCGACGTGATCGGCGGGGCCAGCGAGCCCGCACCGACGACAGCAGAAGGTGTCCCGGACGGGACGATTGTGCCTGGCGGTGTGCCCGCATCTGGGGCACATCTGCGAGGTGTAGCGGGCGTCCACCCAGATCACCGGCACCCCGGCCCGCCGGGCCTTGTAGCGGATGTGCTCTTCGAGCTGGTGGAACGGCCAGGAGGAGAGCGCGGCCCGCTGGTCGCGAGAAGGCCGTACCCGGTCACGGATGCCACCCAGCTCTTCGAGAGCGACACCCCGTCCGGTGCGTTGTGCGACGGCCACGATCTCTTTGCTGATCCTGTGATTGACGTGGGCGGCGTGCCGGGCCTCGCGGCGTGCCCGGCGTTTGGCCCGCCGAGTAGCGGACCGGGTCTGCTTCGCCTGCAGTTCGGCTCGCTTGCGGGCGTGCCAGCGCCGGTACCGGCCAAGACGACGGCCCTGGTGGTTGGTCCCGTCCGACGTGGTGGCGAGGTTGGTAATCCCCCGGTCCACCCCGATCCAGTCCACCGGGTCGGAGTTGAGCGGCGCTTCGGGAATCTCGCAGGTGGCGACCAGGAACCACATGCCGTCCCGATGGACGAGATCCGACTCGCCCCGCCGGTATTTCTCGAGCATCGCCAACTGGCCGGGATGCCCGGCGTACCGGACGCCCTTCATCCGCCCGGCCACCGTCCAGACGCTGACCGTCCGCGCGTCGTGCTGCCAGGACAGGATCCGGTCGTCATACGGCTGGGCCGCATCAGACCGGAAAACGACCGGCTTCGACTCCGCACGCCTGCGCCGCTTCGATGCGGCCGAACCCAGGTTCCCCGCCCGGATGTTCGCACGCAACGTGGCGTAGGCATCCACGACCTTCTTCACCACCCGCACGGCCGGCTGGGCAGCAAGCCCGAACTCCGCCTTCAAGCGGGCGTAGACGAGCTTCTGCAGCTCGTTGCGGGTGGTGGTGCCCGTCTCGTACGCCACCGCCGATGCGGCATCAGCCGCCCGGTTGCACACGCGCAGGGTCGCCGCCAAAGCCGCCGCCACCTCCGGCGACGGCAACAGCTTCACCTGCACCACGACCTTCACCCCATCAACCTAACCGCCACCACTGACAACAGCCGAAAGCACAGGTCACGACAGACACGAAGGGAACTCCGCCGCTACGCGGCTCCGCTCCAAGGACCCATTCCTCCCCGGCCTGAAGGCCGGGGCCTCCTGGGAGAAATCAGGTGAACACATGCACCACATGCACCGTGCACCACATCACCGGTCGAGATCCCGGCGCGCGACGACCGCCGTCCTGCTGGCCGGGGCACTGGGCGCGTCCCTGCTCGGTGGGAACGCGGCTGTGGCGAGGCCCGATCCGGGAGAACCGACGGCTGCACCGACAACGTTGTCCCTTCCGTCGCCGCCGGGTGGCGCGAACGTCCGGGTCCTGGTCTTCCACGCCTCGGCCACCGAGGAGTCACCGACCGTCGACGCAGGCATCGCGGCGATCGAGCAGATCGGCCTGTCGGGCCCTGCCGCGGGCCGGTTCCGTACCGAAGCCACCGACGATGCCTCCGTGTTCACCAATGCCAGAAAGCTGGGACGGTACAACGCCGTGGTCTTCCTGACCGGCGGAGGCGACGTTCTCGACCCGGAGCAGGAAGCCGGACTGGAGACGTACATGGAGGCGGGCGGCGGCTTCGTCGGCATCCATGACGCGGCCCGCACCGAGCCGTACTCGGACTGGTTCACCGGACTGGTGGGCGCCCGGCCGACAGCCTCCCCGGCGACCGTGCAGCGCGCGGTCGTCGAGGTGGGAGACCGTCTGCACCCCGCCACCAAGAGCCTGCCGCTGAACTGGAAGCGTCCCGACAAGTGGCTCAACTGGGCCGTGAACCCATCCGGTTCCGTGCACACCGTGGCCCGGGTCAAGGAGAGCTCGTACCAGGCGGGCCAGGGCGCCAACGGCTGGGACCACCCGGTGTCCTGGTGCCGTGACTACGACGGCGGCCGCTCCTTCTTCACCGGTATGGGCGGCACGGTCGACTCGTACGCCGAGACCGACTTCCGCGACCATCTGCGCGGCGCCCTGGCGTGGACGACGCGGACCTCCCGCGCCGACTGCAAGGCCACCATCACCGCCAACTACACGGCGGAGCGCGTCACCCAGCCCAACCAGCCAGGGCAGAACGACCAGATCGGCGAGCCGCACGGTCTGGTCGCGGCCCCCGACGGGCGGATCCTGTACATCGGCCGCGGCGGCGCGGACTCGTCCAAGCCGGTCGTGACCGACTGGAACAACCCGGACATCGGCAAGGGCCAGGGCGAGATCCACGTCTACGACCCGAAGACGAAGCAGGTGACCCTCGCGGGCGCGCTGACGGTCTTCGGCAACAAGGGCGGCGGCGACGAGCTCACCAAGAACGAGGAAGGGCTCCTCGGCATCGAGCTCGACCCGGACTTCATGTCCAACGGCTGGGTGTATCTGCACTACACACCGCACTCGAAGATCAACCGTGACACGCACATGGCCGAACGGTACGTGTCACGTTTCACCTTCGACCTCGCCGCCAACAAGCTGGACCTGGCGAGCGAGAAGGTGCTCCTGAAGTGGCCCGTGCAGATCCACAGCTGCTGCCACGCGGGCGGCGGAATGGCCTTCGACTCGAAGGGCAATCTGTACATCGCCACCGGTGACAACAACTCCTCCGGCTTCAGCGGCGGTTACTCGGGCAACAACCCGGAGCCGAACTTCAAGGGCGTCTCCTTCGCGGACGCGCGGCGCACGGCAGGCAACACCAACAACCTCAACGGCAAGATCCTCCGCATCCACCCGGAGGACGACGGCACCTACACGCTCCCCGTGGGGAACCTCTTCACCGGCGAGGAGCCCGACGAGGGCGGCGGGAAGACCCGCGGCGAGATCTATGTGATGGGCGTGCGCAACCCGGCGCGGATCTTCGTCGACAGGACGACCGACATCCTCTACGCGGGCTGGGTCGGCCCGGACGCCGGTTCGCCGTCCACCACGTGGGGCCCGGCCAAGTACGACACGTTCGCCGCGATCACCAAGCCGGGCAACCACGGCTGGCCCTACTGCATGGGCAACAACCAGCCCTACCGGGACCGCAATCTGCCGGACCCGAGCCGGCCGCTGGGCTGGTACGACTGCGCCAAGCCCAAGAACGAGTCGCCGAACAACGACGGGCTCGTGAACCTGCCGCCCGTCACACCGAACACCATCTGGTACTCGCCGCAGGGAGGCGGCCCCGACTATCCGCGCGACGCCGCCGGCGTCCCCAGCTACAAGGTGGAGGAACAGAAGCTGCTGCTGCCGTGGCTCAAGGGCGGCGGCCAGGCGACGATGAACGGGCCGGTCTACCGCTACGACGCGGCGGGCGACTCGGCGGTGAAGTGGCCGTCGTACTGGGACGGGAAGTGGTTCGTCGGTGACTTCTACGACGGCGACCAGCCGCGCCACGCGGTGCTGACCGACCCGAAGACGGTCGGCAAGGGCGGAATCCCCGTGCACGCCGAGTCCCTGAAGAAGATCGTCCCGGGCGGGACGAACGGCATCCGCAACCTCATGGACTGGAAGTTCGCGCCGGACGGCTCGCTGTACGTCCTGGACTACGGACGCGGCTTCTTCACCTCGGACCCCAAGTCCGCACTGTGGCGTGTGACCTACAAGGGCGGCGAGGCCACACCGGCCGCCGATCAGCTCGCGAGGAAGGCGGCGCAATGAGACACCGACCGGGACACCGGCCACTGCGTCTGTGGGCGGCTCTGCTCGCGGCGCTCGCCATGGTCGTCGGGCTGACGTCGACGGCCGCGTACGGAAGGACCGACGACCGGGAAGCCGCGGCGCAGGTCCTCACCTGGACGGCGGGCGATCCGATAGACCGCTATCTGTCCTTCCCCACCACGGCGGTGGCGGGGCCGACGACCATCGTCTTCGAGAACAGCACGGCGACCGGCAACACCACCGGGATGCCACACACGCTGACGTTCGACGTCTCCGACCCCGAGTACAACAACGACGTCCCGCTGAACATCCTGGCCAACCCCAGTGACGCCCAGGGCGGGAAGCACACGGCGGAGGTCACCCTCACGCCCGGCCGCTACCGCTTCTACTGCTCCATCCCCGGGCACGGGCAGATGCAGGGCATCATCACCGTGACCGAGGGCGGCGGCGAGGACACCACCGCGCCGGAGACCCAGGCGAACGTGGAGGGCGAGCAGAACACGGACGGCGCGTACATCGGGCACGCCACGGTGACCGTGTCGGCGACCGACGCCGGCTCGGGCGTGGACAAGGTCGAGTACGCGGTCGGCGCGGACGGCCCCTGGCAGCCGTACACGACCCCGGTGATGGTCCACGAGGTCGGCACCCACAAGATCCGCTACCGGGCGACCGACAAGGCGGGCAACGTGGCGGCCGAGAAGGCCGTCGACTTCACCGTCGTCGCCCCGCCGACGAACGACAGGACGCCGCCCGAGACCTCGGCGACCGTGAGCGGCGAGAAGGACGACCAGGGCCGGTACCTGGGCATGGCGACGGTCACCGTCACCGCGTCGGACACCGGCTCGGGCGTCAACACCATCGAATACGCACTCGGGGCCGACGGCGCCTGGCAGGCGTACACCGCGCCGGTCATGGTCCACGAGGTGGGCACCCACAAGGTGCGCTACCGGGCGACCGACAGAGCGGGCAACGTGGCGGCCGAGAAGGCCGTCGACTTCACCGTCGTCGCCCCGCCGACGCAGGACAAGACCCCGCCGGCGACCTCGGCGACCGTCACCGGCGACAAGAACTCGGACGGCGCGTTCATCACGAGCGCCACCGTGACCGTGTCGGCGACCGACGCGGACTCCGGGGTGGACAAGGTCGAGTACTCGCTCGACGGCGGCCCCTACCTCGCGTACACCACCCCGGTGATCGTCGACCGGGTCGGTTTCCACACCGTGCAGCACCGGGCGACCGACAAGGCCGGCAACACCTCCTCGGCGAAGCAGGTGTCCTTCACCGTCGCGGAGGGCGGTGGCGTTCCGGCGCCCAACTGCCCGGAGTTCGACGAACGGCTGACCGTCATCGTCGGCACGGTCGACACGGGCGTCCCGAACCGGGTCACCCGCTCCCGCTGCACCATCAACGAGCTGATCGAGGACGAGAAGGACTGGACGTCCCACGCGCTCTTCCTCAAGCACGTCGACAAGGTGCTGGACCAGCTGCTCGCGGACGGGGTGATCGACCAGCGCGAACACAAGAAGATCTACCGGGCGGCCAAGCAGTCCGGCATCGGCAAGCCGGGCCAGACCAGTGGCTACCGCGATCTGTTCGACGGCACGGCGGCGTCGTTCGCCACGTGGCAGCACGTGGGCGGCGGGTCGTTCGGGCTCAACCCCGACGGCTCCATGACGAGCGGCACGACCAAGGGCGGCCTGGGCATGCTGTGGTTGCCGCAGCGGCAGTACGGCGACTTCTCGCTGAAGCTCCAGTGGCGTGACGACGCCCCGGGATCGGGCAACGCGAACAGCGGTGTCTTCGTCCGCTTCCCGTACGTCCACGGCAACCCCGAGGAGCCGAGGCCCGAGTGGGTCGCGATCAAGTACGGCCACGAGGTGCAGGTCCTGGACCGGCCCGACGGCGACATGTACAAGACGGGCTCGATCTACGGCTTCGACCGCGTCGGCCTCGGCGGCGCCGGAGTCACCCCCAAGGGCACCTGGAACGACTACGAGATCCGCGTGGTCGGCCAGCACTACGAGATCTACCGCAACGGTGTCCTGATCAACGAGTTCGACAACACCGGCGGCCAGGAGTTCGTCCCGCCGCGGGCCGACGACCCGGGCACGGACGGCCGTCGGTACGCGCAGGGGTACATCGGCCTCCAGGTCCACGGGACGACGGATGTGATCTCGTACCGCAACATCCGGATCAAGGAGCTTTAGCTCCGGCGTTCCGATGAAACAGCGGCCCCCTTCCCGCCCCGGGAAGGGGGCCGCCGTCACTCGGACTCGTCGGCGCCGGACTTCCTGGCGCCGGACTTCTTTGCGTCCGGCTTCCCGTTGTCGGGCTTTTCGCTTTCGGGCTTCTCGCCTTCGGGCTTCTTGGCGCCGGACTTCTTGGCGTCCGGCTTCTTGGCGCGGCTCGGCTGGACCCGCTTCGGTTCGCCCGGCATCTTCGGGTACTCCGGCGGGTACGGCAGATCGCCGAGGCCGTGCTCGGCCTCGTCCCGGCGGGCGTGCTCCAGCAGGCTCTCCAGGCTGAAGCGGTGCTCGTCCATGTCGGAGTGGACGTCGCCCACCTCGGCGTACCTGCCGGGCATCGACGTGATGTCGAAGTCCTCCGGCACGGCGTCGTCGACCTCGTCCCAGCGCAGCGGGGCCGAGACGGGGGCGTGCGGTCGCGGGCGGACGGAGTAGGCGGAGGCGATGGTGCGGTCGCGGGCGGTCTGGTTGTAGTCGACGAAGATCCGCTCGCCGCGCTCCTCCTTCCACCACTTGATGGTCACCTGGTCCGGCATCCGGCGCTCCAGCTCCCGGCCGCAGGCGATCGCGGCGCGCCTGACCTGGGTGAAGGTCCAGCGCGGCTCGATCGGGACGAAGACGTGGATGCCGCGCCCGCCGGAAGTCTTGGGCCAGCCGCGCAGGCCGTGCTCGTCCAGGACCGCGCGCAGTTCGTGGGCGGCGCGCACGGCGTCGGCGTAGTCCGTGCCGGGCTGGGGATCGAGGTCGATGCGCAGCTCGTCGGGGTGATCGGTGTCGTCGCGGCGCACGGGCCACGGGTGGAACGTGACGGCTCCGAGGTTGGCGGCCCACAGCACGGCGGCGGGTTCGGTCGGGCACATCTCGTCGGCGGTCCGGCCGCTGGGGAAGGTGATGTGGGCGGTCGGGATCCAGTCCGGGAGGTATTTCGGGGCGCGCTTCTGGAAGAAGGACTCGCCGGTCACTCCTTCGGGGTAGCGCTCCAGGGTGGTGGGGCGGTCGCGCAGGGCGCGGGTGATGCCGGGGCCGACGGCGAGGTAGTACTGGACCATGTCCAGCTTGGTGTAGCCGTGCTCCGGGAAGTACACCTTGTCGGGGTTGGACACACGGACGGTCCGCTCCCCGACCTCCAGTTCCACCGCTCCGGCCATGCCCGTCAGCGTAGGCCGTGCCACGACGCCCTGCATACCGGACAATCGGCACATGGATCTGCCGGTGATGCCGCCCGTGAAGCCGATGCTCGCCAAGTCCGTGGCGAAGATCCCGCCCGGGATGCAGTACGAGGCCAAGTGGGACGGCTTCCGTGCGATCGTGCACCGGGACGGCGACGAGGTGGTGATCGGCAGCCGTACGGGCAAGCCGCTGACCCGTTACTTCCCCGAGCTGGTCGTCGCGCTCCGGGAGAACCTGCCGGAGCGGTGTGTCGTCGACGGCGAGATCGTGATCGCGTACGAGGGCAGGCTGGACTTCGACCGGCTCACCGAACGCATCCATCCGGCCGACTCACGGGTGCGGATGCTCGCGGAGACGACCCCGGCGAGTTTCGTGGCCTTCGATCTGCTGGCGCTCGCCGACGAGTCGCTGCTGGAGACCCCGCTGGCCGAGCGGCGCGCCACGCTCACCGAGGCCCTCGGGGACGCCCGCGACCCGGTCCATCTGGCGCCCGCCACGAGGGACACGGCGGTGGCCGCGGAGTGGTTCGAACGGTACGAGGGCGCCGGCCTCGACGGGGTCATCGCCAAGCCGCTCGACCTTCCGTACCGCCCGGACGCCCGGCTGATGTACAAGATCAAGCACGAGCGGACGGCGGATGTCGTCGTCGCCGGCTACCGCTTCCACAAGAGTGGGCCGGTCGTGGGCTCGCTGCTGCTCGGCCTGTACGACGCCGGGGGCACCCTGCAGCATGTGGGCGTCTGCGCCGCGTTCTCGATGAAGCGGCGTGAGGAGCTGGTGGCCGAGCTGGAGTCGCTACGGCTGGACGATGTGGCGGAGCACCCGTGGGCGCGCTGGTCCGATGAGGCGGCGCACGAGTCGGCCCGGCTGCCCGGGGCGCCGAGCCGCTGGTCGGGCAAGAAGGACCTGTCGTGGGTGGCGTTGCGGCCGGAGCGGGTGGTGGAGGTCGCGTACGACCACATGGAGGGCGACCGCTTCCGGCACACGGCCCAGTTCCGGCGCTGGCGCCCCGATCGCACCCCCGAGAGCTGTACGTACGCCCAGCTGGAGGAGCCGGTGCGGTACGACCTCTCGGAGGTGCTGTCGGGAAGGGACTGAGCCGTCAGCCGGTGGTGGGCGGGCAGGTGCCGTCGCCCCGCGTCTCGCCCGGGTCCGGCGAAGGGGTCTCGGTGGCCGACGGGTCCGGGGCCGGTTGTCGTGCAGCCGGGGTCCGGCTCGGACGGTGTCGGGTCCGGCGACTGCGTCGGGGGCTCGGACGGGGTGGGGTCCGGCTCCGATGCCGTGGGACTCGGGTCCGGCGACCCGGTCGCGGACGTGCCCCGCCGGTCATCGCCGGATGTATCGCGCCACTGTGTACGCGGTGGGGCCGGTAAACCCTGTCCCTATGCCGTCGTTCATGTCCAGGACCTCGAAGCCGGCGCCCTCCGCGTAGCGTTCGAGCTCCTGGGGGAACAGGACACGCCTGCGGATCTCGTCTCGGGCCTCGTCGCCCGAGGGGAGCATCCAGTGCCGGTGCACGGTGTTGATCTGGGTCCGCAGGTCCCACGTGTGGCGGATGGTGACGGTCGCGGATCCCGTCGGGGTGTCGACCGTGGCGGTGGTCGGCTCAGTCCGGGTGATCGGGGCGACGGGGGAACACAGCACGAGCAGCGCTCCCGGCCGGGCATGGGCCGCGAACGTGGCGAAGACCTGGCCGATGTCGTTGTTGTCGTGCACGTAGGCGAGGCTGTTGCCCATACAGGTCACCACGTCCATGCGGCTGCCGAGTCGTGCGGTGCGCATGTCGCCGGTGCGGATGTCCAGCCCGGGCCGGGCCTGGTGGGCGTAGTCGACCATGCTGGGCTGGAGGTCCACGCCGATGCACTCGAAGCGCTTGGCGAGGATCTCCAGGTCGCGGCCGGTACCGCATCCGAAGTCGACCAGGGTCCGGGCGTCCGGCCGGTGCAGCTCGATCAGGGTCTGGCACATTCCGGCGCTAGTGCTGTCGGACTGGACCACGTCGTAGAGTGCCGGATCGCGGTACAGGAGGTTGGTGGCTTCCACGTGCTCGGCTTCCGTGTCGGGGCTGGTCACATGAGGCTTCGCAGCCCGACCTCCAAGGCGACTACATCGCACAGCAGATCGGGGACAACCGGCGCGGAGTCGGCGTTCCTCCGTGCCTGGGCGAGAGCCTTGCCGTCAACGTAGCCGAGGTCCACCAGGATGGACTCCTTCAGCATGTCGTCCAGGACGGGCAGGCCGTAGGACCGCAGTCCCTTCTCCAGGACGGCCAGGAAGTTCTCCGGTTCGGCCGGCGCGGCCACCCACTCTGGCAGCCCGGCCCGTCTGATCCGTTCGCGGAACAACGCCTTGCCGCGCTTGTGCTCGTGCGGTAGCTGCTCCATGAACCGCACGATCCGCGGGTGTACGAGCGGGCTCACCGGACAGATGCCGCGACGCTCGCGGAGGCCCGCGAAGCCAGCGCGTGAGGGGTACCCGGGTGAGCCTGCCGAGTCAGCCGTACAGCGCCTCGATCTCCCTGGAGTACGCCGCCGTCACCGCGTGCCGTTTGATCTTCAGCGACGGCGTCAGCAGCCCGTTCTCCTCGGTGAACTCCCCCGCCACGATGCGGAATTCACGGATCGACTCCGCCCTCGACACGGCCTTGTTGGTGTACTCGACGGCCTTACGGACGTCGGCGATCATCGCCGGGTCGTCGCACAGGTCGGCGAGCGGGGTGTCCGCGGGACGTTTGCGGACCGTGAGCCAGTGCTGGACGGCGTCCGGGTCGAGGGTGACGAGCGCGGCGACGAAGGGGCGGTTGTCCCCGACGACGATGCACTGGCCGACGGGCGGGCGGCTGCGCAGCCGGTCCTCGAGCACGGCGGGCGAGACGTTCTTGCCGCCGGAGGTGACGAGTATGTCCTTCTTCCGCCCGGTGATCGTGAGATGGCCGTCCTCGTCCAGTGACCCGAGATCGCCGGTGGCGAACCATTCGTCGTGCAGCACGTCGCCGGTGGCCGCGGGGTTGTTCCAGTACGCGCCGAAGACGATGCCGCCCTTGATCAGCACCTCACCGTCGTCGGCGATCCGCACGGCCGTGCCGGGGACGGGCAGCCCGACGGTACCGGGGCGTGGGCTGAGCGGCGGGGTGATCGTGGCGGCCGCGGTGGTCTCCGTGAGGCCGTACCCCTCGTAGATGATGATCCCGGCGGCGTAGAAGAAGAGGTTGAGGCGGCGGTCGAGCGGGGAGCCGCCGCTGATGGCGTACCGCAGTCTGCCGCCGAGCTCCTTGCGGATGCGCCGGTAGACGAGCAGGTCGTACAGCGCCCAGCCGAGGTACAGGCCGGGCCCCGGTCCCTTGCCGCGGCCGAGGAACTTGTCGAGGTACGCCTCGCCGAACCGTACGCCGATCCGGTCGGCCCGGTCGAAGGACGAGCCGCGGCCGATCTTCTCGGCGGTGGCCCGGCCGGTGTCGTGGATCTTCTCGAAGAGATACGGCACGCCGACGACGAAGGTCGGCCTGAACCCCTGGAGCTCGGGGCGGAGTTCGTCGGGCTTGATGCTCGGGCAGTGTCCGAGTTCGATGCGCGCGAGGAGGCAGGCGATCTGGAGGGTGCGCCCGAGGATGTGCGCGAGCGGAAGGAAGAGGAGGGTGGCCGCGGTCTGGCCGGTGACCTCCTTGAAGACCGGGTGCAGCAGCTCGACGGTGTTCGCGGCCTCGGCGTGCAGATTGCCGTGGGTGAGTACGCAGCCCTTGGGGCGGCCGGTCGTGCCCGAGGTGTAGCAGAGGGTGGCGATGGTGTCGGGGGTGAGCGCGGCCCGGCGCTTGGTGACCTCGTCGTCCGGTACGTCCCGGCCGAGGGTGGCGAGGTCCCTCAGCGCGCCGCCGTCGATGCGCCACTCACGGGGCGGTTCGGGGAGCTGCCGGGAGGCTTCGGCGACGGTCGCGGCGTTGTCGTCGTTCTCCACGACGACGAAGCGGGCGCCGGAGTCGCGCAGGATCCAGGCGATCTGCTCGGCGGACGAGGTGGCGTACACGGGCACGGATTGTCCGCCCGCGGCCCAGACGGCGAAGTCCAGGACGGTCCACTCGTAGCGGGTGCGCGACATCAGGGCGACCCGCCCGCCGGGCTCCAGACCGGACGCGATCAGGCCTTTCGCCACGGCCGTGACCTCCTGGGCGAAGGCGGCCGCCGTCACGGGCCGCCAGCTGCCGGCCTCCTTGCGCCTGAGGACGACCGCGTCGGGCGCCTCCTCGGCATTGACGTAAGGTATGTCGGCGGTGGATCCGGAGGCCACTGGCCCGACGAGCGGCGCGGCCCGCACCTCCCGAACGGTTCCGTCCTGGTCCCTGATCAGTTCGACCATGGCGCGTTCCGCCAGGTCGGAGCGGTGTTTGGCCCTCCTGAGATCCTTGCGCACGCCCATGGTCGGCTCCCGTTCGCGGACTTGGGGGCTTACTGCGGAGTCAACTTACTCCCGCGTAAGGAGAAATCAACCGAACGGTTGCAGCACAGAGACATCCCTGCGGGCGAACCGTGAAGCCCATCCGGTACCTATAGAGGACAACACACCCCATGCCCGGCGACCCCGGAGCAAGCAGCAGCGAAGGACCTCACGTGACCGCGTCGAACCTCGTCCCCGTCCCGATCCCTGATGGCGTAGCAGCCCTGATCGGGTCCTGCATGCCGCTCGGCATCCTCCAGGCGGAGATCGACGCCGAATGCGCCGCCCGCGAGGCCCGTCGCTTCCGTGCGCCGTTCTGCCCCGAGGACCAGGCGGACCGCGAGCACGCGCTCGCGGCGCTGGCCAGGGCGAACAAGGTCCTGGCGGCGTACAACCCGGGTCTGGTGCTGCGGCACGGCAGGGGGTTCTGACGGTCGGTCCGGCGTGATCCACAGACGCCGGACGGGCTCGGAACGAGGCGCCGCCTAGGACGCCCCGGTGCCGCGGAAGGCGCGGCGGTAGGCGTGCGGGCTGGTGCCGACCTGGCGTTTGAAGCGGTCACGGAAGGACGTCGGAGACCCGAAGCCCACCTGCGTGGCGATGCGGTCGACCGGGTGGGCGGTCGTCTCCAGCAGGTGCTGGGCCTGGCGGATGCGGGCCCGGTGGAGCCACTGCAGCGGAGTCGTGCCGGTCTGCTCGCGGAAGCGACGGTTGATCGTGCGCGCGCTCATCCCGGCGTGCTCGGCGATATCGGCGAGGGTGAGCTCACGACCGGCGTTCTCCTCCATCCAGAGCAGCACCGGCTCGAGTGTGGCGCCGGCCGGAGCCGGAGGCTGTTCATGGACGATGAACTGGGCCTGGCCGCCCTCGCGTTCGAGGGGCATGACCGAGAGGCGGGCCGTGTCCGCGGCGACCGCCGAGCCGTAGTCACGGCGGATCATGTGCAGGCACAGATCGAGTCCCGCGGCCGACCCCGCCGAGGTGAGGAACTGGCCGTTGTCGACGTAGAGCACGTCCGGGTCGACCTGGATCCTCGGGTACATCCGGGCGAGGGCCTCGGTGCCCAGCCAGTGCGTGGTGGCCCTCAGGCCGTCGAGCAGCCCGGTGGCGGCGAGGATGAAGGAGCCCACGCAGATCGAGGCGATCCGGGTGCCGTCCGCCGCGGCCTGCCGCAGGGCGTCGATCACCTCGCTCGTCACCTGCGTCGCCGGGTCGGCACAGCCGGGCAGCATGATCGTGTCCGCGTCGGTGAGCGCGTCGAGGCCCCACGGTGCGCGCAGCGTGAAGGCACCGGCGTCGATCTCGTCGGCCGGCGAGCAGACCTTCACCCGGTAGGCGGGCCGGCCGTCGGGCAGCCGGGCGCGCCCCAAGGCGTCGATGGGGGTGGACAGATCGAAGGGGATGACGCCGTCGAGGGCGAGTACGGCCACGGTGTGCATGGCCACAAAGTACGCCACCACCGGGTTCCGGCCAACAGCGGTGAGCTGCGACGCAGCCCTCTGATGCCGGACCGCACCGCCGTGGCGAGAATCCGTTGGAACCTGGCATGACGGCCACTGGTCCGACCTCGCCGACCCTCGTTACCGTCCATCCGTGACCAAGATCCTCCTCATCGTCCATGTCCTGGCCGCGATCATCGCCATCGGTCCCGTCACCGTGGCCGCCAGCATGTTCCCGGCTGCCGCCCGCCACGTCCTCGCCGAGCCGGACGACGGGCGGGCCCGCGCCGTGCTCCGGAACCTCCACCGTGTGTGCCGGGTGTACGCCGTCGTCGGCGTCGTCGTCCCCGTCTTCGGTCTCGCGACCGCGATCAGCCTCCACGTCCTGGGCGACACCTGGCTGATCGTCTCGATGGTGCTCACCGCCGTGGCGGCCGCCGTGCTCGCGGCGCTGGTGCTGCCACGGCAGAGCGCGGTCCTGGAAGGCCCGGCCGACGTCGCGGACACCAGGCGGCTCGCGATGTACACCGGCATGTTCAACCTGCTCTGGGCCACGGTCACCGTGCTGATGATCGTGCGGCCGGGGTCGACGACGAGCGTCTGATCCCGTCGGCGTGCGTCAGGCGGTGGCGAACCAGGACTCCGCGAGCGCGGGCAGCATGACCGCGACCGTAGGACGTCCGGCGTCCGGCGTCCGGCGTCCGGCGTCCGGCGTCCGGCGTCCGGCAACAACTGATCAAGAGAGCCCGGAAGTAGGCGTGCGGGGGCAGTTGACGGCGGGATCACCTTCCCTGTGTCACGCCTGTTCGCGAACGCCGTGGCCGCGCAGGCGCCGTTGCGAAGGGGAATCGGCCGGGGCGCCGGTCGAGCCCCCTCACCGCCAGGGGTGTCGTGCCTGACGGGCGCACGACCCTGGACCACGATCCGTTCCCGCGTTCATACTCACCCACGCCGGATGAGATCCGTAGATCGACGAAACAAGAGAGGTCACTGGAGGCCGAGATGCTGTTCAACGGGCTGCCGCAAGGATCAGTGCCCAAGCTGGAGCGCCCGGCACCGCTGCGCGAGCAGGTGTACGAGGCTCTGCTGGAGCTGATCAGTTCGCAGTCGCTGCACCCTGGCCAGCACCTGGTGGAGGGCGAGCTCGCGAGCCACCTCGGGGTCTCCCGGCAGCCCGTACGCGAGGCGCTGCAACGGCTGAACACCGAAGGGTGGGTGGACCTTCGCCCCGACCAGGGTGCCTTCGTCCACGAACCGACCGGGGACGAGACCGACCAGCTCTTCGTCGTCCGCGCTCTGCTGGAGACCGAGGCGGCGCGCCTGGCCGCGGTAAGCTCCTCGGCCGAGGGACTTGAGCGGCTGCACGAGCTGTGCGCGACGGGCGAGGCTGCGGTCGCCGCCGACGACGTGGAGACGGTGGTGATCGCGAACGCCACGTTCCACGCTTGTGTCATGGAACTGGCGGGGAACGCAGTGCTCGCGGAGCTGGCCGCGCATGTCGAGCACAGGGTCCGCCGGTACTACACACCCATCGTCCGCCAGGCTTGGGTGGAGCACCGTGAGCTGATCGCGGCCATCGCCGACCGCGATGACGCACGCGCCCAGCAGGTCATGCGCGCCCACACCGAGGACGCCAGGACACGCTTCCCCCCAAGGCCGCGTGGTTGACGTATTCACGCTGATGGCGAGCGAGCCGGAAAGCCCGGCACTTCACCGGACTCACTTTTCGAACGTGCCGTCCACATACACCCAGGCGCCGTCGTGGCGTTCGAAGCGGCTGCGCTCGCGCAGTGCGCCGGGCTCTCCGCCGTGGGTGTAGCGGGCGAGGAAGGTGACGGTGCCGGTGGTGTGGAACATGCTGCCGTCGGTGGTGTCCAGGATCTCCAGACCGCTCCAGCGCATGCCGGGGTCGAAGTCCACGGCCGGCGGCCGGGTGGAGGGGTGCCAGGTGCGCAGCAGATACGCCTCGTCGCGGACGACGAAGGCGCTGTAGCGGGACCGCATCAGCAGTTCGGCGGTCGGGGCCGCGGACCGGCCCGTGTGGAAGCGGCCGCAGCATGCGCCGTACGAGGCGGGCAGCCCGCAGGGACAGGGCGACTCGGCGGTGACGGTGGGTCGGGCGGGGCGGGTGGTGCGTCGGGGCATGGCCTCATTGTGTCGCGCGCCGTGTCGCGCTGGGTGAATGGGCCCGCGCACGGCTTCCGGGTCGCGGGGGCCGTCCGTATGCTCCTGCGCCGGACGTGACAGTTACCGCTGAGTAGGGGCTGGACATGGATCGGTCGGGAACCACACGGCGCACCTTCATCGCAGGAGCCGCGGCGGCCGGGTCCGCCGCGGCACTCACCACGGGAGGCGGGGCGTCGGCGGCGCCCCGCTCGGCTTCCCCGTCCGTCGCCGTTCTGGGCGGCGGTGTCGCGGGCCTCACCGCGGCACATGAACTCGCGGAGCGCGGCTTACGCGTGACGGTGTACGAGAGGAGGGCCCTGGGCGGCAAGGCCCGCAGCATGGACGTGCCCGGCACGGGGAAGGGCGGCCGCAGGCCCCTGCCCGCCGAGCACGGCTTCCGCTTCATCCCCGGCATCTACCACAATCTGCCGGACACGATGCGGCGCATCCCCTTCCCCGGAAATCCGAACGGCGTCTGGGACAACCTCGTCGCCCCGCCCGAGATGTCCTTCGCCCGCACCGGGCGCGAGGACCTGCGGATCCCGCTGCCCTGGCCGGGCCACCGTCCCGCCGAGCTCACCCTGGACGAGATCCGCCGCGCCCTCACCGCGTTCTTCGACACGGCAGCCGGCATCCCGCCGCACGAGACCGCCTACTTCGTGAACCGCGGACTCGTCTTCCTCACCAGCTGTGACGAGCGGCGCAACGAGGCCTGGGAGCACACACCCTGGTGGGACTTCATCCGGGCCGAGGAGATGTCGTACGACTACCAGCGCATCCTCGCCGTCGGCCTGACGCGCAACATCGTGGCGACGAAGGCCGAGGAGGCGAGTACGCGGACGGTCGCCACGCTGCTGGAGGCGTTCGTCTTCAACGCGCTGGGCCGCGGCGCGGACGGTCCTCTGGACCGGATCCTCAACGCCCCGACCAACGAGGCCTGGATCGACCCCTGGGTCGGTCATCTGCGCTCGCTGGGCGTCGAGTTCAAGGTCGGCTGGACGCTGCGCGAGCTCGCGTACGGCTCGGGCCGGATCACGGAGGCGGTGCTGGAGGACCCGGCCGGGGCACGGCGGTCCGTCACCGCCGACCACTACATCTCGGCCATTCCGGTGGAGCACGCCCGGCGCACCTGGGGCGCGGCGCTGCGGGCCGCCGATCCTCAGCTCGCGCGGTGCGACAGGCTGGAGACGGACTGGATGACGGGCATCCAGTTCTATCTGACCGAGCGGGCGCCGCTGCTCCACGGGCATCTCAACTGCATCGACTCGCCCTGGTCCCTGACCGCCATCCAGCAGGCCGGCCACTGGCCGCACCGCGACTTCCCGCAGGACTACGGCGACGGGGCCGCGGTCGACTGCGTCTCCGTCGACATCTCCGAGTGGGACAGGCCGGGCATCCTGTACGGGAGGACGGCCAAGCAGTGCACGCGCGAGCAGGTCGCCCGTGAGGTGTGGGCCCAGCTCAAGGCCGCCCTCAACGACACGGGCCGTACGGTCCTCAAGGACAGCGCCCTGCACTCCTGGTTCCTGGACCCGGGCGTCGACGGCCTCGGCACGCCGCACCCCACGAACGACGACGAGCTCCTCATCCACCCCGTGGGCACCTTCCACAACCGGCCGACGGCCGCGACCAGGGTGCCGAACCTCTTCCTCTCGGGGGACTACGTCGCCGTCGACATCGACCTGGCGACGATGGAGGGCGCCAACGCCTCGGCCCGCGCCGCGGTCAACGCCCTCCTCGATCGCATCGGTTCACCGGCCGGGCGCTGCACGATCACGCCCCTGTTCCGTGCCCCGGAGCTCGATCACCTCAAGCGCCACGACCGCACGCGCTACCGGCTGGGGCTGCGGAACGCCTTCGACCTCGGATAGGCGAACCCGACCGGGATCCCCACCGGTCCGCAGCGCGGGGAAGGAGTTCTGCAGGGGGGCGATGGTCCAGGCCCATGATGGGTTCCGGGCGCGATCAGGTACGGGGGCAGGCTGTCCGGGCCGCAGGAGGCCGTGCCGAGGCCCCGGTGGGCCGCGTCGATGTGGACGACGCACTCGGGGCGCGGGGTGAGTTCGTCGTGGTGGGCGGCGGCGGCGAGGTCGGCGGCCCGGTGGCGGGTGACGGAGACCTGGCGGGGTGCGTCGAGCCGTACGGCCAGACCGGTGCCGTCGCCGCGGGTGAGCGTGAAGGCCCGCACTCCTGCCCGGCCGCCGCTCCCCTGGGGGCGCAGATACGGCGTGAAGGGGTCGTCGACGCGCGTCCGGTGCCGGGCCACGGCGCCGCCCGCGCACCGGTCGGGATCCAGGCCCTTTCGGCCGGTCGGCGCTCATCCTGCAGATGACGACAGGATCCTACAGAAACTCACAGAATCCAACGGCCGGGTGTGAAGAACCTGCCACCGACCAGGCGCTGCCGGGGAATCCTCGGTTCTCGCGGGTACGACACAGAAGTGACAGCGTGGTGGCAGGACACGACACGGGACCGCGGCCCGGCACCTCACTGCGCCGCGCCGCGACGCGTGACTCTGCACGCCACCGCGCGGCACGGCCCGGCAGCAGGCATCGGAGGCACACGGCATGAGGACGGTCGCGTCATGAGGCCGGCGATTCCCGGCGGCGGAGGATTCCGGGTGCCGCTCGGGTACGCGCGCTCCTCGGCGACCCCGCCGAACAGCGGGGCACCCACGTCACCCTCCACGAACTCGACCCCGCCCGGCTCGGCGCCGTCGCCAAGGCACTCCCCCACCAGGCCGCCGGGATCCGGGAAGCGCCCGTCTCGTCGACGCCGACGGCGCCCACCCGTGCGCGGTCGATCCGCTGCCGTACCACGCGACCGGCCCGGACAGGCCGTCGAACGTTTGAGGTCCTCGCCGCCGCGGTCAGCGGCTCGCGCACCACCACCGTCAGGGCCTTCGCCCTGCACCCCTGGTCGACTCCGTCACTGTCGCCCGCCGTCTGTCTCGACGGCTGCACGGGCGAGCATCCCGGCCTCGCCCATCTCAACCGGAAGTAGGTGTCTGTCACATGCACGACGAACGCCGCAGGATCGAGCAGCGGGTCGAGCGCGTACTGGAGCAGCGGATCCGGCCGCTGATCCACTCCGCCGCCGTGCCGCTGACGGTGGAGGCCTGGCAGGTCCCGGACGAGCCGGTGCCGTTCGCCGAGGCGCGGGCGGCGGCGTACGAGCCGTTCGCGATGGGCACGCCGTGGGGGCCGCCGTGGGGCACGACCTGGTTCCGGGCGCGCGGCGAGGTGCCGGCCGACTGGGCGGGGCGGAGGGTGGAGGCCTGGTTCGATCTCGGGTTCGTCAGCAGCTGGCCGGGCAACCAGGCCGAGGCGCTCGTGCATCTGCCGGACGGCACCCCGCTCAAGGCCGTCAATCCGCAGAACCAGTACGTCCCCGTCGCCTCCCCCGCCGCCGGAGGCGAGCAGGTGGCGTTCCTCGTCGAAGCCGCCTCCAACCCGGACATCCTCGCCGGCCACTTCCGCTGCCCGACTCCGATGGGCGACAAGCGCACGGCGGGCGTCGAACCGCTCTACACGTTCACGCGCGCCGATCTCGCCGTACTCGACGAGGAGGTCTGGCACCTGTCGCTGGACCTGCAGGTGCTGCGCGAGCTGATGCTGGAGCTCGGCGAGGGCGAACCGCGCCGTCACGAGATCCTGCACACGCTGGAGCGGGCGCTGGACGCACTGGACCTCGACGACGTCCCGGGGACCGCGGAAGCCGCGCGCGGCGTCCTGGCCGCCGCGCTCGCGCGTCCCGCGCACGCCGGCGCGCACACCCTGTCGGCGGTCGGGCACGCGCACATCGACACCGCCTGGCTGTGGCCGATCCGTGAGACCAGGCGCAAGACGGCCCGGACGTTCGCCAACGTCACGGCACTGGCGAAGGAGTACCCGGAGTTCGTCTTCGCCTGCTCGCAGGCGCAGCAGTACGCATGGGTGCGCGACACCCACCCGCAGGTGTGGGCCCGTATCCAGGAAGCGGTGAAGAGCGGGCAGTGGGCGCCGGTCGGCGGCATGTGGGTGGAGGCCGACGGCAATCTGCCCGGTGGTGAGGCGCTGGCCCGTCAGCTGGTGCACGGCAAGCGCTTCTTCCTCGAGGCGTTCGGGATCGAGACGGAGGGGGTGTGGCTGCCGGACTCCTTCGGGTACACGGCCGCCTATCCGCAGCTGGCGAAACTCGCCGGGATGAAGTGGTTCCTCACCCAGAAGCTGTCCTGGAACCAGACCAACGCCTTCCCCCACCACACCTTCTGGTGGGAGGGCATCGACGGCTCCCGGGTCTTCACGCACTTCCCCCCGGTGGACACGTACAACGTGGTCTTCTCCGGACGGGAGGTGGCGCACGCGGTGCGCAACTACCGGGAGAAGGGCGGAGGTACGAGGTCGCTGGCGCCGTTCGGGCACGGTGACGGCGGGGGCGGGCCCACGCGGGAAATGCTGGAGCGGGCACGGCGGCTGGCCGACCTCGAGGGCTCGGCCAAGGTCGTGATCGAGCATCCGAACGCCTTCTTCGCCGCGGCCCTGGCGGAGTACCCGGACGCTCCCGTGTGGTCGGGCGAGCTCTACCTGGAGCTGCACCGGGCTACGTACACCTCGCAGGCGCGCACCAAGCAGGGCAACCGCCGCAGTGAACACGCCCTGCGGGAGGCCGAGTTGTGGCCGACGGCAGCGGCGCTGCACGTTCCCGGGTACGCGTATCCGTACCAGGAGCTCGACGAGCTGTGGAAGACGGTGCTGCTGCACCAGTTCCACGACATCCTGCCGGGCTCCTCGATCGCGTGGGTGCACCGGGAGGCGGAGGCGGAGTACGCGCGGGTCGCGGTGGAGCTGGAGGCGCTGACCGCGCAGGCGCTGGAGGCCGTGGGCGGGGCGGGACCGGTCGAGCCGTGGGTGTACAACGCCGGTCCTCGCGACCGGGCGGAGGTCGTGCGCGTACCGGCGACGCTGGCCGGCATCCTCGATCCGGGCCTGCCTCGGCTGTCGGACGGTTCGGCGGCCGTGTTCGTCGAGGTGCCCGCGTCGGGCTGCGCGCCCGTCACGTCCGACGCGCCGGCTCAGCGGCCGGTGAGGGTCACCAACCGGTCCCTCGACAACAGTCTCGTACGGGTCGAACTGGCGGACGACGGCACCTTCGCGTCGGTCCGGGACCTGGTGGCCGACCGCGAGGTGCTGGCGCCCGGCGGCCAGGGCAATCTGCTCCGGCTGCACAGCGACCTGCCCAACTACTGGGACGCCTGGGACATCGACAAGCACTACCGCCACCGCTGGACCGACCTGCTGGAGGGCGCGACCATCAGGATCGCCGAGGACGACGCTCTGCTCGGCGCGCTGCGGGTGGAGCGGAGCTTCGGCAAGGGGTCGCGGATCGTCCAGACCGTCACCGTCAGGGCCGGCAGCCGGCGGATCGACATCGCGACCGAGATCGACTGGCACGAGGCCGAGAAGATCCTCAAGGCCGCCTTTCCGGTCGACGTGCACGCCGACCGGTCCACCGCCGAGATCCAGTTCGGCCACGTCCACCGGCCGACACACACCAACACCAGCTGGGAGGCGGCCCGGTTCGAGGTCTACGGCCACCGCTGGGTGCACGTCGGCGAGCCCGGTTACGGCGTCGCGGTCGTCAACGACTCCACATACGGACACGACGTCTCACGCACGACGCGAGAGGACGGCGGCACGACCACGACGCTACGGCTCAGCCTGGTGCGCGCGCCCCGGGTGCCCGACCCGGAGGCCGACCAGGGGCTGCACCGCTTCACCTACTCCCTGCTGCCGGGCGCGACGATCGAGGACGCGGTGGCGGAAGGGTACGCGCTGAATCTGCCGCTGCGGGTCGGGCCCGCAGGGGCGCAGGTGCCGTCCGTGGTGACGACGGACGGTCCCGCGGTCGTGGTGGAGGCGGTGAAACTCGCGGACGACGGTTCCGGCGATGTGGTCGTACGCCTCTACGAATCGCTGGGCGGGCGGGCGGCGACGACGCTGCGCACGGGGTTCCACACGACCGGGGCAGTGCTCACCGATCTCCTGGAGCGCCCCCTGCCGGACCGGCCGCCGCTCGACGTCGAGCGCGACGGCGTTGCGCTGACGCTGCGGCCGTTCCAGATCGTGACGGTGCGGCTGACCCGCGGATAGTCCTCACAGACCTTTGAACCCTCCCCCTCGTGCACGAGAGGGATCCCTGGCTCACGTCGGCTGCGGGTCGGCAACCCGTCAACTGTCCCGGGACCCGGCCCCGACGCCGTTGTCAGTGACGGCTGTTACATTCCCGGCATGACGAAGGATGTGCCCTACACCGGGGGCGAGAAGGAAAGTCTGCACGCCAGTCTGGACCGCCACCGAGACGCCGTGCTCTGGAAGCTCGACGGGCTCGACGACGAGGCCCTGCGCCGCCCGCTCACTCCGTCCGGGACGAATCTGCTGGGACTGGTGAAGCACCTGGCGTCCGTCGAGTACGGCTGGTTCTGCGAGACGTTCGGCCGCGCGGGCGAGCCTCTCTGGTTCGACCCGTTCCAGAACGAGGACATGGTGGTCGCGCCCGGCGAGTCGACCTCGGACATCGTCGAGTTCTACGGCCGGGCACGCGCCGCGGCCGACAAGGCGATCACCGAGCTCGACCTGGACGCGCTCGGTACGTCGTGGAACGGCGCAACGGTGTCGATGCGCTGGACCCTGATCCACATGATCGAGGACACCGCCAGGCACGCCGGCCACATGGACATCCTGCGCGAACTGATCGACGGCGCGACGGGCGACCATCCGGGCTCGGGCAACTGAATCCCCGCCGTGTCGGACCCCGCCGCGCGAGAGGCGCACGGTTCACTCGCCGTATGAACGCCGCAGATGTGCTTGCCGACACTTTCGGACGGATCCAGGAGGTGGTGCACGAGGCGGTCGAGGGGCTCTCCGTCGACGATCTCCACGCCCGGCTCGACCCCGGTGCGAACACCATCGCCTGGCTGGTGTGGCACCTGACGCGCATCCAGGACGACCACGTGGCCGATGCGGCCGGGCGTGAGCAGGTCTGGGTCTCCCAGGACTGGGTGGGCCGCTTCGGGCTGCCGTTCGCGGAGGATGCGACCGGCTATGGACAGTCCCGCAAGCAGGTCGCAGCGCTCCGGGTCGACTCTGCGGAGTTGCTCCTCGGCTACTTCGACGCCGTCCACGAGGAGACCGTCGCGTTCGTGGGCGGTCTGAGGGGCACGGCACTGAACAGGATCGTGGACGACTCGTGGTCGCCGCCCGTGACGCTCGGCGTCCGGCTGGTGAGCGTCATCGCGGACGATCTCCAGCACGCCGGACAGGCAGCCTTCGTGCGGGGCTCGCTCGAGCGGCGCTGAGATACCTTCTTCCTCGTCCTCGCCTTCGCCTTCAGGAGAGCAGCGCCGCAAGATGACGTCCGACAGCACCGCCCGGCGCCGGGCCGCCCTCGGCACCTGGCCGACCCCGCTCGAACCCATGCCGCGGCTGTCCCGTGCGCTCGGGCTCGGCCCGGACGACCTGTGGCTCAAGCGCGACGACCTCATCGGCCTGGGCGGCGGCGGGAACAAGATCCGCAAGCTCGAGTGGCTCTGCGGCGCGGCGCTCGCCGACGACGCCACCGTGCTGGTGACCACGGGCGCGCCACAGAGCAACCACGCCCGGCTGACCGCGGCGGCCGGGGCCCGGCTGGGGCTGGACGTCGTTCTGGTGCTCGCCGGCACGCCCGGGTCCTCGGCCTCCGGCAATCTCGCGCTCGACGGCCTCTTCGGCGCCGAGGTCGTGTGGGCGGGTGACGTCGGCGGCGCGGCGCTCGGACCCGTGGCCGAGCGGACGGCCGAGCGGCTGCGGCGTCAGGGCGCCGTCCCTGCGGTGATCCCCTTCGGCGGTTCCAGCGTGCTCGGTGCCCGCGGCTACGTCGAGTGCGGCCGCGAACTCCTCGCCCAGGCCCCCGACCTGGCCACGGTCGTCGTCGCGCTCGGCTCCGGCGGGACCATGGCCGGTCTCGTCGACGCACTGGGTCCCGCGCGCGTGCTCGGTGTCCACTGCGGGGCAGTCGACGATCCTGCCCGGACCGTGTCCGATCTGGTCTGCGGCCTCTCCGGCACGGCCTGCCCGCCGGAGAGCCTGAGGCTGAGGCTCGATCAGGTCGGCGACAGCTACGGGGCGTTGACCGAACCGGTCATGGCCGCCCTGACCCTGGCGGCCCGCACCGAAGGCATCGTGTTCGACCCGATCTACACCGGGCGCGCGATGGCCGGCCTGGCCCAGGCGGTCGAGGACGGCGACATCGTGCCCGGGCAGCGCACGGTCCTCCTGCACTCGGGCGGGCTGCCCGGGCTCTTCGGCCACCCGGAGACGCTCGCCAGGGCGGAGGCCGCGCTCAAGGCCTCAAAGGCCTAGGACTTCCCGGCGTCGGGCCTGCCCGCATCGCGCTTTCCGACCTCCGTTGCGCGGGCCCTCTCCGCAGGACGAGCCCCTCTCCGCTCCGGCCATCCCGACACTCTGCGCGCGCCGCCCTGGGCAGGCGCCGCCCGGTCGATCCGGTCGTAGCGGCTCGTGTCGAGGGGCCGACGGTGCCTTCGTCGGCGCGGGCCTCATCGCGGGCTCCCGCGACACGGGACCGGCGGCCCCCGGCGTGAGCCCGGTCGAGGAACATCGGGTCGGCGGCCCCGAAGGCGGCACATGGTCCGGGCGCCGCCCGGCGGTCGCCGCATGGCCAACTCGGCTGTCTTTACGCCCTGTTCGGCGCCGCCCTACGCTCCCGCCCCATGGACACCTCCGGCACACGTCTTCCCAGAGCCGCGGCGCTCGCCACCGCGGGCGCCCTGCTCCTCTCCGGTCTCATCGGCGCCACGCCCTCGGCGTCGGCGACCGCGGCCCCGTCACCGGCCGAGAGCGCCACCGTCGTTCCCGTCCAGACCACCGGCCCGGCCGACAAGCGCTTCAACCTGGTCCTGCTCGGCGACGGGTACACCGCCGCCGGCATGGACGAGTTCCGCGCGGACGTCGACAAGCACCTCAATGTGCTCTGGAGCATCGAGCCGTTCGCCTCGTACCGCTCGTACATCAACGTCTGGATGGTAGAGGTGCCGTCCCCCGAATCGGGTGTGGACTGCGACCCGTCGCTGGACGCGCCGCGCCGGGACACCCCGCTGAACATGGGCTTCTGGGGTGGCTGCAACCCGAGCAGCGTGCAGCGGCTGCTCACCGTCGACAGCGGCGCCGCGACCGCGCTCGCCGACCTCGTCACCGGTACGACGAGCGCCAACCGCCAGATCGTGGCGCTCGCGAACAGCGACACGTACGGCGGCGCGGGTGGTACGTACGCCACCGCGTCCGGCGGCAACGCCCTCTCCTCGCTCATCACCCCGCACGAGATAGGCCACTCGCTCGGCAAGCTCCAGGACGAGTACGACTACTACGGCCGCGGCGTCCCCGGCGGCACGTACGCCGGAGGTGAGCCCGGCTCCGTGCACCACACCCTCCTCACCGAGCAGGAGATGCGCGAACAGCGGGCGAAGTGGTGGCGCTGGCTGGGCGAGAGGAGCGAGTCCGGCGGGGTCATCGGCCGCTACGAGGGCGGGATGTACAGCACCAAGGGTGTCTGGCGGCCGAGCAAGCACTCGATCATGAAGACCCTGGGCTACGCCTTCGACCAGATCGAACGGGAGGTGATGGTCCACGCCATCTCGGCGAAGGTGAAGCTGGTCCAGGACCACACCCCGGCCACCGCCCCGATCGGAGCCGACCGGACGGTGTGGGTGGACACCCTCCACCCCGTCGGCGGCGAACTCGAGGTCGTCTGGCGGCTCGACGGCCGCCGGCTGCGGCACGCCGACGGCGCCCGCACGCTCGATCTGCGCCGTCTCGGCATCGACCGCGGCACGCACACCCTCACCGCCACGGTCAGCGACCCGACCCCGTTCGTGCGCGACCCCGCGATCCGCGCATCGGCCGCGCTGACCCGCACCGTGAGCTGGACGGTCGACGCCTCCGTAGGGACCACGCACACGCCGGTAGCGGCCGCGTTCACGGGCCACACCGCCACCGGCACACCCGTGGCGTCCACGTCCGTCGTGTACGCGGACACGACGCACCCCGGCGACCGGACGTACGCCGTCCGCTGGTCCCTCGACGGCCGCCCGCTCCCGAACCCCGGCAACGACCGCGATCTGGACCTCGGCGCACTGCGGATGAGTCCGGGCGCGCACACGCTCACGGCCCGGATCGCCGGTTCGTCCGCGGTGCTGCGCTGGACGGTTGACGCGTCCCCGGCCGCCGGGTCGTACGAACTGTCCGAGCCGCTGCGGACGGTGCACCGGCCGGGCCGGCCGCCCGAGTACGTCTACGACGGCCCGTTCACGATGAAACTGACCGCGCGCGACGACCGACCGGGCACCGTCGTCTCGCAGTTCCGGGTGGACGGCGACGGCTGGTACACGTACTACGGCTGGCCGACCGACGCGGACGCGCCGTTCCGCTTCACGCCGAGCGGCACCGTCATCGACGATCTCGTCTACGGCAAGCTGGGCACCCCGCGCGCCGTGCCGTGGGACGACGCCACACCGGACTACGGCACCCACACCGTCGAGCAGCGCACCATCGACGCGGCCGGAAACGTCAGCAGGGCGACGAGTTTCTTCGTCACCCTGCTGCCTGCCGGAGGGAGCGTCAGCTGACGCGCGCGACGCCCGCGTAACCCGGAATCGGATCGTCTCCCGGCACCTCGATGACCTCACCGAGCTCCGGGTGCCAGTCGGCGGTCAGCGAGACGCCGGGCTCGACGAGCTCGAGCCCGTCGAAGAAGCGCGTGAACTCCTCGCGGGAGCGGGTGCGCAGGGTCAGCCCGCGGGCCTTGTACATCGCGCGGGCCTCTGCCGCCTTCTCGGGGTCGAAGTCGCCCGTGGTGTGTGAGAGCACGAGGTAGCTGCCGGGTGCGAGCTGCTGGACCAGCCGGTCCACCAGCTCGTACGCCCCGTCCTCGTCGTCCACGAAGTGCAGCAGGGCGAGCATTGACAGGGCGATCGGCTGTGAGAAGTCGAGGACCTTGCCGGCCGCCTCCAGGATCGTCTCGGGGCGGCGGGCGTCGGCCTGGATGTACTCGGTGGCGCCTTCCGGGGTGCTGCGCAGCAGCGCCTCGGCGTGGGCGAGCACGATCGGGTCGTTGTCGCAGTAGACGACGCGGGACTCGGGTGCCACCTCCTGGGCTATCTGGTGGAGATTGGGCTCGGTGGGAATGCCGGTGCCGATGTCGAGGTACTGGCGTATGCCGTTGCTGCCGAGCCAGCGCGTGGCGCGGTGCATGTAGGCGCGGTTGACGCGCGCCATGTCCCGTCCGCGTGCGTCGAGGGCGAGGAGCTGCTTGGCCATCTCCTCGTCCACCGGGTAGTTGTCCTTGCCGCCGAGGAACCAGTCGTACATCCGGGCCGGGTGCGGCTTGCTGGTGTCGATGCGTACGGCGGCGGGGTCTTGCCCGGTCATCTGGCGTCTCCAAGGGTCTGCGGGTGAGCGACAAGTGGACGAACGGAACAGCGCGTACTGCACGGGCGGTTGAGCCCGGGTCATCAGGCCGGTCAGGCGGTCAGGTCAGGCCGGTCAGGCGGTCAGACAGTCGGTCAGGTCAGGAGAAAGTCTGCCTGACCTGACTTGGCGCCCTGGATGAAAGCGGCAATCTCGCCGTGCGTGTAGATGAGTGCGGGGCCGTCAGGGTCGGCGGACTGGCGCACAGCGACCCTGCCGTCGGCCAGCTTCATGGCCTCGATGCAGTTGCCGCCGTTGCCGCCGCTCCACGGCTTGTGCCATCCCTCGGAGCCGAGCTCACGGGCAGGCATGCCGTTGTATATGCGATCCATTCACAGCTCCTTGCGGACGCCCCGGAGGATGTCCTTCGTGCGTTGTGCGGTGGCGGCCTGGGCCGCCATGCGGTCCATGACCTCCAGGTGCGAGGCCACCTCGGGGCGCGCGTCGAGATAGACGGCGCCGGTCAGGTACTCGCTGTAGACCATGTCGGGCAGCTCGTGCACCGCGAACCGGAAGAGCACGAACGGGCCGTACGTGCCGGGGTGCGGTCCGGTCGCGAACTCCGCGATCTGCAGGGTGACGTTCGGCAGCGCGGTGGCCTCGAGCAGCCGGTCGATCTGGGCCCGCATCACCTTCGGGCCGCCCGCCGGCCTGCGGAGCACCGTCTCGTCGACGATCACCCAGAATCTGGGGGCCTCGGACCTGGTGAGCAGCGCCTGCCGTTCCATCCGGAGGGCGACGTGCCGCTCGATGTCGTCGGCGCTGGTGTCTCCGAGGGCGCCGCTGTGCATGACGGCGCGTGCGTAGTCCTCCGTCTGCAGCAGACCGGGGACGAAATGGGGCTCGTACGCCCGGATGAGGCTGGCGGCACCCTCCAGGCTGACGTACATGCTGAACCAGCCGGGCAGGACGTCGTGGAAGCGCTGCCACCAGCCCGGCCTGTTGGCTTCCTCGGTGAGTTGGACGAAGCCCTCGGCCTCGTCGTCGGCGATGCCGTACGCCCTGAGCAGCAGCTGCACGTAGGGGATCTTCAGCGCGACCTCGGCCGTCTCCATCCGTCGGATGGTGGCAGGGGCGACGCGGAGCACCTTGGCGGCCTCCTCGCGCTTCAGGCCGGCCCGCTCCCGCAGATCCTGCAGTTGCTTGCCGAGTACGACCTGTCCCACAGTGGGGGCGGATCGCGGCTCGCTCACTACAGCCTCCCCAGCGCCCTGTTCTCGATGTCACGACGAGTGTGCCATGCCACTGTCCCCCAGAACTCGGCACTCTGCAATTTTCAGAGTGCCTCTTGCCAAGTGTCGTCTCCGGGTGGAGAGTGACTCGGTGAACCAGTTCACGAGGCTGCCGTGCCGTGCCCGGGGAGAGGCATGTTCGGCACTGCTTCCCCACCGTGAAGGATTGGTCGTGGCACCTGGTAACGCGCTCAGCCCCCAGCTCGTCGATCCGTACGCGCCGGTGTCGACCGTCCGCCGCTTCGGGTTCGAGCTGCCCGGCCGAACCGATTCCGTGGCACGGGCCCGGCGGCTGATAAAGGAGCGGATGCAGCGCTGGGGCATCGGCGGGGACCCCCTCGACACGGTCGCACTGGTCGCCTCCGAACTCTTCACGAACGCCGTCGTGCACACCGTCAGCGAGCGGGTTCTGTGTGAACTGCGCGACATTGAGGGCCAGTTGCGCATAGCGGTGCAGGACCAGGGCTGGCCGCCCGGCGAGCCGCGGCTGCGCCGGGCGTCCGAGGACGAGCGCGGCCGCGGGCTGCTGCTGGTGGACGCGGTGAGCAGCGCCTGGGGAGCGCACGACGCCAAGCCGGGTCCCGGCCGTATCGTCTGGGCCGAGCTGGCGCTCGAGGCGGGGCGTCCGTGCTGAGGACGATGGCCGGGCTGCTCTCGCGCAGGCGGGACGAGGGCGGGGACGGCTGCGCGCAGCTGGACGTACCGGCCGGTCTGCCGGCCGCGCTGGGTTGCGACGCGGTGGGGGTGCCCGCGCGGCACGGGCGGCGGATGCTGATGCGCCTGCCGCACACGGGCTGTGTCTACTCGGACACGGACTGGTGGTGGTGGATCGTGCCGGCGGGCTCCGACGTGGAGCTGACCTGGCCGTTTCCCTCCTACTACTCCCGCGGGGCGTATGTGCCGACCTCGACGGTGCGGCTGATCCACTGGCCCGACGACACCAGCCCGTACACCCCGCCGATCCCGCTCTACCTCATGATCTGCCAGATCACGGGTACGGCGCCGGCGTGGGCGAGCTACGGCCTCCGCAGCCCGCAGGGAGCCTGAGCGCGGCAGCGGCGGCCGCTGCGGCGGGCCTCGGCACAAGCCAAGCCCGGTCCGGCGTTCGCGGACGGACGCCCCGGCCCACCGACCGGTATCGGGCACACCGACGGGGCCTGGGGGCCGGCCCAGGTACGGGAAGGGACGGGGCGGGGACAAAGCCCGCGGCCGCCGCCGCGCCGGCTCACTCCACCCTTGCCCGGTCCGCCCCGCGCAACGGGGTGGTGGTGGCGGACAGTTGGCGCCCCACGATGGGATGATCGGCGCAACGTGTCCGGTCGGGTCCATACACGGGGGTTCGATGTCTCTGCTCGCCATCAGTGATCTGCACGTCAACCACCCGGAGAACCGCAAGCACGTCGACGCCCTGCGCCCGGACTCCGACGACGACTGGCTGCTGGTCGCGGGCGATGTGGGCGACCTCGTGCAGGACGTGGAGTGGACCCTGCGGCTGCTGCGCGACCGGTTCGCCACGGTCGTCTGGGCGCCGGGGAACCACGAGCTGTGGACCGTGTCCGCCGACCCGGTCCAGGCACGCGGCGTGGAGCGCTACGACCGGCTCGTGGAGATGTGCCGGCGGCTCGGCGTCGTGACGCCGGAGGATCCACACCCGCTCTGGACGGGCGAGGACGGACAGTCCGTCGCGATCGCCCCACTGTTCCTGCTGTACGACTACACCTTCCGCCCCGACGGCACGGCCACCAAGGACGAGGCACTGGCCCAGGCGCACCGCGCGCATGTCGTCTGCACCGACGAGCACCTGCTGCACCCGGACCCGTATCCGAGCCTCGACGCCTGGTGCCGGGCACGACTGGAGCTGACCAGGTCGCGCCTGGACCAGGTGCCGGCAGAGCTGTCGACGGTACTGGTCAACCACTATCCGCTGGTGCGCGAGCCGACGCGGGTGCTGCGGTACCCGGAGTTCGCGCTGTGGTGCGGGACGGAACAGACGGCCGACTGGCACGTCCGGTACCGGGCGCGGGCGATGGTCTACGGCCATCTGCACATTCCCCGGACGACCCGGCACGACGGAGTGCCGTTCCACGAGGTGTCCGTGGGCTATCCCCGCGAGTGGCGGCCACGCGGTCGTGGGCCCGCCCGGCCCACGACCGTGCTGCGCTGACCCGCGGTCAGCAGACAGCACGTCAGCGCCCAAGGCGGCCGTCGAGTACGCAGAAGCGCCCTGTGACCAGCAGCGACGCCACGGACCCCAAGGGCCTCCGGAGGCGTGTGCGTAGGCGCTACAACGCAGAGGGGCCTCAGACTATGTCCGGGCCCCTCTGTCTTTGTGCGCTCATCAGCGCTAGCCGAAGGCTGCCGCCGGCAGTCGTGGGCCTTCCTTGCCTTCGCGAGTGCTGAGGTCCGGTGCTGCCAGGCGATAGCCGCGGCTTGTTGCTACGCGGAGCGCGTCCTTGAGGGCATCCGTCAAGTCCGCCGCCAGGTGTCGAAGTTCCTCGGGCTCGGTCTCTTCATCATCACCGAGCACTTCCAGCGCGTGCGCCACGAGGTCGGCAGCCAAGCCGAGTTGGATCGTTTCGGTGTTGTCGGCCAGGCGGGACAGGTGGCTGTTGCTGTTGTCGGTGCTCAGGTAGCAGGGCTTGCCGTCGGGGCCCGTCCACGGGAGGAGGCGCAGTCCGTTGTGGGGTGTCATCCGTCGGCCCTTCTGTCTTCGGTCGTGTGGTGGGTGGTGAAGAGTGCGTCGGCGCGGTCGCCGGGGAGGACCAGGAGGGCTGCCTCGACCACGCGGCCGGTGGTGTCGGCAGATACGCGAGTGATCGCGAGGACAGCCAGCGCCGAGCTGATCCGGAGGGTTGAGGCTTTCCTCTGAGGTTGGGAGGCGGGCGTTGACCCTTTCTCGGATCTCCGCGAGCCGGGGGCGGAGATCCGCCCGCTCCAGCCAACGACAGGACGCCTCGGGCGGCGCCAGGTCTCGGGGGACGTAGATGCGGGCCAGGCTGTGGGGCGACTCCCCCTCGTGGCTTAGTACTGCAACCGCATGTGAGGGTTGTGGCCTCGGCGTTGGTAGTGGCAGCGGCGGGCGCGGGCTTGGCTGCGGCGGCGGAAGTGTGACCAGTGCAGACGATGCTCGTTGGGATGGCAGCGGGGCGTGAGGACAACGTGCCCGATCAGCCGGCGGATCTCCGGGACGCTGAGGGGTATGAGGTCTTGTCCGTCGTCTCCACCGCCCCTTTTGCGGCTTCTGTGGCGCGGACGGCGGTGAGGTAGGCGAGGGCGGCCATGGCCAGGGTGATGTGCCGGTACCAAGCCCGGTAGAGCCGGACCTGGTAGTGGTCCAGCCCGCACTCGCCTTTCGCGGTCTGGAAGCACTCCTCCACCTGCCAGCGGGCACCGGCCGTCCT
>NZ_JBEOXF010000025.1:0-100560 GCF_040296405.1 Streptomyces sp. NPDC002133 | reverse complement strand
ATCTCGGTGCATGCATCAACGCTGGTGAGCAAGTCCCTGACGCTGCGGGGCAAGAACATCATCAGCGGGTGGCCTTCCGAGGCGACCCCCGAGAGTCGGGCGTCCGACATCGCCACCGCGAAGCAGATCGCGTTGGCGCTCACGGACCAGTTCGACGTGGCCGCCACGTACCGCCTCGGAGAGCTGGCTAACGCCGTGGAGCACGCGGTACGGCCCGGCAAGGTCGGCACCGTCCTCGTCCGCCCCTGACAGCGGCAGCGGAGGTCGGTGAAGTCAAGCCACGAACGATCTTGAAAACCGTCGTGGCGGCGACGTCACCGTGGATTCAAATCCCACACCCACCGCAGATGAACAGCCTCTGACCAGCAAGATTGGGTCAGGGGTTGCTTCTTTGCCCATCCCCGTGGTTCCCCGCTCGATCGGGCACGCGAGGGGCACGCCTCAGACGCCGGCGCTGGCCACCCACTCAGCCCTGAGGTCCGCACACACGATGCGTACCGCCCGGATCGGCGACGGCTCCGACATCACCGAGCAGGCGGTTGCCTCCTATGTCGCCAAGTACGCCACCAAAGCGGCCGAGTCGACCGGCAGCCTGGACCGCCGGATCGGGAACCGGGAAGTCCTCGCACCCACCCGGTCGCCGAGGAAGGATGCGCCGCGCTCAGCAGCTCGGGGACCGGAAAGCCGCCAAAAAGCTCTGGCAGGACACCCACGGGCTGATCTTCACGACGAAGCACGGCACCCCGATCGAGCCGGGCAACCTGACCCGCATGTTCGCCCTGCGTGCCCGCCGTGCCAGCCTCCGGGCCATCCCGCTGCGGAACACCCGCCACACGTGCAGCTCGCTCCTGGTCGCGCTCAAGGTCCACCCGAAGGTGGCCCAGCGCATCCTGCGGCATTCGCAGATCGCCATGACGATGGAGGTCTACGCGGAAGCGAGCGAGGAAGAGGTACGCGAGGCGATCGGCAAGCTGTCCGACGCGATGGGCGGCACCGGCTGACATCGGCCGACACGGTTGCTGTACTTCGCTGCTGTATGGCCCAACGCCAGAGGCCCCGGACTCATCGCCCGGGGCCTCTGGCCTGTGTGCACTCGGCAGGATTCGAACCTGCAACCTTCTGATCCGTAGTCAGATGCTCTATCCGTTAAGCTACGAGTGCTTGTGCGTTCCGGGCTTTTCTGCCCGGTCTGCGTTGCGGGAACAACATTACATGACCTGCGCCGTCAGGCGAAATCCATTAGCCGCACCCCATCTGACCTGCAAAAACGCCCGTACAGCGGTACGTGCGGGCGCAGTCGCCGGTCCGGGAACGACCGAAGCCCCGGCCGTCGGGCCGGGGCTTCGGTGTTGGGGCGGAGGCGGAGGGATTTGAACCCTCGATGGGCTTTAAGACCCAAACCGCATTAGCAGTGCGGCGCCATAGACCGGACTAGGCGACGCCTCCAGCACACCCGCGCGGGCGCGAGTGGTGCGTGCAGATGATGACACAGCCGGGTGGGGTGTCACCAATCGCTCCCCACGGTACTAGGCGCGCGGGCCCCGGGGCAAAGAGCCGCTCGGGCGTGGCCGGGGCGGGCAGCCCCCGGGCGGGTCAGTCCCGCTTGCGCAACGAGCGGGCGTGCGGAGCGTTAGAGATGCCGGGGCGGATGCCGCTCCCGACCGATCACTCTCCAGGAGTACTCATGCTGCGCCGCCTCGCCTTCACCGCCGTCGCGACCGCCACGGCATCAGTCGCCGCGCTCGTCGTCACCTCCCCGGGCGCCTCCGCGTCCGGGATCGGGCCGCTCCCGCTGCCGCTGCTGCAGCCGGAGGAGACGCAGGACCGGCTCACGGTGATCACCTCGGACACCGGCAACCCGGTGGCCGACGGTACGTACGAGCTGACCTGCGGCCCGGCCGGCGGCACGCATCCCGAGGCGCAGGCCGCCTGCGACCGGCTGGAGGAGCTCGGTCAGGAGGGGGCGGACCCGTTCGCGCCCCTCGCCGGGGACGCGATGTGCACGCAGATGTACGGCGGCCCGGCGACGGCCCGGGTCACCGGCATCTGGCACGGGCAGTCCGTCGACGCCGCCTTCGACCGCAGCAACGGCTGCGAGATCGGGCGGTGGCAGACGCTGGAGCCGGTCCTGCCGACGGCCCGGTACTAGCTCCCGCCCTCGGCGCGGATCACGTGGCGAGCACGGCGTACCGCGGCGTGCGCGCCGGTCGCTCCGGACAGCGCCCAGGTCACGGGCCGTAGCGAGGGTCACGGGACCGCTGCGTGTACACAGAACCTTGGTGAGAGCTCCCCCTCATCCGCCGCCGCACCCCCACCGCCTGCCCTTAGACTCCCTCCAGTGACAGGCTGCGGCCCGAGGGGCAAGATGGGGTCGGCCGTCCGCAACATGCTGTATGTCAGGGAGGAAGCGTCGTCGTGAGCAGCAGGCCATCCCGAGGCGCTGCTCGCCTCGCAGCCATACTCGACGCCCTTCCGGACGGGCTCGTGCTCGTCAACGCCAACGGCACGGTGGTCAACGCCAACACCATCGCCCTGGAACTGTTCGAGACGCCGGGTACGGCCTTGATGGGGCGAGGGCTGCTCGATCTGCTCCCGTCCTTCGACTCGAAGCTGATCCCGGGATCGATGCGGCGGCCGGACGCGGCCGACGAGCGCGGCCGGACGAAGCCGACCCGCATGGTCGCGCGGCGCACGGACGGCTCGGAGTTCCCCGTCGAGGTCACGAGCGCGAACCTGGAGGACGGCCGCGAGGCCTACGCCTCGTACGGCAGCGGCAGCAGCAGCAGCAGCACCAGTGGCGGCTACACCGGCGACGAACTCCTCATGCTCGTCGTACGCGATCTCTCCGGCACCGTCGACACCGAGGCCGAACTCGCCCGCTCCCAGCGGCAGACCGAGATGATCCTGCGGGCGGCCGCCGAGGGTGTCGTCGGCACGGACACCGAAGGCCGTGTCGTGCTCGTGAACCCGGCCGCCGCCCAGATACTCGGTTTCCGCGCCAGCGACCTCGGCGGCAAGAAGCTGCACCCGCTGGTCCTGCACTCGCGGCCGGACGGCGAGCCGTTCCCGTACGACGAGTCGCCCCTCGCCGACACCCTCAAGTCCGGGCGCAAGCACCGGGTGCGCGGGCAGGTGCTGTACGCGAAGAACGGCAAGAAGGTGCCGGTCGATCTGACGACCGCACCGGTGCGCGACGGGGAGCAGCTCGTCGGCGCGGTGCTGACGTTCACCGACCGGCGGCCCTACGAGGAGCTGAAGGAACGGCACGCCAACCAGAGCGCGGAGCGCGACGAACGGCATGCGGCCGAGCTGACGGAGCTGACCGAGAAGCACACCGCGGAGCTCGCCGACAGGACGGAGCGGTACGCGGCGGAGTCCGAGGAGCGGGACGAGCAGGTGGCCTCGCTGACCGCCCGGCTGAACCAGCTGACCGCGGTACTCGGCGAGTCGCTGCGCGGGCCTCTGGACGAGCTGCGCGGCGAGCTCGGCAAGCTGGCCGCCGACCCGGCCGGGCAGCTGTGGCCCGAGGCCAACCAGATCCTGCACCACCTGGCCGCCGGCTACGCCCGGATGACCACGCTCGTCGACAACGTGCTCGGCTTCCAGCGGCTCGACGCGGGCGCGGAGCCGCTGCAGCGGGCGAAGGTGCTGCTCGACGGGGTCGTGGCGGCCGGCGTCGACGGGGCGGTCGAACTGATCGGCCCGGGGCGCGCGCAGTTCGCCGTGCACGCGCCGCCCATCGAGGCCGAGGTGGACGCGGCCCGGCTGTCGACCGCCCTGGCGCACCTGGTCGCGGACGTTGCCGGCGTCGACTCGACGGGCAAGACCCGGGTCGTGGCGGGTGCGGGCGGCGGGTACGTCGACTCGACGATCGTGGTCGCGGCGGCGCAGCGCGGCGATGTCGTACGCATCGAGGTACGCGGCCCGTACCCCGGGGGCGATCCGGTGCACGAGCCGATCGTCCGCGGGATCGTGGCCGCGCACGGCGGTGTGCTGCAGACGCACGAGGTGCCGGGCATGAGCGGCAGCGCGTACGTGCTGGAGGTACCGCTGGGCGAGGGAGCCGGAATGGTGACGCCCCCGGCCGCCGCGACGCCGGCGCTGCCCGCGCAGGCACAGTCCGGCGGTGGCGGGCGGCGACGCGCTCGGCGGGCGTCCACGGACGCCTTCCTGGAGAGCCCCGTGCCCGAGAACGGTACGGGTGGGACTCCGGCCGGTACGGGCGGTGGCACCGGCCGTCGCCGCGGTCGGCCGAGCCCGGCGGAGATGGGCGCATCCGTGGCACCGGCACCCGCGGCCGAGGTCGCCGTGGTCACCGCGGCGGAAAATGCGGGCGGCGCGGCCGGGCGCCCGGCGCTGGGCGACACCGTTCCGCCCCAGGGTGTGGGCCCAGAGGCCTCGGCAACCCCGCAGCCCACGGGCCGTCGTGCCCGCCGTGCCGAGGCGGCTATGCCCGCCCTGCCCCCGGCGACGCCGGGGGGGCCGGGGCCCGCGAGTCCGTCCGCACCCGCGGCGCAGGCGCCCGCGGCAGCACCGGCCCCTCCCGACGCGTCCGCGGTCCCGGCGCAACCCGCGGCTCCCGCACATCCCGTGGCCCCCACGGAATGGCCGGCTGCCGGACAGTCCAACGGCTCGGCCCCCGGCTGGCCCGTGCCCGGGCAGAGCAATGCTCCTGCCGTCATGACGCAGGCGCCGCACGCGGACCCGAACGGCACCGGTGCCTCCGCGCTGCAGCCCGCCGGGGCCGGGGCCGGGGCCGGCACGCAGCCCGGCGGTGGGCGGCGCACACGGCGTGCGCTGGCCGGTCCGCAGGAGCGGGCCGCGAGCGATGACGCGCAGGAGGTGCGGGTCGCGTTCGCGCTGCCGCCCGCCGACGCCGACCGCGTCGCCGCGCCTGTGGCGGCCGCTCATGACGGCGAGGGCCGCCACGACGCCGCACGCAGCGAGCCGGGCACCGACCACACCCCGCCGCAGCCGCATCCGGTGCCGACCGGGCGTCGCCGTGCGCGCCCGGAAGCGGCGACGGGGCCGGAGTGGGCCGACAGCGGAACCGCCGGGCAGGGCCCGGCCGCGCTCGCCGGCGCCCCCGCGCCGGCGGCCTCCTCCGCACCGGCGCCCGTGCGGGCCGAGGACGGCGACACCGGCTCCGTGCCGCTGCCGCCCGCGGCCGCCGCGCCGGCTCCGGCCTCAGCGGCCCCCGCAACCACGTCACCGCGCGTCGCGCAGCCGCTGCCCGCGGAGGCGCCGCTGTCCGCCGACGCTTCGCAGGGCCGGTCGTTCAGCGTGCGCACCCTCGGGCAGGGCGTGCCGTTCGCGCAGCAGGCCGGGCAGACGCAGCACCCCCTGGCGAGCGCGCAGGCCAGGCAGGCCACGCCGGTCCGGCAGCCCGCGCAGGCCACACCACCCGCCCCGGCCCCGAACCAGTCGCTCGGCCAGAACCAGACGCTCGCCCCCGGACGCCGGCGCAAGCTGGCCGCCCCGCCCGAGGACGACAGCCGCGGTGAGCGTGCGCTCCCGGAGACGGCCGCCCGGCCGCACCCGCAGCCCGCGCAGCCCCAGCAGCGGCTCGCCGCTGCTCCCGCCGAGGGCCGGTCGTACGCGATAGGCGCACCGGACGAGGGCGCCGAAGGCCCCGAGCCCCTCGACGGCCCCGGTGGCGCCGTCGAGGTGGCGAACCAGCCCGCGCCCTTCCCCGTGGACGACGAGCTGCCCCCGGAGCCGCTGGACAATCCGCGCCGTCTCCTCGTCTGGCCCGCGCCGGACGTCGCCACGCAGCAGGCGCTGAGCGAGCGCGGCTACCGGCCGGTGATCGTGCACTCGCGCGAGGAGGTGGATGCGCAGATCGCCGCGTTCCCCGCGGCGCTCTTCGTCGACCCGCTGACGGGGCCGATCACGCGTACCGCGCTTCAGTCGCTCCGCCAGGCGGCGGTCGCGGCCGAGGTGCCGGTGCTGCTGGCGGCCGGTCTGGGGCAGGCGACGCGTGAGGCGGCCTACGGCGCAGACCCCGCCGTACTGCTCAAGGCGCTGGCACCGCGCGACAGCGAGCAGCACCCGTCCCGCGTGCTGCTGATCGAGGAGCACGACGACATCGCTGCCGCGCTGACGGCGACGCTGGAGCGGCGCGGTATGCAGGTCGCCCGGGGCCGGGCCGACGCGGACGCGGTCTCGCTCGCCCAGCAGATGCGGCCGAACCTGGTGGTGATGGACCTGATGCAGGTACGTCGCCGACGCGCGGGGATCATCGACTGGCTGCGTGCGAACGGCCAGTTGAACCGCACCCCGCTGGTCGTCTACACCTCGGCCGGCCTCGACCAGGCCGAACTGCCCAAGCTCTCCTCGGGCGAGACGGTCCTGTTCCTGGCGGAGCGCTCCACGAGCGCCGAGGTGCAGGGCCGGATCGTGGATCTGCTCGCGAAGATCGGTACGAACTAGCGCGAGGACGAACCGGCGCGGGCACGAGCGGAGGCCCGGCACAAGCAGGGCCCGGCACAAGCAGGAGCCCGGCACAAGCAGGAGCCCGGCAGGAGCAGGTACATGCCGGTACGGACCCGGGGCCCGGCGCGCATGACGCGCGCCGGGCCCCGGGCCGTTCGTTCCTGCTACCGCCTGTCCGACCAGCTGCCTGCCTGCCTACCGCAGTTCCGTGACGTCCAGTTGGCCGTCCGCGTACTGCCTGCGGATCACCTTCTTGTCGAACTTCCCGACGCTCGTCTTCGGCACCGCCGGGACGAACGCCCAGCGCTCCGGCAGCTGCCACTTCGCGATCTTCTCGGCGAGGAAGTCCTTCAGCGAGGCGTAGTCCGCGGTCGCGCCGTCCCTGAGGACGACGGTGGCCAGCGGACGCTCTCCCCACTTCGCGTCGGGAACGGCGACGACCGCCGCCTCCGCGACGTCGGGATGCGCCATCAGCGCGTTCTCCAGCTCGACGGAGGAGATCCACTCGCCGCCGGACTTGATGACGTCCTTCGCCCGGTCGGTGAGGGTGAGGAAGCCCTCGGGGCTGATGACGCCGACGTCACCCGTCTTGAGCCAGCCGTCGTCGCTGAACTTGTCCTCCGGCTTGAGGTCCTCGCCCGCCGCACCGCCGTAGTACGCCCCCGCGATCCACGGTCCGCGCACCTCCAGCTCACCGGCCGCCTCGCCGTCCCACGGCAGGAACTCGCCGGCGGGCCCGCGCAGCCGGGCCTCGACGCCGGCCGGGAAGCGGCCCTGCGTGAGGCGGTAGCCGAACTCCGCGTCCGTGCCGACCGCGTGGGCCGGCGGCCGGGCGATCGTGCCCAGCGGGGAGGTCTCGGTCATGCCCCAGGCGTGGCAGACGCGCATGCCCAGGCTGTCGAACGCCTTCATCAGCGACGGCGGGCAGGCGGAGCCGCCGATGGTGACCTGGGTGAGGGAGCTGACGTCGCGGGGCTTCGCCGACAGCTCGGCCAGCAGGCCCTGCCAGATGGTGGGGACGGCGGCCGCGTGGGTCGGGCGCTCGGTCTCGATCATCTCGGCGAGCGGCGCGGGCTGGAGGAAGCGGTCCGGCATGAGCATGTTCACGCCGGTCATCAGCGCGGCGTGGGGCAGTCCCCAGGCGTTGACGTGGAACTGCGGGACCACGGCGAGGCTGGTGTCCCCGTCCGTAAGACCCATCGACTGGGCCATGTTCACCTGCATGGAGTGCAGATAGATGGAGCGGTGGGAGTAGACGACGCCCTTGGGGTCACCGGTGGTGCCGGAGGTGTAGCACATGGCCGCGGCCGTACGCTCGTCCAGCTCCGGCCAGGCGTAGCCGGTCGGCTTCCCGGCGATCAGCTCCTCGTAGTCGTGGACCTGCGCCTGCGCCCCGGCCAGCACCGAACGGTCGCCCGGGCCCGAGACCACGATGTGCTCGATCGTCGGCAGCTGCGGGAGCAGCGGGGCGAGCAGCGGCAGGAGGGAGCCGTTGACGATGACGACCCGGTCGGCGGCGTGGTTGACGATGAAGACCAGCTGCTCGGCGGGGAGTCGCAGATTGAGGGTGTGCAGGACGGCGCCCATGCAGGGGATCGCGTAGTACGCCTCGACGTGCTCCGCGTTGTTCCACATCAGCGTCGCGATGCGCTGGTCCCCCTCGACCCCGAGGTCGTCGTGCAGGGCGTGCGCCAGCTGGGCGGCGCGCTCACCGATCTCGCGATAGCTGCGGCGCTGCGGCTCGCTGTCTCCGGTCCACGTCGTGATCTGTGACGTGCCGTGGATGGTCATCCCATGCTTCAGGATGCGGGTGACGGTCAGTGGTACGTCCTGCATGGTGCTCAGCACGGCGTCCTCCCGGGGCGCACATCTCCGGACCGGGGGCCACCCCCCGCGTCCCCTGGCCTACGTGGCAGTAAGGGTGTGGAGATTCTGCGCACGTACCGCGCGGTATGTCACTACCCCCGGGTACGAAATCGAGGACGAGAACGGAATGCCGGTGACCCTGCCGACCGGTGAGGCGTGGCCGACCGGCGGCCGAACAGTGGCCCACCAGCGGCGCGAGCCGTGCGACGGCGGGTGCGCAGCGCCCGGTCAGCGCACCGGGGCGAGTTCCGGGTCCTCGCGGAGCTTGCCGAGCGCCCGGGAGACCGCGCTCTTGACCGTGCCGACGGAGACCCCGAGCACCTCGGCGGTCTGGGCCTCGCTGAGGTCCTCGTAGTACCGCAGCACGACCATGGCCCGCTGCCGGTCCGGGAGCTTCATGACGGCACGCCACATCGCGTCGTGCAGCACCTGCTGCTCGGCCGGGTCCGGTGACGGCACCCCGGACGGCTCGGGCAGCTCGTCGCACGCGAACTCGTCCACCTTCCGCTTCCGCCACTGCGACGTCCGCGTGTTGAGGAGCGCGCGGCGGACGTAGCCGTCGAGCGCCCGGTGGTCCTCGATGCGCTCCCAGGCGACATACGTCTTGGTGAGCGCGGTCTGCAGCAGATCCTCGGCGTCGCACGGGTTGGCCGTGAGCGACCGGGCGGTACGCAGCAGCACGGGCCCCCGCGCCCGTACGTACGACGAGAACGACGGGTACGACAGGTAGGAGGGCTTCGGCGATGCCGCCCTGGAGGCGGTTGCGCAGACTGGCGTGGTCATGGCTCCACGCTAGGAGCGGCCCCTGCCCCACGGGATCGGCCCAAGGTCCCGAAAGGGGATCCGCCTCAGGTTGTAGGGGTGGTGAACTCCCCACCTCCTGAAGGTGGAGGGCGTCGGACCCGTGAGTAGGGGTCGCGGGAGCCCCTCATCGGGGTACACCGGCCTGCCCGGCCACCCGCGGCCGCGCTGACCAGGGCGGGCTCAGCCGTCCGCCCCCAGGACGAGCCCCGAGGTCGGGACTCCCGTGCCGGCCGTGACGAGGGTCGTCGCCGCGCCGGGTGTCTGGTTGACCGAGGTGCCGCGCAGCTGCCGGACCGCCTCCGCGATGCCGTTCATCCCGTGCAGATACGCCTCTCCCAGCTGGCCTCCATGGGTGTTGAGGGGCAGGGCGTCCCCGGCCACGAAGTCGGCCGCCTCACCCGGCTTGCAGAAGCCGAACTCCTCCAGCTGCATCAGCACGAACGGCGTGAAGTGGTCGTAGAGGATGCCCACGTCGATGTCGCCGGGGCCGAGGCCGGAGGTGCGCCAGAGCTGGCGGGCGACGACGCCCATCTCGGGGAGGCCGGTGAGATCGTCCCGGTAGTAGCTGGTCATCTGCTCCTGCGCCCGTCCCGCGCCCTGCGCCGCCGCGACGATCACCGCGGGTGGATGGGGCAGATCCCTGGCCCGCTCGACGGACGTCACCACGATCGCCTGGCCGCCGTCCGTCTCCTGGCAGCAGTCCAGCAGCCGCAGGGGCTCGACGATCCACCGGGAAGCGGCGTGATCCGCCAGGGTGATCGGCTTCCCGTGGAAGTACGCCGCGGGGTTGCGGGCGGCATGCCGGCGGTCGACCACCGCTACATGGCCGAACGCCTCCGGGGTCAGTCCGTAGGCGTGCAGGTAGCGCTGGGCGGCCATCGCCACCCAGGACGCGGGGGTGAGCAGCCCGAACGGGATGTTCCACCCGAGCGCCGCACCCTCGGCCGACGGCTCCCGCTGCTGCACCCCCGAGCCGAACCGGCGGCCCGAGCGCTCGTTGAACGCCCGGTAGCAGACGACGACGTCGGCGACGCCCGTGGCGACGGCGAGCGCCGCCTGCTGAACGGTGGCGCAGGCCGCCCCGCCGCCGTAGTGGATCCGGGAGAAGAACGACAGCTCGCCCATGCCGGCCGCCTGGGCGACGGTGATCTCGGGGCTGGTGTCCATGGTGAAGGTGACCAGCCCGTCGACGTCGGCGGGGGAGAGCCCGGCGTCGTCGAGGGCGGCCCTGACCGCCTCGACGGCCAGCGTGAGCTCGCTCCGGCCGGAGTCCTTGGAGAACTCGGTCGCCCCGATGCCGACGACCGCAGCCCGCCCGCCGAGCGCGTCGGCCCTGCGCACGCTCATGACCCCGCCCCCGGTGCCGGCGGCGAACCAGGACCCGCCTCCGGCCCCGGGTGTCCCGGGTGCGGTCCCGCTTCCGGCCCCGGGTGTCCCGGATGCGGTCCCGCTTCCCTCCCCGGGTGTCCCGGATGCGGTCCCGCTTCCCTCCCCGGGTGCCCCGGGTGCGGTCCCGCCCGCCCGGGAACCGTCACGGTCACCGTGCCCGTGACGTGCTGTCCGATGCCGTTCGCCCCGAGGACGCGCACCTGGGCCGTGTCCCCGTCGACGTCGGTGACCGTGCCGGTCAACGTCATCGTGTCACCCGGGTAGTTGGGCGCACCGAGCCGTATCGCGACCCTGCGCAGGACGGCCGTCGGGCCGAAGTGGTCGGTGATGAACCGCCCCACCAGGCCGTTGGTCGTGAGGATGTTCATGAAGATGTCCGGGGAGCCTTTCTCCTTGGCGAGCTCCGCGTCGTGGTGCACGTCCTGGTAGTCCCGGGAGGCGATGGCTCCCGCGACGATCAGGGTGCGGGTGATCGGGATGGTGAGCGGGGGCAGCTCGTCACCGGCCTTCATGTCCCGGATCCCTCCTCCGTCGCGCCGAACGCGATCACGTCGCCCAGTTCTGCCAGGACTTCACTGCCGCAGCCCAGATACGCGTCGAGCTGGCGGCCCCACAGGAAATGCCGGTAGACCGGATGATCGAGGTCGGCGCCGAGGCCGCCGTGCAGATGCTGGCCGGTGTGTACGACCCGCCTGCCCGCCTCGGACGCCCACCAAGCTGCGGTCAGCGCGTGCGTGGCGCACGGCAGTCCCTCGTCGTGACGCCACGCGGCCTCGTACGCCGTGACCCGTATCGCCTCCGTGTCCATGTACGCATCGGCCGCGCGGAGTTGGACGGCCTGTTTGGTGGAGAGAGGGCGGCCGAACTGCTCCCGTACCGACGTGTACGCGACGGCCCGGGCGAGCGAGCCCGCGCAGACACCTGCCTGGAGCCCTGCGAAGGCGATCCGTGCGGCGGCGAGCACGTCCTCGTACGCCCCGTCGCCGCCGAGCCGCTCGCCACGCGCGCCGTCCAGCACCAGCCGGCCCGCCGCCCAGGGGGCGGTGGTCTCCACACTGGCCGTCTCCGCGTCCACGGCCCGTACCAGCCACAGGCCTCGGTCGGCGTCCGGCACCAGGACATGGGTGGCGCCCCTCAGCCATGGCACCCATGTGACGGTCCCGGTCAGCCGCCCTTCCTCGTCCGCACGTATCGCGCCCCGGGCCGCGAACGCCCCGGTCGCGACGGCGGTCCCGTCCGACAGGGAGGGCAGCAGTCGCTCCCGCTGCTCGTCCGTGCCGTGCCGGTCCACCGCGAGCAGCCCGTACGCACAGCTCGCGGCGAACGGCACCTGCGCGGTCGTGCGGCCCTGCTCCTCCAGCATCAGCACAAGGCCGAGCAGCCCGACGTCCGCCACGGCTGCGGGCAGCCCGGCCGCGCACAGCGCCTTCCACAGCTCGGCGTCCGTCCCCGTCCCGGCGGCGGCCAGCCGCTCGTGCGTGGACAGGTCGCCGAAGATCCGCGCGGTCAGGTCGCGGGCCGCGGCCTGCTCGTCCGTGGGTGTGAAGTCCATGTCAGCCCGCGCTCTCTGCCGGCACGGCGAGCACTGCCGGAGCTTTCGGCACTTCCGGCTCGTGCGACTCCGCCGACGGCCGGAACACGGGCAGCTCCAGTTCCTCGTCCACCCGCAGGAACTCCAGCCGCACCGGCATCCCGATCCGCACCTTGTCGTACGGCACCCCCACCACGTTGCTCACCATCCGCACGCCCTCGGCCAGCTCGATCAGCCCCACGGCATACGGCGGGTCGAAGGCCGGGAACGGCGGGTGGTGCATCACCACGTACGAGTAGACGGTCCCCTCGCCGCCCGCCTCGACCGTGTCCCACTCCGCCGAGCCGCACGCCCCGCACCCCGGCAGCCAGGGGAAGCGCAGCGTCCCGCACCCCCCGCACCGCTGGATGAGCAGCTTGTGCTCGGCGACCGCGTCCCAGAATCCGGCGTTGTCCCTGTTGACCACCGGCCGGGGCCGTCGGGCCCGCTGCTGCCTCCCCGCGGTGGCCGGTGCCGCTGCCTGCGAGGCCACCTGTGCCTGCGCGGGTGCCCGCGTCGGCGCCCGGCCCTGCGCCTGCGTGACTGTCTGCGTCGGTGCCCGGCCCTGCGCCTGCGTGACTGTCTGCGTCGGTGCCTGCGCGGGTGCCCGCGTCGGCGCCCGGCCCTGCGCCTGCGCGGGTGCCCGCGTCGGTGCGTACTTGAGGATGCGGAAGCGGTGCGTGCCCGCGAGCTCGCCGTCCGCGCGGATGTCCATCCTCGTCGTGACGAAATGCCCCGTCCCCAGCTTGGTCGTCTTGCGTGGCGACACCGACTCGATCGACGAGTCGTAGGTGATCCGGTCGCCCGGCCGCAGTGGTCGCAGATACTCCTGCTCGCAGTCGGTCGCCACCACCGAGGTGAATCCGGCGCCGTCGAGCAGCGCGGACAACTCGTCGTACGCGCCCGTGCGGTCCGCGTGCCCGGACAGCCCGCCCATCGTCCATGCCTGGAGCATCGTCGGCGGAGCGATCGCGTCCGGTCCTCGGTACGCCGGGTTCGTGTCCCCCATCGCCTCGCACCAGTGCCTGATCATCGGCTCGTTGACGAGGTCCTTGCCGGTGCCCGCGTGGACTGCGACCCGCCGCCCCTCGTACGTCCTCAGCAGCCCGTACAGCTCGTCCGCATCCGCTTCTCCCGCACTCACCGCTTCCCCCTCCTCATGCCGAGCCGCATCGTCGCGACGATCTCCCGCTGCACCTCGCTCACCCCGCCCCCGAAGGTGTTGATCTGCGCCGCCCTGTTCATCCGCTCCAGCTCCCCGCTGCCGGAGCCGCCCGGCGAACCGGCCCTCACCAGACCCGCGTCCCCCGTGATCTCCTGGCACATTCGATACACCTCAACGGCCGATTCGGTTCCCATGAACTTCACGCCGCTCGCATCGCCGGGGGCGAGCCGGCCGGCCCCCACATCGCCCACCAAACGCCAGTTGAGCAGGCGCGTTGCCGCGAGCCGGGCATGCACTTCGGCGATCCTGGACCGGACCCACGGCTCGTCAACCGGACGCACGCCCGTCACCGGATCGGGAGTACGGGCATGCTCCAGCGCCGCGGCCGCGAAGTCCTCGGCCTGCATGCCGATCGCGGCGAGCGCGACCCGTTCGTGGTTGAGCTGGTTGGTGATCAGCCCCCAGCCGCCGTTCTCCTCGCCGACCAGATGCGCGGCCGGGACGCGGATCGCGTCGTAGTACGTCGCCGTCGTCGTCAGCCCGCCGACGGTCTCGATCGGCGTCCACGAGAAGCCGGGCGCACCGGTCGGGACGAGGATGATCGAGATGCCCTGGTGCTTGGGCGCGTCGGGGTCGGTGCGGCAGGCGAGCCAGATCCAGTCCGCGTTCTGGGCGTTCGAGGTGAAGATCTTCTGCCCGTCGATCACCCAGGAAGCCTCCGCGCCGTCGTCGTGCCGCACCGCCTTCGTCCGCAGCGCAGCGAGATCGGTCCCGGCCCCGGGCTCGCTGTAGCCGATGGCGAAGACGACGTCCCCGCGCAGGATCCGCGGCAGGAAGAAGGACTTCTGCTGCTCGGTGCCGTACTTCATCAGGGTCGGGCCGACCGTGTTCAGCGTGACCATGGACACGGGTGCGCCCGCACGGTACGCCTCGTCGAAGAAGACGAACTGCTCGTCGGCTCCGCGCCCCTGCCCGCCGTACTCGACCGGCCAGCCGAGCCCGAGCATGCCGTCGGCGCCGATCCGGCGCAGCAGCCTGCGCTGCTCCGCCGTGTCGTCGGCGCCCGGCGGCCCGTCCGGCATCACGTCACGGAAGTACGAGCGGAGTTCGGCGCGCAGCCGCTGCTGGCGCTCAGTCGGGGCGAGGTGCACGGCGGGGGCCTCCCGGGCGCAGGATGGGTTTCTGACTGTCCGTCAGATAGCGAGCGCCTGTCAAGGCGTGAGCGCGCGCTCCGACGCGAGCCGGCACACGGGCGGCTCGGGCCGCCGCGACAGCGGACGGGCGCGGACATGCGAAACGGCCTGCGCGCCGATGCCGTAGCACCGCCACGCAGGCCGTTGTTCACCCCTCGACCAGGCTCCCCTTCGGGCCGCGTCCTACCAGAGCTCGAAGAAGTTCACGGTCACGGTCTCGGTCGACTGGTCGATCGCCGTGAAGGCCGAGCCGTTCACGCTCACCGTGTTGTTCCGGTTGGACGCGCCGGCACCGGTGGCCACTTGCTGGGTGGTCGTCGAGATGCCGTAGTTGTCGTTGCCCACGCCACTGCCCTCGATCTCGGCCACGGACGCGTTCGATCCGTCGCCCGCGAAGGCACCGTTGTCGGCCTGGGCGACACCCGAGAAGAGTGCGGCGGCGAGAGGCAGCGCGGCGACAGCGGCGAGGGCGCGAGCGGTACGGATGCTTGCCATGTCAATTCCTCCAGGAACCGTAGGTGCACCCCTGAGTGCACCGGAAGTACGGAAGTACGGCTGGGACCCGGGCAGTTGGCCGACCGCCTCGGTCGTGCTCACGACGTCGCGATTCCAGAGTTGCCCACCGAATCCCCGGCGAACCGTCGCGGACGCCCCGATTCCTCCTCAAGCGTGAGGACATGTCGATAAACCCCCTTCACGCCCTCAACGTCCCAGCTCACGACCTCGCGGACCCCGAAAACCGCCCACGGCAGGAGAAGAAGCGTTCCGGCACATTTTCCGTCATTCCTCTCCAACCCCCTCTTCCCCCTCTTCCCTTATTCGAACACTCGTACGAACATGGAACCATGGCCACCACCGACCGGCACAGCGCCACCCTGGCCCTCGCCCACGCTCTCTCCGCCGCCGAGCGCGGGCTCCCCGTGATCCCCCTGTCCCCCACGAAGCTCCCCGCGCTGCCCTCGCCCCACCGCCGCGACCAGCAGCCGGTCCTCTGCCGCGGCGAGTGCGGGCTGCCCGGACACGGTGTGCACGACGCCACGACGGACCCGGCCGGCGTACGCGCCCTGTTCGCCGCCGCACCCCGGGCCACGGGCTACGGCATCGCCTGCGGCCGGCCCCCGCATCACCTGATCGGCATCGACCTCGACACCAAGAGCGCCGCGACGGGGGGATCCGACTCCGTCACGGCCCTTCGGCAGCTCGCGCTGCAGCACCTGTTCACCGTCCCGGAGACGGTCACCGTGCTCACGCCCAGCGGCGGCCGCCATCTGTGGCTGAGCGGCCCGCCCGACGTCGTCGTACCGAACTCGGCGAGCCGCCTCGCACCCGGAATCGACGTCCGGGGCAGCGGCGGCTACCTCGTCGGCCCCGGCTCGGTCTCGGCGCACGGCGCGTACCGGCTCGCGCCCGGCACCGCAGACCTGCCGCCCGCACCCTGCCCCCGCGCACTGCTGCGCCTGATCGCGCCCCCCGCGCGTCGCCACCCCCACGACCCTGAGCCGTCGCACGCGGACGACCGGGCACCCAGGGGCGAAGGGCTGGTCCAGTTCGTACGCGCCGCCCAAGAGGGCCAGCGCAACACGCGGCTGTTCTGGGCGGCCTGCCGCGCGTACGAGAACGGCATCGGGGACGCACTCGCGGACGCCCTCACCGAGGCTGCGGTCCGCACCGGGCTCACCGAGCGGGAGGCCCGCGCCACGATCGCCTCGGCGGCACGGCTGAGCACGGGACGCCGCGACTAGCCATGCCCTCGGCACCGTCCTGGACGACGGGGCCGAGGGGGCCGGCACGACCCCTCGGACGACCTCGCCACCACACCCGGGCGAACAGCCGGCACCCACTGCACCGATGCGAAATGACATGCATCACAAAATTGGCCCGAACCAGGAAGGCAACTACCCCCTTACGGGGCATTTGCCTGCGCCGTGAGCAGGCCACGCCGCGCTCGTCGCCTGCACAACTCGCTTCCTACGGCGGCATTTCCGGTCATACGATCACGGGACAGCGGCCCTGCGTGGGTGCTACCGCAGCGGCTGCCCCAACGCTTTCGAACCCTGCCTCTCGGACCCACTAAAGGACTCCGTTGAAGATTCGCCGCACGCTTGCCACGGCCGTCGTCGCCGCCGTGACCACCCCCGTCGTCCTGCTCTCCGTCACCCCGGCCTCCGCCGACGCCAAGCCGCCCGTTGCGTCACCGGCGCAGCGCCAGGCCGCCGAGGACAAGCCTTCCATCGAGGAACTCGAGAAGGCCGCCGCGGAGGCGCAGAAGGCGTACGACGATGCCGTCGCCGCGCAGAAGGTCGCGCGGGCCGTCGTCGAGGCCGCGCTCTCCGACGACGCGCCCCTCACCGTCGCTGCCAAGGCCGCCGAGAAGGAGGCGGCCGATGCCGCCACCGCCAAGGAGAACGCCGACCAGGCACTCGTCGACGCCCAGGCCGCACTCGCCGCACTGCCCGAGGCCGCCACCCCCGAGGAGAAGGCGGCCGCGGAGCAGGCCGTTGCCGACGCCGAGACCGCCGCCGTGGCTGCCGCGGCCGCCAAGACCGCCGCCGACGAGAAGGCGGCCACGGCCCGCCGGGTGGCCGATGACGCCCGTGTCGCCGCCGCCAGGGAGTACTCCAAGGCCCAAAAGGCCGTGGAAGAGGCCCTCAAGGCGAAGGAGGCCGCCGACAAGGCGCTCGCCGACGCCAAGGAGGAGGCGGAGGAGGGCGAGGACTGCGTCTTCGAGAGCAAGCTCACCACGGTCGTCACCGGCCTGCCTTCCAAGATTGTCGCCGGCTCGACGACCGACTTCTCGCTCCGCGTCACCAACGGCACCGACAAGACGCTGGACGAGGTCTTCCCGTTCGTCTACTTCCACGCGACGGACAAGAGCGGCTACAACGTCATCGACGACGCCTTCCACCTGCAGTGGTCGACCGCCACCTCCCCGACCTGGAAGAACGTGGAGGAGGAAGGCGGCTACGCCGGCTCCGTCAGCCCGCTGAAGGCCGGCGCCCACGCCGACGTGAAGCTGCGCCTGAAGGTCGACGCCACGGCCCCGGCCGGTGAGGGCCTGGCCTTCGTCGCCGGTGACTACGTCAACGACGACGAGTCCTGCGGCGGCAACGACTTCACCGAGTACGCCTTCGAGCTCCTCGCCGCGGGCACCGACGCGGGCGACGTCGATGACGCCGAGCCCGGCAAGACCACGCCGCAGACCCCGGACAACAAGCCGCAGGGCGTCACGTCCACCACCCCGGTGAACGCCGGCACCCTCGCCGACACCGGCTCGTCCTCGGCCCTCCCGCAGCTCGCCGCTGCATCCGGCGCGGCCGTGGCCGTCGGTGCCGGCGCGGTCTTCGTCGTCCGCCGCCGCAAGGCCGGTTCGGTCGCCTGACGCACCCTCACACAGTCGCGCAGTACGTACGAGAAAGGCGCCCCCGCATTCCGCGGGGGCGCCTTTCTCCACGCCTGTCCCGTCAGGACGGATCCGCGCCGGTCTGCGGGCCTGCCCCGGGTTGCGCGTCCTGCTCGGCCTTCGCCTGACGACCCCTGCGCCACCACGCCGGGCACTCCCTGTGTCAGCTCCACCGGCACCGGACGGGCGTCATCGCCCGGCCGAGATCCCCTCCGTCAGCCGTCCCCGGAACCAGCGTCGTGGGACGGTGCTCGTCCGGCGGACGACCCGAGGTTGCGGCCCTCACGCCCACCGGCCCGGCACGGCGCGCCCCGTCCGGCGGAGCTTTCGGGGTGGCTCTGACGACAGAAGTCGCGCACGCCCCCCTCAGAAAACCTGTCATGGCCGTCATACACATGCGTGCCCGCCCGGGGACTATCGTCTTCCTCGTAGCCGAGAAACCCAGAAGGCGCGACAACGGAGACGGACTGCCGCGCACGCAGGACCAGAAGGATGTGTCACGGCAGTGGAGCGGCGGGGCCGGAGTTCCCGCGGACGCCCGGTCGACCGCCGGGGCAGCGCGGCTCACCCAGGGGCCGCAAGCAGTACGCACTGTGCGCAGCAGGCAGTTGACCAGCAGGAAAGAAGAAGGAAGAAGGCAGACGCCATCAGGATCGCCCGGGCAGGAATCCGGTCAGCCCGGTACCGCAGGCCCCGGAACGGAAGGTGCCCCACGGTCACCCATGCGCGATCCCCGCACACGCCCCTCTGCCGGGGAACCGTGCGGAAAGAGAAGCCTGGCACCGAAACAGGCCGGCAGACGGTGTCCATCCTTCGGGGTTCCGGTGCCGTACGGCACCGGAACCCCTCGACGCGTTTCCCGATCAGAGGTGCAAATGACCGCAGAGAACTCCTTCGACCGTCTCGATGACGACGACTACCCCGCCTACACCATGGGCCGAGCCGCCGAGATGCTCGGCACGACCCCCGGCTTCCTGCGCGCGATCGGTGAAGCCCGCCTCATCACCCCCTTGCGTTCGGAGGGCGGACACCGCCGCTACTCCCGATACCAGCTGAGAATCGCCGCTCGTGCCCGCGAGCTCGTCGACCAGGGCACCCCCGTCGAAGCTGCTTGCCGCATCGTCATCCTCGAAGACCAGCTCGAGGAAGCCCAGCGCATCAACGAGGAACTGCGGCGCTCCGCCGCCGAGCCCCGACACGGGGCCGAGGCTTGATGCATTTGCCTGCCGACCCGTCGCGTGGCCAGCCGGCTCCGGCCCCTGGGCGGCGGTCCGCCCTGCCGGACCTCGACCGTCCGGCCCCACCCATAGCGACTGCACCCCTGCGCAGAAACACTTCGGTCGGCGTCGCCCAATATCTGTGACCGCGAAATGAGAAATAAGGTCAAGGCGCGATGACGGTATCTTGCGCGGCGGCCCGTGTGGAATTGTTCACCGCGCGGGGCCGATCCCGGCGTGCTACTGTCGATCTCAGTTGCAGTTGTGGTTCCCAAACTCCAAGTGCCTCCATAGGCGTGATGATGCCGCTGGAAGCACTTGTGTAATTTCCGGCTAATTTTCCGGACGGGGCAATCATCGCGGCGACACGGGTTCCGCACAGTGTGGGCCCGGGCACTGCCCCGAAGGAGAATTGACATGGCATCTGGCACCGTGAAGTGGTTCAACGCGGAAAAGGGTTTCGGCTTCATCGAGCAGGACGGTGGCGGCGCTGACGTGTTCGCCCACTACTCGAACATCGCCGCCCAGGGCTTCCGCGAGCTGCAGGAGGGCCAGAAGGTGAACTTCGACATCGCGCAGGGCCAGAAGGGCCCGACGGCGGAGAACATCGTTCCCGCCTGACGCCGACGCGTAGCACGAGCTGGGGCCCGCACCGTGGGGTGCGGGCCCCAGCTCGTTGCATGGGACGGTGCAGCGTCGCCCCGCATCCCCGGTAATTCCACCGCGGCAGTCCTCTCGGACCCCAGTCCCGTCGCCTGACGAACACCCAAGCTCCGGATATCGACTCCGTATGAGCTGATCAAGACTCCGGCCTGCCGTCCGGATCGCTCGGCGCATTTGAGCGGACACCCCGCCATTCTCTGTCGCCCGGCCCTGTTTTCGCTTCTGCTTTCAGTTTTGGCTCGTTCTCGCGATTCACCGCGCCGCTCTTCTGCTGCGGGAATTCCTTGATACGTGCCGCATCGAGGAAGGTTCCGCATGAACCGCACACGCATGAACGACCGCTACTCCCGCACCCGTGCCGGCAGTGCCGATGGCTCCGGCCGTGGCAGCCGCCTCCGCTCATCCAGCCCCAGCCCCAGCCGCTCCGGTGCCCTCAGCCGTGCCGGCGGGCCGAGCCGCTCCGGCGGCTACGGTCGTCGGCCCGCCGCGGTGCAGGGAGAGTTCGCGCTCCCGAAAACGGTGACGCCCGCGCTGCCGGCAGTCGAGGCGTTCGCCGATCTCGACATGCCCAGGCAGCTGCTCGACGCACTGACCGCAGAGGGCGTGAGCGTGCCGTTCCCCATCCAGGGTGCGACCCTGCCGAACACCCTCGCGGGCCGTGACGTGCTCGGTCGCGGTCGGACCGGTTCCGGCAAGACGCTGGCGTTCGGCCTCGCGCTCCTGGCCCGTACCGCCGGACGTCGCGCCGAGCCCCGCCGGCCCCTCGCGCTGGTTCTCGTCCCGACCCGGGAGCTCGCCCAACAGGTCACCGCGGCGCTGACCCCGTACGCCCGGGCGCTGGAGCTGCGGCTGACGACCGTGGTCGGGGGGATGTCCATCGGCCGCCAGGCCAGTGCGCTGCGCAGCAGCACCGAGGTCGTCGTCGCGACTCCGGGCCGGCTGAAGGACCTCATCGACCGTGGCGACTGCCGACTGAACCAGGTGGGCATCACCGTGCTGGACGAGGCCGACCAGATGGCCGACATGGGCTTCATGCCGCAGGTCACCGCCCTGCTCGACCAGGTGCGACCGGAGGGCCAGCGGATGCTGTTCTCCGCCACCCTGGACCGCAACGTCGACCTCCTCGTGCGCCGCTACCTGACCGACCCCGTCGTGCACTCCGTCGACCCCTCGGCCGGGGCGGTCACCACGATGGAGCATCACGTGCTGCACGTCCACGGCGCCGACAAGCACGCCGCCACCACCGAGATCGCCGCCCGCGACGGCCGCGTGATCATGTTCCTGGACACCAAGCACGCCGTTGACCGGCTGACCAAGGACCTGCTGGCCAGCGGGGTACGGGCCGCCGCGCTGCACGGCGGCAAGTCCCAGCCTCAGCGCACCCGTACCCTGTCGCAGTTCAAGAGCGGGCACGTCACCGTGCTGGTGGCGACCAACGTGGCGGCGCGCGGAATCCACGTCGACAACCTCGACCTCGTCGTGAACGTCGACCCGCCCACCGACCCCAAGGACTATCTGCACCGGGGTGGGCGCACCGCGCGCGCCGGCGAGTCCGGCAGCGTCGTCACCCTGGTCACGCCCAACCAGCGCCGCGACATGACCCGTCTGATGGCGGCCGCGGGCATCGTCCCGCAGACCACCCAGGTCCGCTCCGGCGAGGCCGAACTGCACCGCATCACCGGGGCCCAGGCGCCCTCCGGCATCCCCGTCACCATCACGGCGCCTGTGACCGAGCGCCCCCGGCGCAGCGCCGCCACACGCGGCCGGCGCAGTCGACGCCCCTCGCAGGCACCGAGCCGGGCCGCCCGGCGGCAGCCGGCCTTCGACGAGGCCGCCTAGAACGCTCGCGATCAGGACACTGACCACTGACCCATCCCTGCAGGAGGCACCTTGTGACACTGGCTCAGATGCAGCCCCGCCCGGCGAGCGCCGTCACCGAGAACGGGACGCCGGTCGACGTCATGGACGGGGCCGGACTCCGCGTGTGGGACGACATGACCGTTGAGGTGGCTCTTTCCGTCATGGCCAGTGCCCGCGCCGGGCACCTGCTCGTCTGTGACGAGGACAGCCAGTGCACCGGCGTGGTCACCCAGACCCGGCTCACCGCCGTCCGCAACGACTCCGCGTATACGGACCGGGTTCGCCTGCGCGACATCCACGGCGACAGCGTGCCTTTCGCCTCGTCCGTCACCGTGGTGGCCGATGCCGAGCACACGATGCGCTCCGAGCGCCTCGGGGTCCTGGCCGTCGTCGACGAGCACGGTTGTTCCCTGGGCTACCTTTCCCGCTGAACCGCCTCACCCACCCGGCCGTTCTCCCCTGCTCCTTGCGAGGCCTCATGCGCTGTGTCATCGCCCGTTTCCCGTTCGACCTGACCAAGAGCGGGGTGCTGCAGTCGATGAAGGGCATCAAGCCCGAGCCCGTCACCGGAGAATCCGTGATCATCGGCCGCCGCCACTACCCCCTCAAGCAGGTGGGACAGGTCATCACCCGCCAGGACCGGCGTGATTTCAGCGCCGGCGAAGTCCGGCGGGCCATGACCCTCCTCGGCTTCACCTGCCAGACCGTCCCCGCGGCCACACCACCCGCCCCCGGCCTCAGCCCATACCAGCAGGCTTCCGCGATGCTCGGCACGCCCCTCTCGGGCTGACCCGCAGGGCAGGCAGAAGCCGCGGCCCCGAACAGCATGTGGGGCCCGACCGGCGCGCGCTGGTCGGGCTCGCGGGTTCGGGCGGCGGCGAGTTCGGGCAGCGTGAGCTGCAGCGGCTGTGGGGTCAGGGCTCACGCTGTGTGGGCCCGTACCAGTCAATCGCCTGGTTCTACGCGGCGAGCACCGGGCAGATCTCGATCCGCGGCCGGTTCAAGGGCCCCTGCACCGCGGTCACTCGGTGGGTCTCTGTGGCTGAAGTCGCTCCGGGCTCCAGAGCGGTTCGGTTCGGCCTGAGACGGACTCCCCGAGCGGCACTGCTCGCTCGGGCACAGGCATTCCTCGACAGCGAGCCGATGCAACGGGTCGGCTGGAAGGGTATGAGGCTTCGATCCAGGGTGGGCCGCGGGCGTGGGACGATCTCCAGGCGGGATACCGGCGGCTGCCTGCTGGTTCGGTTCGCCATGTGTCGCGGGGCCATACCGACGTAGAGCAGGCGCCCGGCAGCCAGGTCGGCAAAGGGCACGAAGTACCACTCGTAGACCCCGGCCGCCGCCGGCACGGGGCTGGGCCGCGTCAACACCTCCTGCGCTGACCACAGGCGCTCAGGCTTGGTGATGGCAGCAGAGTCCACGGAGCCTCCGGTGTCGGCAAAGGCTGGTGGCTGCAGGCTGACATATCTGGTCCACAGCGGAGCTTGGGAGCCACTGTCTTCTAAGCCTGGCGGTGATCTCTGATGCATCTGCCCACCTCGTCCCGTCAGGACGCCGGGACTGCCGTTGCGAGCGTGCGGGCCCCATGGTCGCCCTCGATTGACCGCGGCTGACCGCTGGATCTGGCACGAATCTGGCCCGCGGGCTCAAAGATTGACACGGTCCTCCGCGATGAGACGGCCTCCCCAGTGTCCAGTGGTGCCGGGATCGGTCACCTCACGTGCTTGACGTCGGCGCGCCGACGGGCAATCGATCAGCGGCCGGATGCGTGGCAAGGTCCGCCTCGGCCCAGATGACCTTGCCGCCCGGTGTCGGGCGGGTGCCCCATCGGCGGGACAGCTGGGAGACGATGGCGAGGCCGCGGCCGTTCTCGTTGGAAGGGCTCGCGTTACGCGGACGCGGGGAGCAGGCGTCGGTATCCGATACTTCGACGGTCAGGACCTGGTGCCGGGTCAGACGCAGATCGATCGGTCCGGTGCCGTGGCGGACGGCGTTGGTGACCAGTTCGCTGACGATCAGCTTCGTGGAGTCCTCGAGTCCTTCCAGTCCCCATTCGGCCAGCTGACCGGCGGCCAGGTTTCGGGCGCGGCGGGCAGTGGTGTCGTCGCTGGGCAGTGTCCAGGAGGCGACCTGGTTCGGGCTGAGTGTGCGGGTGCGGACCAGGAGCAGGCTGGCGTCGTCGCACGCCTCTTGACCTTGGACGGGCTCCATCGCGCGGGTGCAGAGGTCCTCCAGGGAGAGATCCGGTTGCGCGAGGGCGGTGCCCAGGCGGTGCATTCCCTCCTCGATGTCCTGTCCTCGGGTCTCGATCAGGCCGTCGGTGTACAGGGCGAGGAGACTTCCCTCGGGCAGTTCCAGCTCGACGGCCTCGAAAGGGATCCCCAGCCCGATACCGAGGGGGACTCCGGTGGGAAGGTCGGGGAAGGTCACCCGGCCCTTCGGGTCGATGATCGCGGGCGGGAGGTGTCCGGCGGTTGCCATGGTGCACTTCCGGGTGACCGGGTCGTAGACGGCATACAGACAGGTGGCGCCCACTGCCGCGTCGCTCCGGTCCGGATCGTCGCTGTCTCCTTCAGCCACTCGCTGGACCGTGTCATCGAGGTGCGCCAGCAGTTCGTCGGGGGGTAGCTCCAGGCCGGAAAGCGTGTGGGCTGCGGCGCGGAGCTTGCCCATCTTCGCGGCGGCGTTGACGCCGTGTCCGACCACATCGCCGACGACGAGGGCCACCCGGGCGCCGGACAGCGGGATCAGATCGAACCAGTCGCCCCCGACGCCCCTGTCGATGTCGGCGGGCAGGTAGCGGGAGGCCGCCTCCACCGCCAAGCCTCCCCTGAGACGGCGCGGGAGCAGATTGCACTGGAGCGCGAGGGCCGCGGTGTTCGCGCGCGCGTACTGGCGCGCGTTGTCCAACGACACCACGGCGCGGCCGACGAGCTCCTCGGCCAGGAGCAGATCGCACTCCTGGAAGGGCATCGGGTTCTCGGTGCGGACGAACAACGCCGTGCCCAGCAGGACGCGCCGCGCACGGATGGGCACGACCATCACAGAGTGCATGCCGTTCTCACGGATCCTCTGCGCCAGTGCCGGCATCCGGTCGATCCACGAGCCCGGAGAGGTGTCCACCTTCGGTACCAGACGGGACTCGCCGGTGATCAGGGCGACGCCGATCGGCGAGGCGAACGGTACGTGAACGGGCTCACCGCGCACCCACGGGGACTCCGGCACCCCTGGGCGGATCGAAGCCAGACCGGCACGCCGGAGAACGGGGAGGCGCTTGCCGATCGAGCCGATGCGGACCGGGGGCCCCTCGCCGAACAGGGCCGACTGCTCCAGGTCCACGGCTACGAAGTCGGCGAACAGGGGCACGGCGAGATCGGCCAGCTCCTGACCGGTCTGCATCACATCCAGGGTCCTGCCAAGGCGCGTACCGGCCTCGCCGAGGACGACGAGGCGCTCGCGCACCCGCCGGCTCTCGGCGACGTCGACGCTGATGTTGCACACCCCCAGCGGCTGGCCGTCGGCGCCCTGGAGACAGGAGAACGAAACCGCGTACGGGCGCTCCTCACCCAGACTCGCCGGCAGCCACGTGCGGTACTCGTGGACCTTGGTGCTACCGCTCCTCAGCACCCGCCGCATCACCGCCTCCGTGGCTTCGGTTTCGACACTGGGCCATGCGTCGGTGATCCCGAATCCGAGCCGCCGGCCACGGGAGATGCCGTCGTGGCTCTCCATCGCGTCGTTCACCCAGGTGCAACGCAGCTCCAGGTCACGGACGACGACGCCGATCGGCGCGCGGTCAAGAATCGACCCCTGCACCAATACGTTCACCGCGTCCCCGGACGGCACGCCGATGTCGGTCACGGAAGCGAGCCACCGCACTGCTCCGTCCTGCCCCCGTACCAACGAGATCCGCAGGCCGACGTCGAGCATGCGGCCGTCCCGGTGGCGCACCGCCGTCGCGCCCGACCAGCCGTTCCGGGCACGGCACTGCTCGACGAACGCCGACATCGCCGACGCTTCACCGAAGGACGGCAGCACGAGCGCGGCGGACCGGCCGACCACCTCGTCGGCGGAGTATCCGACAAGGTGCTGAGCGGCCTGCGTCCACGCGACCACCGTTCCCTGCCCGTCGAGCAGCGCGAACGCCGTGTCGGATATGTCAGACGCGTGCATCTGCCTACCGAGTGTCACTCGGTCGATGCTGATCGTGGTCGTATTCATCGGGGCTGTCGTCCTCGGTTGGCCGGGAATGGGCAACATGGGGCATAGAAGTAAATTTGTCTCTTACGGGGCAATGACAGGACGGCGCCCTGCCCTGTGACAACGTCGCAGCCGTGGCTGATACCAGTTCGGTCGTGCAGGCCCGCTGACGGGCCGCGCAAGGCGGGCGCAGCGAGTGGACGGCATGCGTGCGACACCCGGGAGCGGCGCCCAGGAAGCGAGCATTCTCTGCGGCCACCCTCCGCGACGTCTCGCCGGCTGTCGCCGCGGTCGGCTCTACAAGGTGCTTGATCTTGCCGTGGCACAGCTCGACCGGAGATCGGCGGCCACCACTGGTCGCATACCCCTCCGAACGACAGGGGAGCAGACCGGGCCCTGGAGCACGCTGACGACTCCCGCGCGATCCCGGGAGAGAGCTGGGGACGGCCGGCACACGGGACCGGCTCTGTCTTAAGAGGTCACTGCCCCAGGAGCGAATACGGCTCACCGCAAGCCGACCATCCCCAACGTCTTCCGTCACCATCAGGAGCGTCGGGCCCGGCGGCGAGCGGAGCGAGCGTTGATGAAGCAGAGAAACTCTCACCGCACAGCGGCCGGCCTGAACGGCCTACGAACCCACGCTGGCCGCACGGCCGGGTCAGGGAGTCCCCACATACCGGTGCAGAGAACGATGCGGCGGCAACCTGCCAAGCAGGGGCTGAGCGGCGGGTGAGCCCTTGATCCTGGCCCACACATGGCCCATACGTGCTGGTCACCAGCGGGATACGGGCGACTCGAGGTGAGACAGGGTGAACGCAGAGGGCGCACCCCCGATTCGGGGGCGCGCCCGCTGACCTGCTGCTTCTCTGACCTGGCGGTGGGTGTGGGATTTGAACCCACGGTGACGTCGCCGCCACGACGGTTTTCAAGACCGTTCCCTTAGGCCGCTCGGGCAACCCACCTCGCGCCGCCGCACCGGACGATCACGGGTGACGTACGCGTGCACAGCCTAGCCCGTCAGCTGTCGCCCTCGCGCTGGCCCAGGGTGACGTCGACCGTGGACTCCTTGCCGTCGCGTTCGTAGGTGAGGGTGACCTTGTCGCCCGGCTTGTGGTTCCAGATCTCGCTGATCAGGGTCGGGCCGCTGTCGATGGGCTTGCCGTTGAACTTGGTGATGACGTCGCCCGGCTTGAGGCCGGCCTTGGCGGCCGGGCCGTCGGGGGTGACCGCGGGGGTGCCGCCCGTGCCCTGGGTGGCGATGGTGGCGCCGGCACCCTGGTCCGTCATGTTCACGGTGGCACCGATCACCGGGTAGACGGGCTCGCCGGTCTTGATGAGCTGCTCGGCCACGTTCCTGGCCTGGTTGATCGGGATGGCGAAGCCGAGGCCGATGGAGCCGGCCTGGGTCTGGCCCATGCCGTTGCCCGCGGACTGGATCGCGGAGTTGATGCCGATCACCGCGCCGCTCGCGTCGAGCAGGGGACCGCCGGAGTTGCCGGGGTTGATCGAGGCGTCGGTCTGCAGGGCGCTCATGTACGAGTTCTTGCCGCTGGAGCCGTCGCCCGAGGCGACCGGGCGGTTCTTGGCGCTGATGATGCCCGTGGTGACCGTGTTGGAGAGGCCGAAGGGCGCACCGATCGCGATCGTGGAGTCGCCGACGGCCACCCGGTCGGAGTTGCCGAGCGGCAGCGGAGCCAGTCCGTCGGGCGCGTTCTTCAGCTTCAGCACGGCCACGTCGTAGCCCTGGGCACGGCCCACGACCTCGGCGTCGTACGACTTGCCGCTGGGGAAGATCACGGAGAGCGTGCCGCCGTCGGCCGCGGACTCCACCACGTGGTTGTTGGTGAGGATGTGGCCTTCCCTGTCGTACACGAAACCGGTGCCCGTGCCACCCTCGCCCTCGCCGCCGCCGGCCTGGGCCTCGATGGTGGCGACGCTCGGCAGCGCCTTGCCGGCGACCGCGGCGACCGTGCCCGGCTCGCGCTTGAAGCCGGCGGGGGTCTCACCGGCGGAGACGGTGGTCGAGATGCCGCCGCCGTCGTTGCGCTCGGCCGCCCAGTAGCCGATGCCGCCGCCGACGCAGCCCGCGACGAGCGCGGCGGCGAGCACGGTGGCGACGAGTCCGCCGGAACGCTTGGGCGGGGCGGCCACGTGACCCGCCGCGGGTACGGGTGCTCCCCAGGGGGAGGCCGGCGGCGGAGGCGGCGGCCAGCCACCCGCAGCGTGCTGCGTCGCGGTGGGCGAGGACGCGGGTACCGGCGGTACCTGCTGCGTCGGCGCATCCGCGCCGGCGGGCTCGTGCGCGGCATGCGTCGGCGACGCGGCCTGGGGAGCGGCCGCCGGCGCAGGAGGTGGCACGGGAGGTACGGACGGGGCGCCCTGACCTGCAGTGCCCTCGTTGCCCTCGTTCTCGGTGCTCACAGCTCTCTCTCCTCGATTCCGCGAATCCGCGATTCCGCTGTCGGTACGCGTGGGGCCCGGCGCGTCGGCCGGGCTCGTCGGCACGCATGCGCGGGTGCGCATGGCGCAGGTGCGCTGCGCTCAGCTTTTCCCACTGGCTGTCAGGCCACTGTAAGCGGGACCTGTGCGTATCCGCCCCACCCTTTATCCCGGACATTGCGGACACATGATCGACGTCCCCGTGCCGACGATGACACCATGACGCGGTGACACAACTCCCGATCCAGGTCGTCGCCCACCGAGGCGCCTCGGAGGACGCGCCCGAGCACACCCTGGCTGCCTACGTGAAGGCCATCGAGGACGGGGCCGACGCCCTCGAATGCGACGTGCGACTCACCGCCGACGGTCATCTCGTCTGTGTCCACGACCGTCGCATCAACCGCACGTCCAACGGCCGCGGCGCCGTCTCCGCCCTCGAGCTCTCGAAGCTCGCCGCGCTCGACTTCGGCTCGTGGAAGGACAGCGAGGAGAGCCCGGACTGGGGCGACCGCGAGTTCACGTCCGTCCTCACCCTGGAGCGGCTCCTGGAGCTGGTCGCCGACGCCGGCCGGCCGATCGACCTGGCCATCGAGACCAAGCACCCCACCCGCTGGGCGGGCCAGGTCGAGGAGCGCCTGCTCCATCTGCTGAAGCGTTTCGGCCTGGACGCCCCCGCGACGCCCGCCGAGTCGTCCGTACGCGTCATGAGCTTCTCCGCGCGCTCGCTGCAGCGGATCGCCGCCGCGGCGCCGACCATCCCGACCGTGTACCTGCTGCAGTTTCTCCCGCTGCGCATGCGCGACGGGCGGCTGCCGGCGGGCTCCCGCATCGCGGGGCCGGGAATCCGGCTCGTACGCAATCACCCCGCGTTCATCGAGCGCCTGCAGGCGGCGGGCAACCGCGTGCACGTGTGGACCGTGAACGAGCCGGAGGACGTCGATCTGTGCGTCGGCCTCGGCGTCGAGGCGATCATCACCAACCGCCCGAAGCAGGTTCTGGCCCAATTGGGCCGCGGCTAGCCGGTCCCACGGGCAAGCCCTGCGCGGAGCCCGGAGCCGAACCCGGAGTCAGGACTGTGTCACCCGGAGTGACTACATGGAGTGCACCGGCGCGTTCGGTCCGTGTTCGATCGTTACGAGTGCGTCACCAGACACGGATTGGCCGGTTTCCGGTCCAGTCCAGTGGGGCATCCACACCGTGGCGTGGGGCAAAGGAGGTCTCGGGGGTGGCGTTGGTGGTGGCACAGGAAGTGCCCACGTCGTCGAGCATGGCCGTGCCCCACGGCCCTGCGGGCGTGGGTGAGGCAAGGCACCGGATGCGTGAGCAGCTGCGGCGCAGCGGGGTGTCCGAATCGGTCGTCGACGATGCTGTTCTGATCCTTTCCGAACTGCTCAGCAATGCCTGCCGGCACGGCAGACCGCTGGGCCGCGCGGAGATCGGGGACGGCGACATCCGCGCCGCCTGGCGCTTCGACAAGGCGGGCAGGCTGACCGTCGAGGTGACGGACGGAGGCGGTCCCACGCGACCGATTCCGGCCACTCCCTCGGTCACCGCGCACGGCGGTCGCGGGCTCAACATCATCAGTGCGCTCGCCCAGGACTGGGGCGTGCGGGACAGCGAGGCCGGTGAGGTCACCGTGTGGGTGCTCGTGACCGAAGGGCATCGTCGCGACGATTTCGCTACGCGCGTCACTGGCTCGGGACCCGGGTCCGGATTCGACTTCGTGGAAGCGTACGAGGACACGTACGAGGAAACGTACGACGAAGCCTAGGACGCCCCCACGGCGGCTGCACCGAGGCACGCCCGAGACCCGGACCGCGACGCGCGCGACGACACCCTCGGACACGTAGCGACCGGCAAACGGGCCGTAACGGCTAGGCTCGCGCCCGAGACACAGGCACCACACAGCACCGCAGTCCTCGGGAGAGAGCCACACCATGGCCAAGAAGCGCCCCCAGACGAAGGCCGTCAAGCCTCAGATCGCCGACGGGGAGATCCCCGTCGTCGGCGCCCGCGAGCCCTGCCCGTGCGGTTCGGGTCGTCGCTACAAGGCCTGCCACGGCCGAGCCGCCGCGCACGCCGTGACCGAGCGGGTCCAGCGCCCCTTCGAAGGGCTCCCCAACGAGTGCGACTGGGTCGCCCTGCGGGAGCTGGTCCCTGCCGCGACGGTCGAACTGACCCTGAAGGACGGCCTGCCCGACGACGTCCCGTCGGTGACGCTCGCCACCGTCCTGCCGATGGCATGGCCCGCGCTGCGCCGCGACAGCGGCGCCGTACTGCTCGCTCTGCAGAACGACACGACCTCCGGCGACCTGAGCCGCGACATCGCCGACACGCTGCGCCGCGTGCTCGTCGCGAAGCCCGGCAGCCCGGTCTCCGCCGCGCGTGTACCGGCGGACGGACCGCGACTGCAGGATCTGCTCGACCCGGCCGCGCCGTTCGTGCCCGTCATCCACAAGGGCTTCGAGTTCTGGATCCCGGACAACGCGGAGAACGCGGGCCCGGAGGTCGCCGCCTCCCTCGAGCGCGCCAACGCCGCCGCGATCCCGACCGTCAAGCTGACCGGCGTGGACTCGGCGTACTGGTGCGAGACCCCGGAGAAGAACCATCTGCGCTGGGTCATGCCGCACCCCGAGGAGAAGCTCCTCGACGCGCTCGCCCGGCTGCACGCCGCCGGGACCTCGAGCCTCACCGAAGAGACCCGGCTGGTCGGCTCGTTCCGGGCGCACGGGCTCATGGTCCCGGTCTGGGACCTGCCCCGCTCCATGGGCGCCGAGGAGTGCGAGAAGCCGGCAGCGGAATTCGCCGAGCGGCTGGGCGATGCGCTCGCCACCGACGCCCCGCTCACCGCGGAGGAGCGCCGGGCGCGCGGCGGTCTCACCAACCGCCAGGTGACGCTGAGCTGACGGTCCGGACGGGCACGGTGACGATTTCTGTCACCCGACAGGTGATCCCGGTCACACATGCCCACACGGGCCGGTAATTCCCTGTCCGAATACCCGAGATCGAATTTGCGAACAGCAGATCTCTTGTTACCGTTCTGGAAGCCCGGTCGCTGGTGCATCCCCCGTCGCCAGCGACCGGGCGTCGCTATTTACGGATTACGACGCACCGCGCAGCCGTTCCTCAACCACCCGTAACGGCAGGGGAGTTGCTCCCCGATCGCAGCAACAGCGGCCCTTCTCCGAGATCTCCGGAACGCGCGAACTCCGCCACCGCCGCATACGCATCAACTTCGGCTTCCGCCTTCTCGCGCGGTGTTTCGCAGGCCCCGGGTTCATCGTCGGCTTCCACAACGCAATGGGTCTGTACGGTCCTGCCGCCGGGGCCCATGAGGCTCAGCACGGCGCTCAGCCTCTCGCCCGTCGCATTGCGGTAGTACGTACGCGCCCAGGCGTCCCCGCCCTCGGCCAGGACGCACGTCTGGGCCTCGACACCGTCGGGCGAGGTGAGTTCCGGGCCGCAACGTTCGCTTGTCCGCCCGCGCCAGGGTGATGCGCCCGCATCGATTTCAGCCAGAATTCCGGGCCGCTCCACCCACTTGTCGTGCTCCGGAACGAACCTCGCCTCAGGTCCCGGCACACGGGCCGGCCCCGCGGAGGCCGCGATGGGCAGCAGGGCAGCGGTGACGACCGCGAGCGCGAGTCCGGTCATACGGATGTTCATGGGCGGCCCACCTGCCGGCGCGGGGACGTGTGAGGCTCCGGTCACGCGTGCGGCGCGACACGTGAGGTGCATCGGTGGGCCGAAGATATCGACGGTGCGAGGGAGCCCGGGGCTCCGCGCGCCCAATTCCCGTAGAACCGGGCTCAGCTCACACCCGTAAGAGTGAGCCGAGCCCGGGATTCTTCACGCCGGCGAGCCGAGGTGCGGCGCGGGCCGTCGGCGGTTCAGTACGTGAGCCGGGTGCCGTCCCCGGCCTCCGGCGGGGTGAACCCCTCGGCGGGCGCGCTCACGCTCGCCTCGACGAGCGCGTCGACGACGGCCTCCACGCCCGGCAGCCAGGGCGACGCCGAACCGGGCAGCGGGGCACGCTCCCAGCGCACCTGTCCCGTACCGGCCTCCGACGGCGGCAGCACCAGATAGCCGCCCTCGCCGTGGAAGCGGAGCGAACTGGGCACCCAGTCCTTGGCATACAGCAGCTCGCCGAGCTGCTCCATCGAGTACGGGGCGACGAGCAGCGACCAGCGGGTGGGGGTCGCCACGACCGGGCCGAGCCGCATACCCATGCGGTCGAGCGCGGCGAGCGCCCGGGCTCCCGCCACCGCGGGCAGGCTCACGGCGCACGGCGCACGGCCTCCCGTCGCCAGCACGATCGGGGCCGTGGGGCGGTTGGTCCACCACCAGCGCACCATGCGTGCGTCGGTGGTGGCCGCGAGGATTCCGGGATCGAAGGGGTGTGCGCCGGGAACGACGCACTCGGGATCGGGGCAGGCGCAACCGCGTCCGCGGTCATCGCGTGCGACAGGACCGAGCCCCACACCGGGAAGCACGGGCCAGTGCCATGCCGTGGCGCAGGTGAGCGCCGCGTCGAGCTGGGCAGGCGTCCCCTTGTGCCGGAACCGGAGCCTGCGTCGCCTTCCGGGGATCTCGCGCATGAGCGCTCGTTCCTTTCCGTTGAACGCCGAGGGCCACATCACACCATGTGTGCATCACTTCACTGTGCGTACCGCTGACGTGCCACTGCGTGCATCGCGCGTGCGCATCGCTTCGTGCGCACCATCGCTTCGTGCTCGTGCTCGCGCTCGTGCTTCGCTCGTCGTACGCGCACACCACGGCAAGCATCACTGCAGGTGTTGCCGCGTACATCGTGCAGATCGTCGCATCACCGCCCCTCGCCGTGAGCCTGCCAGGGGCATGGGAGCCCCGAGCCGCTGCGGCGACGAGCACCGCGGGGGCCGAACGAACGTGGACCGTGTCCATTAAACGTGTGGCGAGGGTGGCGCGTGCATGGCGCTTTACCGTCCCGCTGAACCGGTCCCTCTGAACTGGTTCCGCTGGTCCCGCCACTCGGGATGGGGCGCGGCGGCCTCGGCGGCTAAGACGCCCGGGCTCCCCGCCAGGTTCCGGAGCTGTCCCAACTGCCCCTGACCATCACCATTTACGTACCCACCACGTTCGGAATGACGCTCCCCCTGGGACTTCTGACTGTGGATCTTCGCCCCGGGAGGTGCCCCCTCTCGAACTCCCTCAGTCGACCGCAAATGGATGCCATGGGGGGCATTTTCTGGCCAAGTTAGCGACACCCCGAACATCCCGTGGACACCAGCAATTCCGCCAGGACAATGCTGGACATCTCCTCACGTGTGCGTGTAGATGTGGATGCATTGATAGCTGCGCAGAATGACATGGGGGTTTGCGATGCTATTGGCCGAAACGCACCAGTCGGAAAGTCGGCTGCCATGAGCGCCCCTCACCTGCCGAAAGTGGCTGGAATCGATTCAGCGGTTCCCGCTTCCGCGCACACTGCCGCGACCCTCGCGGCCTCCCCCGCCCTCGCCCCGACGACGGCCCCCGGCGCGCTGATCCAGGACCGGCTGGCCGGCTGGGTCTCCGACCTCACCACCCTCCACGAACTCACCGAGCGCCTGGCCAGAACCGGCACCCGGGACGACGCACTCCATGAACTCCTGCGCGCGGGCGCCGCCCTGGTCGGCGCCCGCCGGGGCATGGTCGTCCTGGAACCTCCCGAAGGCCGCGGCCCCGCCACCACCGTCGGCCTCGGCCTCGCCCACGCCGACCTCGGCCACATCGAGACCGTCCCGCGCAGCGCCACCCCCCACGGCCGGATCCTCGACGGAGCCCCCACGAGCGTTCCCTGCCCGGTCGCCCAGGCCGATCTGTTCCGCGACGAGAGCCTCGACCCGCGCCTTCGCGAAGTCGCCGTCCGCCTCGGCTACGCGGCCAGCTACGCCCTGCCGCTCGCCACCGCGGAGGCCGGAAGGCTCGGCGTCGCCGTCTGGTTCTACGACGAGCCCGCCGAACCGGTCGAGCGCCAGCGCCATCTCGTCGGCCTCTACGGGCGGTACGCCACCGAGCATCTGGCCCGGCTCCTCGAGCTCGACCGGGCACGTGCCCGGATGGCGATCATCGCCGAGGAACTGCTGCCCAGCCGGCTGCCCCGGGTGCCCGGGGTCCGCCTCGCCGCCCGCCATCTCGGCGGACCGCGCGGCGGCGGCGAGTGGTACGACGCCCTGCCGCTGCCGGAGGGTGCACTGGGGCTCGCCGTCGGCTCCGTCTCCGGGTCGGGGCCGAGCGCCCTGGCCGCGATGGGGCGGCTCCGGGCGAGCCTGCGGGCGTACGCCGTGATGGAGGGGGAGGACCCCGTCGCCGTACTGTCCGATCTGGAGCTGCTGCTGCGGCTGACGGAACCGGCCCGTTCGGCCACCGCGCTGTTCGCGTACTGCGAGCCGGCTCTGAGGAAGGTCGTGCTCGCCGGGGCCGGGCACACCCCGCCACTGATCACCGGGGAGCGGCGGACCGAGTTCGTCGAGACCTCGCTGTCGGCGCCGCTCGGGATGCTGGCCTGCTGGGAGGCGCCGAGCGTGGAGTTCTCGCCCGGCCCCGGCGAGACAGTGCTGCTCTACACCGACGGGCTGCTGCGCCGCACCGGAGACCCCATGGACCGCGCGTTCGCACGGCTCCACACGGCGGCCGCGAGCGTCCCGAAGGCCGCCCGCGAGGACCCGTCGGCAATCGTCGACCATGTGCTGCGGACCGTCCTGCCCGAAGGGCTCGACACCGGCGCGGACGGCGACGAGGACGACGAGGACGTGGTGATGCTGGCGGCCCGTTTCGAGTGACACACGCCACGGGCCGGCGGGCCGGGGGCGGGTAGGCCGGGGGCCGGATTCGCGCCGAGGGTCCAAGGACCCTGGGCCCGCTTCCGCACGACCGTACGATGGGTGAGGGTTCAATGTCGTACCAACAAGGAGGCGGACCCGTGGCCGAAGAGCTCACCCCGGAGACCCCGGACGAGACTGAAGAACAGCCGATCAAGCAGCGGAAGAACGGGCTGTACCCGGGAGTGTCCGACGAGCTCGCCGAGAACATGAAGTCCGGCTGGGCCGACACCGAGCTGCACGGCCTCGAGCCGATCGCGCAGGCCGCGCACACCGCGCGCCGCCGCGCAGCGCTCTCCGCCCGCTTCCCCGGCGAGCGTCTCGTCGTCCCCGCGGGCAATCTGAGGACCCGCTCCAACGACACCGAGTACGCCTTCCGCGCCTCCACCGAGTACGCGTACCTCACCGGTGACCAGACCCACGACGGTGTCCTGGTCCTGGAGCCCACCAAGAACGGCCACGAGGCGACGGTCTATCTGCTGCCGCGCTCCGACCGTGAGAACGGCGAGTTCTGGCTGGACGGCCAGGGTGAGCTGTGGGTCGGCCGCCGGCACTCCCTCACCGAGGCCGAGCAGCTGCTGGGCATCCCGGCCAAGGACGTCCGCGAGCTCCCGCAGCAGCTGCGCGAGGCCACCGGACCGGTGCGCAACGTCCGCGGCCACGACGCCGGCGTCGAGGCCGCCCTGACCGACAAGGTCACCGCCGAGCGCGACGAGGAACTGCGCGTCTTCCTCTCCGAGGCCCGCCTCGTGAAGGACGAGTTCGAGATCGCCGAGCTGCAGAAGGCCTGCGACTCCACCGCCCGCGGCTTCGAGGACGTCGTCAGGGTCCTCGACAAGGCCGAGGCCACCAGCGAGCGCTACATCGAGGGCACGTTCTTCCTGCGCGCCCGCGTCGAGGGCAACGACATCGGCTACGGCTCGATCTGCGCGGCCGGACCGCACGCCACCACCCTGCACTGGGTACGCAACGACGGCGCCGTGCGCCCCGGCGAGCTGCTGCTGCTCGACGCCGGCGTCGAGACCACCGAGCTCTACACGGCGGACGTCACCCGCACGCTGCCGATCAACGGCCGCTACAGCGAGCTCCAGCGCAAGATCTACGACGCGGTGTACGAGGCCCAGGAGGCGGGGATTGCCGCGGTGAAGCCGGGCGCCGCGTACCGCGACTTCCACGACGCCGCGCAGCGCGTCCTCGCCGCCAAGCTGGTCGAGTGGGGCCTGTTCGGGGACATGGACGTGGAGAAGGTGCTCGAGCTCGGCCTGCAGCGCCGCTGGACCCTGCACGGCACCGGCCACATGCTCGGCATGGACGTCCACGACTGCGCGGCCGCGCGGACCGAGACGTACGTGGACGCGACGCTGGAGCCGGGCATGTGCCTGACCGTCGAGCCGGGTCTGTACTTCCAGGCCGACGACCTGACCGTGCCCGCCGAGTACCGCGGCATCGGCGTCCGGATCGAGGACGACATCCTCGTCACCGAGGACGGCAGCCGGAACCTCTCCGCATCGCTGCCGCGGCAGGCCGACGAGGTGGAGGCCTGGATGGCCCGCCTCAAGGGCTGATCCGCGCAGGCGGAGACGGCGACAGACAGAGGCGAAGCAGGAGGGCGCCCGGCTCAGGTGACTCTGAGCAGGGCGCCCTCCCGCCACTTCAGCATCTTGTCGAAGCTGACCACCGCGCCGTGCCCCGGCCGGTTCCTGAAGTGGACGTGATCGGCGAGCTGCTCGATCAGGCACAGTCCGCGGCCGTGCTCCGAGGAGGGCGGCGGAGCGGGGGCGACCTGGGCGAAGGCGGCTGTGGCGCGGCGGTCGGGAAAGCCGGGACCGGAGTCCGCCACTTCGATGCAGCACCTGTCGCCGTCCAGATACGCCGTCACGCGGTACGCCTCCGACAGGCCGCCGGGCCCCGCATTGCCGCCGTGCTCCACCGCGTTGGCGCATGCCTCGCTCAGGGCGACCGAGAGGTCGTAGGAGATGTCGGGGTCGACGCCCGCGGTCTCCATCGTGCCGAGGAGAAGGCGACGGGCGAGCGGAACGCTCGCAGCCTCGCGCCGCAAATGGAGAGACCACCAGATGCTCATGCTCCAGCCTCCTGGCTGCGGCTCGACATACCGTTACGTATTGCCGCAAGGCCGCGTCCGTAAGCGCATGGTTGACGTAAGAAGCCGCAAAGCCCTCATTCGGCGGACGCGCGTACGGCGTAGACGGGTGTATGTCGCGCACGCCGGGATGCCCGCCAGGGCGCACGTCGGCACGAACACGCCCTGGACATGCGCACGCAGCGCTCGCAAACGTGATCTTCCGGACCTGCCGCTCGGCGGCCGGGGGCACAGTGCGATGATGTTCCGGCCATGTCTGTCCACCCGTCGGTCGAGCCCTCGATCGCACACGCCGGAGCCGGTCTGCGGCTGCTGAGGGCCGCGGTGTTCGCCGCGGTCTGCGTCGTGCTGTCCGCTCTGGGGCATGTGCTGGCCGGGTGCGCGACCGTCCCCTGGTGGACGCTCCTGGCGGGCTTCCTGATCGTCTTCGCGGTGACGTCGCCACTCGCCGGGCGCGAGCGTTCGATGCCCGTCATCGCCACCGCCCTGGCCGGCGGACAGCTCGCCCTGCACACCCTCTTCGCCCTCGCACAGCAGCAACTCGTGGTGGCGCCGACCGCCGACGACGCGCTGATCAGGACCGCGGCGAAGCTCCTGTGCGGCGCGGGAGCCGCCTCACTGAGCCCCGCCGACGCCCACCGGATCGTCGCGCGCGCCGGGATCGACCCGGCGGGCGTCGGGCATGTGGCTCACCAGCACACCGCCGGCGCCACGGCGGGCACCTCGGTGGAGGCAGCCGGACTGCTGCCGGACGTCCCGATGCTGCTCGCCCATCTGCTGGCCGCGGTCGCGACCGGCTGGCTGCTGCGGCGCGGAGAGGTCGCACTGTTCCGGCTGGCGCAGCTGTCGGCGCACGGCGCCACCGAGATCGCGGAGAGGGCGCTCGTACGTTCCCTGCGCGCCGCCCTGGTGCTCGTACGCGCCCTGCTCGCCGGACTGCCCGGCACGCCCGGTACCGGTCCGCGCCCCCTCCTCATGCCCCTCGACGCACACCTGCCGCCGGTGGCAGGGGCACTCCAGCACACGGTGATCAGGCGCGGCCCCCCTGCCGCGTACGCACTCGCAGCCTGACGCGGCCAACTCGACGGGAGTGGTGCCGCAGCGCCCGCGCGCACCCGCGCCGGGGCCGATCACCTTCCTGACCTGGAGTGTCCCCTGCCATGAACAACGTCTCTCGTCTCGCCGTCGCGGGCGCCGTCGCCGCCTCGTCCGTGCTGCTGCTCTCCGGCACGGCCTTCGCGCACGTCAGCGTGCAGCCGCAGGACGAGGCCGCCAAGGGCGGCTACACCACGGTCGTCTTCAAGGTCCCCAACGAGCGCGACAACGCCTCGACGGTGAAGCTCGAGGTCACCGTCCCCGCCGAGCACCCGCTGTCCTCCGTGATGCCGCAGCCCGTCCCGGGCTGGAAGGCCGTGCCCACCAAGACCAAGCTCGCCAAGCCGCTCACCGTGCACGGCAAGCAGATCACCGAGGCCGTCACCAAGATCACCTGGACCTCGGACGGCGGCAAGATCGCACCGGGCGAGTTCCAGCAGTTCCCGGTCTCGCTGGGACAGCTCCCGGAGGACACCGACCGGCTCGTCTTCAAGGCCCTCCAGACGTACGACAACAAGGAGATCGTGCGCTGGATCGAGGAGCCGAAGGACGGCGCAGCGGAGCCGGAGCACCCCGCTCCCGTGCTCAAGCTGTCGGCCGCGACCGATGACCACCACGGCGGCGGCGCCGCGAAGGACGCGTCCGACGACACGTCCGACGAGAAGAGCAACGCCGGGCACCACGACGACGCGAAGACCGAGGCCGCCGCCCACTCCGACTCCGACTCCGACTCCGACTCCGGCGACACCACCGCCCGCGTCCTGGCCGTCGTGGGCATCGTCATCGGCGCCGCCGGTGGCGCGTTCGGCGTGCTGGCCGGCCGGCGCCGCTCGGCCTGACGGCCTGCACGGAACACCCGAAAGAGAAACCCCATGCACATCCAGAAGACCGACGACCAAACCCGCCCGCGGCGGCGCACCCCTCTCATCGCGGTGATCGCCGCCGTGGCGGCACTGGCCGTAGCCGCAGGCTTCGCCCTCACCCGGGGCGACGACAGCGGCTCGTCCGGCAGCGCCTTCGCCGACATCTCCGCCCAGCCGAACACCAAGGCGGCCACCGTCCTGGACCGCCCCTTCGCAAAGCCCGATCTCGTGCTGAAGGACACCCAGGGCAACACGTTCGACTTCCGTGAGCAGACCAAGGGCAGGCCGACGCTGATCTACTTCGGCTACACGCACTGCCCCGACGTCTGCCCGCTGACGATCAGCAACATCGCCATCGCCAAGAAGAAGCTCCCCAAGGCCGACCAGGACAAGCTCCAGGTCGTCTTCGTCACCACCGACCCCGAACGGGACACCTCCGCCGAGCTCGCCAAGTGGCTGCCCGCGGCCGGCGACCCGTCGTTCGTCGGCCTCACCGGAGACTTCGCCACCATCCAGGCAGGCGCGCGCCAGCTCGGCATCGGCATCGACCCGCCGAAGAAGGAGAAGGACGGTTCCGTCGTCTCCATGCACGGCGCGCAGGTGATCGCCTTCTCCCCCACGACCGACCAGGGCTACGTCCTGTACGGGGAGGACACCACCTCGGACGACTACGCCAAGGACCTGCCGAAGATCGTCAAGGGGGAGAACCCGTGACCCTCCGCACCGCCCACCCGTCGCCCGGCCCCCGCCCCCCAAGGCGCTTCGCACGGAGTCTGACCGCCGTCATGGCCCTCACCACGGGCGTCGCCCTGGCGGGCTGTTCGTCGTCCGGCTCCGCGCCCGAACTCAAGGTCAGCGGAGCGTTCATGCCGCAGCCCGTGGGCGACATGGCAGGCGGCTTCCTCACCGTCACGAACAGCGGTGACACGGCGGACAAGCTCACCTCGATCACCAGCAGCCTCTCGGACGACGTCCAGATCCACGAGACGAAGAACCAGAAGATGCAGCAGGTGACGTCCTTCGACATCCCTGCCCACGGCGAGCTGAACCTCGAACGCGGCGGCAGCCACATCATGTTCACGGCCATCAAGAAGGAGCCGAAGCAGGGCGAAAAGGTCGGCATAGAGCTGCACTTCGAGAAGACGGACCCGATCAAGGTCGAGCTTCCCGTCGAGGCACAGACCCACAACCCGAAGCAGCACTGAGCTACTTGAGGGACTGACGACACATCATGATCACCACCGCCCCGCGCTTCGGTACCGCGACTCTTCTGCGGCTGCTGCTCATCACCGCGGCGCTGCTCGGCACCGTGCTCTCCGGCACGGCGAGCGCGCACGCCGCGCTGACCGGGAGCAACCCGAAGGACGGGGCGGTGCTCGCCGCCGCCCCCAAGGACGTCACGCTCACCTTCTCCGAGCAGGTCGCCATGGGGAACGACTCGATCCGGGTCCTCGACCCCAGCAGCAAACGCGTCGACACCGGTGAGCTGCAGAACCTGAGCAGCGGGAGCATCGTCAAGTACGGCGTCTCACTGCACGCGGGCCTGCCGGACGGCACGTACACCGTCGCCTGGCAGGCCGTGTCGGCCGACAGCCACCCCATCGCCGGCGCCTTCACCTTCTCCGTCGGAGCGCCCTCGCAGACCGCGGTGGAGCTGCCGAAGCAGGAGGCGGGCGGCGGACTCGTCGGCACGCTCTACGACATCGCGCGATACGCGGCCTACGCCGGGTTCATCGTGCTCGCGGGCGGCGCCGCGTTCGTCCTCGCCTGCTGGCCGCGCGGCGCGGCCGAGCGTCCCCTGCAACGACTCGTCGTACAGGGCTGGATGACGCTCACGGCGGCGACCCTGGCCATGCTGCTGCTCCGCAACCCGTACACCGGCTCAGGGGAGTTGGCCGACGCCTTCGACCTGAACGGGCTGAAGGCCGTACTGGAGACCAAGACCGGGGCCGCGCTGGTGTCCCGGCTGCTGCTGCTCGGGGCGGCGGCACTGTTCGTGGCGGTGCTGTTCGGGGCGTACACGAAGCGGGCCGACGACGGTACCGACGCCAAGGAGAAGGGCGATCTCACCTTCGGCCTCGCCGTCGGCGGAACGGTCGTCGCGGCCGGGATCGCCGCCACCTGGGCGCTCTCCGAGCACGCCTCGACCGGTCTGCAGCCGGGCATCGCCATGCCCGTGGACGTGCTGCACCTGCTGGCCGTCGCCGGCTGGCTGGGCGGCCTGGTGGCAGTGCTCGTGGCGCTCTACCGGACGCCCTCTCTCGACCGCACGGCCGTACTCCGCTTCTCACGGGTCGCCTTCGCGTCCGTCGTCGTGCTCACCCTGACCGGGCTCTACCAGTCCTGGCGCCAGGTCGGCTCCTGGACGGCGCTGACCGGCACCTCGTACGGCCAACTCCTGCTGGTCAAGGTGGGCTTGGTCGCCGTGCTCGTCGGGGTCGCATGGATCTCGCGGCGGTGGACGGCACAACTGGCGAAGGAAACGGCGGCCGTTGCGGAGACCGGGACGGAACCTGAGAACGACGCCGAGACCGAGACCGAGCCGGACCCCGAGATCGAGAACGAGACCGAGACCGAGTCGGACCCCGGGACCGTCGACCCCGAGCGCGCCGCACAACTCGCCCGCCAGAAGAACGCGTTGGCGACCGCACGCCGCAAGCGGATCAGGGACGCCGACCCCGCCCGCACCGGACTGCGCCGCTCAGTCCTCGCGGAGGCGGGCATCGCCGTCGTGCTCCTCGCCGTCACGACCGTGCTGACCTCCACCGAGCCCGGACGTACGGAAGAGGAAGCCTCTCGGGCAGCCGGCGCACCGACGTCCACCGCCGTCCCCGACCGGCCCGTCGACGTCACCCTGCCGTTCGACACCGGCGGCAAGGACGGCAAGGGCACCGCCCGGCTCACCATCGACCCGGGCCGCTCCGGCGCCAACGACCTGCACGTATGGGTGAACCGGCCCAACGGACGGCCCCTGGACATCCCCGAGGTGAAGGTCGCCTTCACCCTCACCGCCGAGAAGATCGGCCCGCTTCCCGTCGTCCCCGACCGCATCGCGAGCGGCCACTGGAGCGCGAGCAACCTCCAGATCCCGCTTCCGGGTGAGTGGCGGGTCCAGATCACCGTACGGACGTCCGACATCGATCAGACGACCGTCGACAAGAACGTCAAGATCGGGTGACCGACCGCATGAACGCACCACATGAACGCACCACAGCCCGCATGGATGCCCGCATGAGTGACACCGGCACGAACAACATCGAGATCTCACGACGCCGACTGCTCGGCACCGTGGGTGCCGCCGGAGCGACCGGCCTGGTGCTGGGCGCAGCGGGTGGCGCAGGGGTCCGCGCGGCAGTCGCCGACGAGCCGGCGACCGCGCTGACCACCGTCGGCTCCGCCGCCGAGTCCTTCCACGGCGACCACCAGGCGGGCATCACCACGGCGACGCAGTCCCGCGGCCATCTGATCGCCTTCGACCTGGCGCACGGCGCGGGCCTCAAGGAAGCGGTCGCGCTGATGCGCCGCTGGTCGGCCACGGCCTCCCGGCTGATGGCCGGTGAACCGGCCGGCGACGGCGACACCGGCGTCGCCCTCGACGCCGGCCCCTCACTCCTGACGATCACCTTCGGCTTCGGCCGCACCTTCTTCGACCGTACGGGCCTGGCCGCACAGCGCCCCGCCGAGCTGGACCCGCTCCCCGCCTTCTCCTCCGACCAGCTGGACCCGCGGCGCTCCAACGGCGACCTATGGGTGCAGATCGGGGCGAACGACGCGCTGGTCGCCTTCCACGCCCTGCGCGCGATCCAGAAGGACGCGGGCGAGGCGGCCCGGGTGCGCTGGCAGATGAACGGCTTCAACCGTTCGCCCGGCGCGACCGCGCAGCCGATGACCGCGCGCAATCTCATGGGCCAGATCGACGGCACCCGCAACCCGAAACCGTCCGAGCCCGACTTCGACCGTCGGATCTTCGTCCCGGCCACGGGACAGCCGGCGTGGATGGCCGGCGGGTCGTACGCCGTCGTCCGCAGGATCCGCATGCTCCTCGACGACTGGGAGCAGCTGTCCCTCACACAGCAGGAACGCGTGATCGGCCGGCGCAAGTCCGACGGCGCCCCACTGACGGGCGGCAGCGAGACGACCGAGCTCGACCTCGACAGGACCGGCCCCGACGGCAAGCTGATCATTCCTGACAACGCCCACGCCAGGATCTCGGCGCCGGAACAGAACGGGGGCGCGGCAATGCTGCGACGCCCCTACTCCTTCCACGACGGAATCGCCGGGGACGGCACCCCGGACGCGGGCCTCCTCTTCATCTGCTGGCAGGCGGACCCGCTCAAGGGCTTCGTACCGGTGCAGCGCAAGCTCGACCGGGGCGATGCGCTGTCCACGTTCATCCGCCACGAGGCGAGCGGCCTCTTCGCCGTGCCCGGCGGCCCGCGGAAGGGCGAGTACGTGGGGCAGCGTCTGCTGGAGTCGTAGGCGGCGCGACCGCACTAGGGTGGCTGGTATCCATCCGCCAGTCGTTGCCCGAGCGCCAGCAGGGATGCCGTATGTCCGCCACGCGATACACGTACCTCGGTCCCGAAGGGACCTTCACCGAGGCCGCCCTGCGCACGCTCCCGGAAGCCGCGACACGGGAGCTGGTCCCGATGGTGTCCGTACCGGCCGCGCTCGACGCCGTACGGAACGGGGACGCTGCTGCCGCGCTCGTACCGATCGAGAACTCCGTGGAGGGCGGCGTCACCGCCACCCTCGACGAGCTGGCCTCCGGCGAACCGCTGATGATCTACCGCGAGGTGCTGCTGCCGATCGCCTTCGCGCTGCTGGTGCGGCCGGGCACGAAGCTGTCCGACGTGAAGACGGTGACCGGCCATCCGGTCGCCCAGCCACAGGTGCGCAACTGGCTGCGCGCCCATCTGCCCGACGCCGTATGGGAATCCGCGGCGTCGAACGCGGACGGCGCACGGCTGGTACAGGAGGGCCGCTTCGACGCGGCCTTCGCGGGTGAGTTCGCGGCGTCGACGTACGGCCTCGAACCTCTGGTCACCGAGATCCACGACGCGGAGAACGCGGAGACGCGCTTCGTCCTCGTGGGCCGTCCGGCCCGGCCCGCCGCCCCGACCGGCGCGGACAAGACGTCGGTGGTGATCTGGCAGCGCGAGGACCACCCGGGCGCGCTGCTCGAGCTGCTCCAGGAGTTCGCGGTGCGCGGCGTGAACCTGATGCTGCTGCAGTCGCGGCCGACGGGTGCGGGCATCGGGAACTACTGCTTCGCGATCGACGCCGAGGGCCATATCGCGGACCGGCGGGTCGGCGAGGCGCTGATGGGGCTGAAGCGGATCTGTCCGAAGGTGCGGTTCCTGGGGTCCTATCCGCAGGCGTTCTCGGCGGAGAATATGCGCGCGCTGCGGGCCGGGACGTCGGACGCGGAATTCGTCGACGCGGCGGAGTGGCTGGCCCGCTGTCAGGACGGCCGGGCGTAACCCTGCGTTTCCTTCGACCGGTTCTGTCCGCGCGATCTTCCCGCTTTTCGTTACCCACAGAAGTTATCCACAGGGCTGCAACTCGACCTGGGGACAAGTCGACAACGTCGATCCACATCGTCGACAAATCGCCCCAGTCGCCTCACATGCGTCCACAGCCCACCCGGTCGCCCGTGTCAGCTCAATTCCTTTGATCAACTCTACGGAGCGACGAATTCCCACTCGAACGAGTGCATGGGCGAGGTTTGAAAGAGGAACCCCCCGCTCCTCATGCGGCTTCCGGAATGATCTCTTCCGTAATCCACAGATGACCGACACACCCTGTGGATAACTCCAGCGGATCATGCGCCCCTGTGGACAACACGCCCCGAGTTCCGCACCCCACAACGGAAATGGGTCAAGCAAGAAGTGAGCCTTGCCCTATTTCGGGGATCGGCATCCCGTTCATTGACCGATGTCGCTCTCGATTTACCGCCGCTTTCCCCAATTCCGACAATTCGGGCAAAGTGACACGCAAGCAATATCAACTGGGGAGGCGGGAGCCCGCACCGGTAGCCTGGTGGGGTGATTGACCTTCGCCTGCTCCGTGAGGACCCCGACCGTGTTCGCGCCTCCCAGCGCGCCCGTGGAGAGGACGTCGCGCTCGTCGACGCCCTGCTCTCCGCCGATGAACGGCGCAGGTCGTCCGGCGTCCGCTTCGACGAACTCCGCTCCGAGCAGAAGTCGCTCGGCAAGCTCATCCCCAAGGCGTCCCCGGACGAGCGGGCCGAGCTGCTGAAGCGGGCCGAGCAGCTGAAGACCGACGTCAAGGCCGCCGAGGCCGAGCAGAACGAGGCCGACGAGGAGACCCGGCGGCTGCTGCTCCAGCTGGGCAACCTGGTCCACCCCGACGTCCCGGTCGGCGGCGAGGAGGACTTCGTCGTCCTGGAGACGCACGGCACGATCCGTGACTTCGGTGCCGAGGGCTTCGAGCCCAAGGACCACCTGGCGCTCGGCGAGGCACTGGGTGCGATCGACGTCGAGCGCGGCGCCAAGGTGTCCGGCTCGCGGTTCTACTACCTGACGGGCGTCGGCGCCCTGCTGGAGCTCGCGCTCGTCAACGCGGCGATCGCGCAGGCGACGGAGGCCGGCCTCATCCCGATGCTGACCCCGGCGCTGGTCCGCCCGCGCGCCATGGAGGGCACGGGCTTCCTCGGCCAGGCCGCGGAGAACGTGTACCACCTGGAGAAGGACGACTTCTATCTCGTCGGCACGTCCGAGGTCCCGCTCGCGGCGTACCACATGGACGAGATCATCGACGCCGACAAGCTGCCGCTGCGGTACGCGGGCTTCTCGCCGTGCTTCCGCCGCGAGGCCGGTACGTACGGCAAGGACACGCGGGGCATCTTCCGCGTCCACCAGTTCGACAAGGTCGAGATGTTCTCGTTCGTCGACCCGGACGACGCCGAGGACGAGCACAAGCGGCTCCTGGACTGGGAGAAGCAGTGGCTGACCAGCCTGGAGCTGCCGTTCCAGGTGATCGATGTGGCGTCCGGCGACCTGGGTGCGTCGGCGTCGCGGAAGTTCGACTGCGAGGCGTGGATCCCGACCCAGGGCAAGTACCGCGAGCTGACGTCGGCGTCGAACTGCGACAGCTTCCAGGCGCGCCGGCTCGCCGTTCGGCAGCGTGACGGAAAGCAGGTCAAGCCGCTCGCGACGCTCAACGGCACGCTGTGCGCCGTACCGCGCACGATCGTGGCCCTCCTGGAGAACCACCAGCTGGCGGACGGTTCCGTGCGGGTTCCCGAGGTGCTGCGTCCGTACCTGGGCGGCCGTGAGGTGCTGGAGCCGGTCACCAAGTGAGTTCGGCCCGGTTTCCGTACCGCCTGATCGCCACGGACCTCGACGGAACGCTGCTGCGCTCCGACGAGACCGTCTCGCAGCGCACGCGCGACGCGCTCGCCGCCGCCACGGCGGCGGGCGCCGCACACATCGTCGTCACGGGGCGTAGCGTCGCATGGACCCGGCACATCCTGGACGACCTGGGCTACGAGGGGCTGGCGGTCTGCGGGCAGGGTGCGCAGGTCTACCACGCGGGCGAGCACAAGCTGCTGACCTCGGTGACCCTGGACCGGCAGCTGGCCGGGCTGGCGCTCGCCAAGCTGGAGGCGGAGGTCGGCCCGCTGGCGCTTGCGGCGAGCCGCGACGGCCTGCACGGCGAGGTCGTCGTCGGCCCCGGCTACCGGGTGCAGGAGAGCCCGCTCCCGGTGGTGCCGTTCGACGACCCGGCGGAACTCCTGTCCGCCCCGCTCAACAAGGTCTACGTCCAGCACCCGTCCCTCGACGACGACGCCCTCACGGCCGTCGCCCGCGAGACGGTCGGCGGCCTGGTGGACGTGGTGATGGCCGGTCCCGGCATCGTCGAGATCCTTCCGCTGGGCCTCAGCAAGGCCACCGGCCTCTCCCTGGCGGCCCGTCGGCTCGGCGTGAAGTCCACCCAGACGATCGCGTTCGGGGACATGCCGAACGACATCCCCATGTTCGCCTGGTCCGCTCACGGCGTGGCCATGGCCAACGCCCACGACGACCTCAAGGCCGTGGCCCAGGAGATCACTGCCTCGAACGAACACGACGGCATCGCGGTGGTGCTGGAGGAGTTGCTGAGCCGCTGAGGCGATCGTGGCCGGTGGTTCCGCCGACGCTCCCTGGTGTCGGAGTCGTGGGAGTCGTGGATGCAGGCAGTCGTTGTCGTGGGCAGTCGTTGATACCGGCAGTCGTTCCGCCGGCCTGGGGCCTCGGACGATGCTCCGGGACGGGGTGGGCGCGATACCCGGTGCCGGGTTCGGTTACGCGGGGCGCTCACCCCGTACACAGGTTCTGCGGCCCGCTCAGGGCCAGGCGGAGGATGCGCGGATCGAACGCGCGCGGGGTTGACCCCGACCACGGCTTAGCAAGCCGGTGCCTTACCTCTCGGCCAATCCTCCGGGAGGGCGGCCCGCGCACATGTGCGCGCTCGAAGCGGCCGCCCGGGCAGCTGTCCGCCGACGGCTCGACGGAGTCCGATGATTACTCCGAAGCCTGCCGCGCGCTGCCCTGCTGGGAGCTCGACGGACTCGTACTCCCGGTCATCGCCGTGCCCCTCCCCGGTCTCGAAACGTCGTCGCACATATGCGCGACACTGTCTCGATTACTGTGCCCGTCCCGGCAGTTCCGCGCCACTGAATATCGGGCGCGGCGCCTTCGGTCGTCAGCTCCGGCGCCGCCAACGCCACCGCCTGCGCGCCCTGCTCCAGAACCACCCCGCCGGCGGCTCGTCGAAGCGCCACGGCTGCGGCTCGGGCGCGGACTTCCGCCAGCGGGCGGCGAGCATCCGGGCCCGCGCGGACGGCTCGGCGGTCTCGGCGGACCGTATGAAGTCCTCGTCGAGGACGAGTTCGTCCCAGGACTCCGCCCCGGGCTCCGGATCCCGTTCCGGCTCGGCGGCCATGGCGTCTCCTCCTCCACCTTCGACCTCCTGCTTCCAGTGTCCCGGCCGGCCCGTCAAGCGGGCGTGAGAACGACGACGGGCCGGGCCGGGAGTGCCCCGGGGCCCGGCCCGCCGGCCGACCGGGGCGAGAGCCCCCGGGGGCCCGCTACTCCTCCCCGGCCAGCTTGAGCGTCCGCAGCTTCTGTCCCGCGTAGCCGGTGGCCAGCACCGTCACGCCGGCCAGCAGCGCCACCGCGAGCGGCAGCCCGACGTCCGAGGCGATCATTCCCTCGCCGCCGATCTTCTCGGCGAGCGCCAGCGACCACTGCTGCACGCTGAGCGTGCGCGCTCCCGGCACCAGGCTGCCGAAGAGGGTCTCCCAGACGAGCGCGTAGACCAGCCCGATCACGACCGCGTGCCGGCTGACGGTGCCGAGCAGCAGGAACAGCGCGCTGTACGCGATCGACGCGACCAGTGCCGCGACCGTGTAGGCCGTGGCGATCTGCTGACCGTTCCCGTTCAGGATCAGTCCGGCCACCAGCGTGGGGATCGCGGAGAAGGCCATCGTCACGGCGATCGCCACGATGAGCTTGGTGATGATGATCGTCGGCCGCTTCACCGGCTTGGCGAGCAGGTAGACGATCGAGCCGTCGTCGATCTCCGGCCCGATCGCGCCCGTACCGGCGATGACACCGATCAGGGGCACCATGGTCGCGATGGCGAAACCGCCGAGCACGTCGGCGGCGATCTGGTCGTCCACCCCGTTGAACGCGCGCACCGAGGCCGCGATGAGCAGGAGCAGCCCCGGGAGGATGAAGAGGACCGCGGCCCGGCGCCGGCCGAGGAGGGCCCGGTAGGTGAGCCGGGCGACTGTTGGGTTGTACACGTCGATGGCTCCTTTCAGGCCGCTACGAGGTACGAGAAGACCGACTCGAGGGATTCGTCCGATGGCGAGACAGTCAGGAGGCGGATGGAGTGCTCGCGGGCGACCTTCGGCAGCAGTTCGGTGAACCGCCCGAAGTCGACCGCCTGGATCCGCAACGCGCCTTCCTGCAGATCCACTTCGATGCCGGCCGTCGACGGGTCGGCGATCAGTGCGGCGGCCAGCGCCCGGTCGTCGCTGGACCGGATGAGATACCGGTGCGGCCGGTCCGTCATCAGCCTGCGGATCCTGCGGAAGTCGCCGCTCGCCGCGTGCCGTCCCGCCACGATCACCTCGATGTGCGAGGCGAGTTGCTCGACCTCCTCCAGGATGTGGGAGGAGAACAGGACCGTGCGGCCCTCGGCGCCCATCCGCCGCAGGAGCTCCATCAGCTGCATCCGCTGGCGCGGGTCCATGCCGTTGAAGGGCTCGTCGAGAAGCAGCACGCTCGGCTCGTGGACGAGCGCGGACGCCATCTTGACGCGCTGGCGCATTCCCTTGCTGTACGTCGCGATCTTGCGGTCCTGCGCGTACTCCATCTCCACGGTGGCCAGCGCGCGCTGGGCGGCCTTGGCGCCGAGTCCGTGGAGTTCGGCGTTGGCGACGACGAATTCCTGTCCCGTCAGGAAGTCGTACATCGCCTCGCGCTCGGGCACGACGCCGATCTGCCGGTACACCGCTTCGTTGCGCCAGATCGGCTGCCCGTCGAGGGTGACGCTGCCCGTGGAGGGGGCGAGAAAACCACCCATCATGTTGATGAGCGTGGACTTGCCGGCCCCGTTGGGGCCGAGGAGTCCGGTGACACCCGGGCCGATGGTCATGGTCACGTCGTTGACGGCGACCACGTTCCCGAACCAGCGCGAGGTGTGGTCGATGTTGATGGTGGTCACAGCCCGACCTTTCGGTAGCGGCGCATCAGCACGGCGTAGGAGCCGAGGACGAGTGCGAGGACGACCAGCAGATAGACCGTGCCGGCACCGGTGTCCGGTCCCTGTCCGCCGGGGAAGGAGGAGGTCGCGCCGAGGAAGGCCGTCTGCACACCGTCGATGAGCGTGATGGGCGAGAAGAGTCCGAGCCACTGCACCGCGCTGCCGGATCCGGTCTCGAGTGCGATCGCCTGGACCGTGGAGACCGCCCCGTAGGTGATGGTCAGGGTGGCGATGACGGCGGCGACGCCGAAGCCGCGGCGCGGGGTGAGCGCGGCCATGACGAGGCCGAGGCCGCCGAAGAGCAGCGAGAGGAGTGCCACCGAGACGAGTCCCTGTGCGAATCCCTTGGTCTGGTCGGAGAAGTCCATCTTCGCCAGCAGCGAGCCGATGTAGAGGATCAGCACCGGTGCGGCGGTGAGGACGAACAGCGCCGAGGCCATGGCCCCGTACTTGGCGAGGACGTAGTCGATGCGCTCGATGGGCCGCGAGAAGTACAGGGGCACGGTCTTGAAGCGCAGGTCCCGGGAGACCGACTGCGGGGCCTGGGCGGCCAGGAAGAGGCCGATCACGGCCTGCGTGACGATCGCGTAGCGCGTGTAGTCGAGCGGCAGGTCCTTCATCTTGGTGGCGACCGCGACGGCGACGATGATCGCCGCGGGCACGCACATCACCGCGAACAGGATCATCGGCAGTACCTTGGACTTGGCGCTGCGGCCCAGTCCGTACGCGCCGCGCAGCGACTGCGAGTAGAGCGAGCGGCGGGCGTAGGACCGGCCGAGGCGGGATCCCTCGTAGTTGCGGTATCCGATGTTGTGGATACGAGTGGTCTCGACAGGCTGCGTGCTCATCGGGCCGGCACCTCCAGGGGCTGTGCGCCTTCCGCCTGCTGGGGCCGGAAGACCTCCGCGATGTGGTGGCGGCGCTGTTCCATCCGTACGAGACCGAGGCCGAGGGCGGCGACGGTGTCACGGACGGTGTCGTAGGTCTCCTCGCCGGTCGCCTCCAGCAGGAGGATGTGGCCGGCTCCCGGCAGCCCTTCCTCGACGCCCGCGTGCAGCGTGATGCCGGCGGCCGTGAGGGCCTCACGGAGTGCCGCCGTCCCGTCGGGGTGGGTGTCGGAGTCGGTGACCTCGACCGCGAGGGTGGTCGTGATCTGGGTGAAGTCGCTGGTGGAGCTGGAGCGCAGCAGCGTGCCGCCGTCCACGACCACCACGTGGTCGCAGGTGCGCTCGAGCTCGCCGAGCAGATGGGAGGTGACCAGGACCGAGATGCCGAAGTCGGTGTACACGCGGCGGATCAGCCCGAGCATCTCGTCGCGGCCGACCGGGTCGAGGCCGTTGGTCGGCTCGTCGAGGAGCACCAGCTGCGGGTCGTGGACGAGTGCCTGCGCGAGCTTGACGCGCTGTTTCATGCCGGTGGAGTAGCCGCCGATGGGGCGGTACCGCTCCTCGTAGAGGCCGACGTGGCGCAGCGTGTCGGCGGTGCGTTCGCGCGCCGCGGTCGGGGGGAGTCCGGACATGCGCGCCATGTGGACGACGAACTCGGTGGCCGAGACATCGGGCGGCAGGCAGTCGTGCTCGGGCATGTAGCCGACGCGCTCGCGGATGGCGGCGCCGGCGGTGGCGACGTCCAGGCCGAGGACCTCGGCCCGGCCTTCCGTGGCGGGGGACAGACCCAGCAGGATCTTGATCAGTGTGGACTTGCCGGCTCCGTTGGCGCCCACGAGTCCGGTCACGCCGGGCCCGATGTCCAAGGAGAGCCGGTCAAGCGCGGTCACCCGGGGGAACCGCTTGCTCAGGCTTTCGGTCACGATCACAGTCACGGTTCGAAGGTAGTGGCGCACACCACAGGCGGCGTCAACCCTGACGGCTGGTTCCGCATCCGACTCCAGTCGTACGGACCCGTAGGGGGGCAAGGCCGGAGGAGGACTCGGCCCGGGGGTTGTCCACAGGCTCGTGCACGACTCTTGACGCAGCCGCCGGGCATTGTCACATTCATCAATGTCAAGTTACGACCACGTACCGCACAGGACGAGGGACGGACGGTGGCATGGCCGGCATGACGTCAGCAGTGAAGACGGAGCGCGAGGCGGAGCTGCGGGGGTTCCGGGATGTGCAACGCCTGGCGTACGAGTGCGCGGAAGCGGTCGCCGCGCAGCTCAAGCCCGGTGTGACCGAGCGCGGTGCGGCGCGGATGCAGCGGGAGTGGCTGCGTGAGCGGGGCGTGCGCGACTGGTTCCATCTGCCCTTCGCCTGGTTCGGGGACCGCACGGCGTTCGTCGGCTTCCGGACACCGCTGCAGTTCTTCCCCACCGACCGCAAGCTGGAGGCGGGGATGCCCTTCATCCTCGACATGGCTCCGGTCCACAGGGGCTTCACGGCCGATGTCGGATATTCGGGCTGCCTGGGCCCCCATCCCGTGCACGACAAGCTGCTCGCCGACCTCCGGGCACACCGCGAGCTGATCCTGCGCGAGGTGCGCGAGCGCCGCTCGCTGCGCGAGATCTACGAGGACGTGGACCGCCTGATGGTCCGGCAGGGGTATGCCAACCGGCATCGCGCGTATCCGTTCGGCGTCATCGCCCACAAGGTCGACCGGGTCAAGCAGCGCTCCTGGTCCCCGACGCTCTTCGGGTTCGGCACACAGTCGCTGAAGGGGCTCGTGAGCGATGCCCTGCACGGCCACCGGGACGGCTGGTCCCCTCTGTGGTCGCCGTACAAGTTCTCCGCCCACCCGCCCCGGCCGGGGCTCTGGGCGGTCGAGCCGCACCTCGGTTTCAGGGGTACGGGCGCCAAGTTCGAGGAGATCCTGGTCGTCACCGACTCCAGGGACCCGGAGCAGAGCGCATTCTGGCTGGACGACGATCTGCCGCACGTGCGGCGCTGGGCGGATTCATGAGCGACGAAGCGCGAGGTCGCCGGGCCGCGGACAGCAGCGATGGCTGCGCCGCTCGGGCGGAGATGGGAGCGCCCCCGGGCCGAAGGCTCCCGGGGAGATCAAGGGTGGAGGGTCAGTGATGGCGTTGCAGGGCGCGCGCGAGCGATGGGTGCGTACGGGCGGAATCAAACTCTGCGTCGCGGAGCTCGGTGACGAGACACAGCCGACGGTGATCCTGGTGCACGGATATCCGGACAGCAAGGAGGTGTGGTCCGAGGTCGCGGCCCGGCTGGCCGAGCGTTTCCACGTCGTGCTGTACGACGTCCGGGGGCACGGCCGCTCCACCGCGCCGGTGCCGCTGCGCGGCGGGTTCACCCTGGAGAAGTTGACGGACGACTTCCTGGCGGTCGCGGACGCGGTCAGCCCGGACCGGCCGGTGCATCTGGTCGGTCACGACTGGGGGTCCGTGCAGTCCTGGGAGTTCGTCACGGTGAAGCGGACCGAGGGCCGCATCGCCTCGTTCACCTCGATGTCCGGGCCGTCGCTCGACCACTTCGGACACTGGATCAAGCAGCGCATGACCCGGCCCACCCCGCGCCGCGTCGGTCAGCTCCTCGGCCAGGGCGCCAAGTCCTGGTACGTGTACATGCTGCACACGCCGGTGCTGCCCGAGCTGGCCTGGCGCGGACCGCTCGGCAAGCAGTGGCCGAGGATCCTCCAGCGACTCGAGAAGGTGCCCGGAAGTGACTACCCGACCGCGTCGCTGCCGTCCGACGCGGCACACGGCGCCTGGCTCTACCGCGACAATGTGCGCGCCCGGCTGCGCCGCCCCCGCTCCGACGCCTACGCCCATGCGCCGGTCCAGCTGATCACCCCGACCGGCGACGCCTTCCTGTCGGAGCGGCTCTATGACGACCTGGGCCGGTGGGCGCCCCAGCTGGTGCGTCGGACGCTGCCGGCCAAGCACTGGGTCCCGCGCACCCGCCCGGACCAGCTGGCCGCATGGATCACGGAGTTCGTGACGGCGTCCGAGGACGGCAGACCGGCCCCCGCGAGTGCGGCGACCGGTCGGTACGCGGAGCGCTTCGGCGGTCAGCTGGTGCTGGTGACGGGTGCGGCCAGCGGCATCGGGCGGGCCACGGCCTTCGCCTTCGCCGAGGCGGGGGCGCGGATCGTCGCCGTGGACCTTGACGCGGAGGGGGCGGCCAGGACCGCGGAGCTGGCGCGGCTGATCGGCGCTCCCGCGGCCTGGGGCGAGTCGGTGGACGTCGGCGACGAGGGGGCGATGGAGAAGCTCGCAGGGAAGGTCGCCGCCGAGTACGGGATCGTGGACGTGCTGGTCAACAATGCGGGGATCGGCCTCTCGGGCTCGTTCCTCGACACCACGAGCGAGGACTGGCGCAGGGTCCTCGACGTCAATCTGTGGGGTGTCATCCACGGCTGCCGGATCTTCGGCAGGCAGATGGCCGAGCGCGGCCAGGGCGGTCACATCGTCAACACCGCATCGGCCGCCGCGTATCAGCCCTCCAGGGCTCTCCCCGCGTACTCGACGTCGAAGGCCGCGGTGCTGATGCTCAGCGAATGCCTGCGGGCGGAGCTGGCCGAGCAGGGGATCGGGGTCTCCGCGATCTGCCCGGGGATCGTGAACACGAGCATCACGGCGACCGCGCGCTTCGCCGGAGTCTCCGACGAGGAGCAGGAGCGCCGGCAGAAGAAGTCGTCCCGGCTGTACGGGCTGCGCAACTATCCGCCGGAGAAGGTCGCCGACGCGATCCTGCGCGCGGTGGTGAAGAACCAGGCGGTGGTGCCCGTGACCCCGGAGGCCCGCGGTGCGCACCTCTTGTCCCGCTTCACCCCCAGGGCCCTGCGGGCGATAGCGCGGATGGAGCCACCGCTGTGAGCGGCCACCATGCGATCACGCCGCGAAGGGTGTCGTTCGACTGGCGCGCAACTCCGCTGCAGGATCCCGGACGAGCCGACCACCAGTCCCCTCCCAGGCAATCACCCGGTATCGGCCGCCGCGACACCTCGATACGTCCGGCGGTCGTACCATCCCTCGCAGGAAGGGTCGCTGCGCCAGGCGGTCGAGTTTCTCGACGTGCCGCCGGCGGGCCGGGCGGCAGCGGAAGCCGTGGGACGCGCCGCCATGGGGCAGTAGGGAGTGATCGTGTCCGGGGAGTCGGCAGCCGAGTACCGGATCGAGGACCTGGCCCATCACAGCGGGGCCACGGTCCGCACGATCCGCGCCTACCAGGACCGCGGACTGCTGCCCAGGCCGGAGCGGCGTGGCCGTGCCAATGTGTACGGGGACGCCCATCTGGCCCGGCTGCGGCAGATCGCCGACCTCCTCGACCGGGGGTACACGCTGGCGTCCATCAAGGAGCTGCTGGAGGCCTGGGACGCGGGGCGCGGGCTCGGCGGGGTGCTCGGGCTGGTCGCCGAGGTCCAGGGGCCCTGGACGGACGAGGAGGCGGACCGGATCACCCGCGCGGAGCTGGACGAGACCTTCGGCGGGAAGCCGGACGAGGAGGCCATCGCCGAGGCGGTGGAGCTCGGCGTGCTGGAGCGCATCCCGGGCCGTGACGACGAGTTCCTGGTTCCGAGTCCCCAGGAGCTCGCGGTGGCGGCCGAGTTGTACGCAGCGGGCGTTCCCCTGCTGGCAATCTCCGTTCATCTGAGGGAACTTCGTGGGCAGGTCGAGCACATAGCTTCCCGTTTCCTGGAGTTCACCACCGAGCATGTCTTCGCCCGCTACCTCGGCCATCGGCCGCCGACGGATGCGGACGCGGCTGAGGCAGCGGCCATGGTGCGGCGGCTGAGACCGCTCGCGCAACAGACGGTCGATGCCGAACTCGCCCGGGCGATGCAGCTGTTCGCGACCAGACACCTGCAGCATCACCTGGGCACGGAGGGGCCGCTCGAGCGCGGCGACGAGCCACGTCCGGTGGCACTGCCGGCGGCCACGATCCGTGCCGTGCACCGGCTGGTTGGCCAGGAGAACGCCGAGACGTTCATCACGGCGGCGACCGAAAGGGAGCTCCAGGCACGGATATTGGACGCACTCGCACCAAGTGCGAAGCAAAGGAGCGATGTTGAACAAATACAGTGAGGGACAGGGAGGTTGTCCACAGGTTCGCCAATTCTATTTGTGGATAACGGACTTGGCTGTGGATCAAACATGTGGATCACTTTCGTCCGGATGAAAACCGCGTGGCGCCGAGCCGACGCCACGGGCACTCTGGGGCATGGACAAAAACGACATGGACGAACACGGCGAAGATCACATGGACGGAATGGACGACAAGCGCACCGTCAAGGTGTCGAAGTACCTCTCGAAGCATCTGAGACATCAGCCCGAGCGGATCGGCATCACCCTGGACGCGAACGGCTGGGTCGCGATCGACGCGCTCATGCGGGCTGCGGCCGCACACGGCTTCCGCTTCACCCGTGCCGAGCTGGACCACGTCGTCGCCGTCAACGACAAGCGTCGCTTCACGATCGACGGCGCCCGGATCCGGGCCAATCAGGGCCACACCGTCACGGTCGACCTCGACCTGCCGGTCGCCGAGCCGCCCGCGTACCTGTACCACGGCACGGTCGCCCGCAGCCTGGACGCCATCCGCACGGAGGGCCTGCGCCCCATGGCCCGCCACCATGTCCATCTCTCACCGGACCGCGAGACCGCGACCCGCGTCGGCGCCCGCCGCGGCCGCCCGGTCGTCCTCTCGGTGGACGCGGGCGCGATGCACCGCGCCGGCCATGTGTTCCATGTCAGCGCCAACGGTGTCTGGCTCACGGACGGGGTCCCCGCGCAGTTCCTGCGCTTCCCCGGCTGACCTGCGGTTCCCCCAGGACTTCCCGGAGTCGTCCCAGCCGGTTCACGCCCTTTCTGCGGCTGGACAGGGCACCGACAGGCCCCCCGTACGCTGGAGGACATGACGTCTCCTCTGCGCCTCAGCACCGTGATCCTTCCCGTGCATCGCTGGAACGAGCGAGGCCGGGCGCTCTGGCAGCGGGCCGAGGAGCTCGGTTTTCACGCCGCGTACACGTACGACCACCTCGCCTGGCGGACCTTCCGCGACGGGCCGTGGTTCGGTGCCGTCCCCACGCTGACCGCCGCCGCCGCGGCCACGGACCGGCTGCGCCTCGGCACGCTCGTGACCTCGCCGAACTTCCGGCACCCGGTCACCCTCGCCAAGGAACTGATCACCCTCGACGACATCTCCGGCGGCCGCATCACCCTCGGCATCGGCGCCGGCGGCAACGGCTTCGACGCGACGACGCTGCTGAGGAGCGACGAGGAGCCCTGGACCCCGCGCGAGCGCGCGGACCGGTTCGGTGAGTTCGTACCGCTGCTGGACAGGCTGCTCCGCGAGCCGGCCGGGACCACGTACGAGGGCCGCTTCTACTCCGCGTCCGAGGCACGGAACGTCCCCGGCTGCGTCCAGCGCCCGCGGCTGCCCTTCGCCGTCGCCGCCACCGGCCCGCGCGGGCTGAAGCTCGCCGCGCAGTACGGGCAGGCGTGGGTGACGACGGGCGACCCGAAGCTGTACGAGACCGGCACCCCGGAGCAGTCGGTCGAGGCCGTCGCCGGGCAGCTCACCAAGCTGGGCAAGGCCTGCGCCGAGGCCGGCCGGGACACGGCCGAGCTCGACAAGATCCTCCTCACCGGCTTCACGCCGGAGTTCAATCCGGCCGTCTCCGCTCCCCGGCAGGGCCGTCCGCTGGACTCCCTCGACGCCTTCGTCGACTTCGCCGGCCGGCACGCGGAGCTCGGCTTCACCGAGATCGTCGTCCACTGGCCCGTCGCGGACTCGGTCTTCGCGGCGGACCAGGAAGTCTTCGAGCGGATCGCGACCGAGAGCCTGGCGCAGCTGGGCTGAGCACGGGCAGCCGGAGGCGCATGCGGATGTGCGCCCGCTCGCACGCCCGTGCGGCAGGTACGGGAGAATGCCTCTGTGACCTCAGCTAACGATCCTCTCCCGCTCCCCGCCACCGTCCGGCTGATCGCCACCGATCTCGACGGCACCCTGCTCCGCGACGACAAGTCCGTCTCGGACCGCACCGTCGCGGCGCTCGCGGCCGCCGAGGAGGCCGGCATCGAGGTCTTCTTCGTCACCGGGCGCCCGGCCCGGTGGATGGACGTCGTCAGCGATCATGTCCACGGTCACGGCCTGGCGATCTGCGCCAACGGCGCCGCAGTCGTCGATCTCCACGACGGCGGCAAGCTGCTCCAGGCACGTCCGCTGGAGCGGAAGACCGCGCTCGATGTGGTCAGGACGCTGCGCGACGCCGCGCCCGGCACGTCGTTCGCGGTCGAGCTGAGCACGGGCATCCACTACGAGCCCGACTACCCGCCGTTCCATCTCGACCCTGGCGCCACCGTCGCCACCGCCGAGAAGCTGCTCCACGAGGAGGGCCCGGACTCCGACGCGCCCGTGCTCAAGCTCCTCGCCCACCACGCGGAGCTGACCCCCGACGGGTTCCTCGCCCTGGCCCGTACGGCCGCGGGCCATCTGGCCTCGTTCACCCGCTCCAGCCCGACCGCGCTGCTGGAGATCAGCGGCCTGGGCGTGTCCAAGGCCTCCACGCTCGCGCTGTGCTGTGCGCAGCGCGGGATCTCGTCGGACGAGGTCGTCGCGTTCGGGGACATGCCCAACGACGTGGAGATGCTGACCTGGGCCGGCACCTCCTACGCGATGGGCAACGCCCACCCCGATGTGATCACCGCCGCCTCCGGGCGGACCGTCGCGAACAACGAGGACGGCGTCGCGGTCGTCATCGAGCAGATCCTGGCGGCGCGCCTCGCGTAGGCCACGCCGGGCCCGGGCCGGGCCGGACCGGGGCCACGCCGGGCCCGGGCCGGGCCGGACCGCGCCAGGGCCCGGGCCGGCCCGCTACAGCCAGACCCCGCGTTCGCGCAGCCAGGGCACCGGATCCACCCCGGACCCGAGATACGGCGTCAGCCGCACCTCGAAGTGCAGATGGGGCCCGGTCGAGTTCCCGGTGGTGCCCGCCTGCCCGACCCACTGGCCGGTTCGCACCCAGTCCCCCTGGTCGACGGTGACCGCGGCGAGGTGCGCGTACTGCGAGTACCAGCCGTTGTCGTGCTCGACGACGACCTGGATGCCGAAACCGCCGCCGCAGGACACGGAGACCACCCGGCCCGCGCCGACCGACCGCACCGGCGTACCGATGGGGACGGCGAAGTCCTGCCCGGTGTGCCGGCGTGCCCAGCGTTCACCCGCGCTGTCGAATCCGGCCGACAGCGCGTAGTCCTCCACGGGTGCCACCCAGTTCGGCCCGTCCGGCAACGGCGGCTCGTCGAGCCGTACCGCTCCGGCGCACTGACCGGCCGCCGCGCTGCGGTTGGCCTCACCCTGGAGCGTCCACTGCGCCGACTCCAGCTTGGTCTCGATGGACTGCTTGAGCCATGCCAGCCGCTCGGTGCGTGCTTCGAGGTCGAGCAAGGCGGCGCGGGCCCGCTCTTCGGCCTGACTCGCCCGGCGCTCCGCCTCCTTGGCCTGGCCGAGCAGCCGGTTCACCGCCAGCTCCGCCTTCCAGGCCAGCTCCCATCCGCGCATCATGACTTCTGGCTCGTCGGCGAGCAGCAGCCTCGCGGTGAGCGCGAGGTTGCCGCCGGTGCGGTACTGGGCGCGGGCGACCTCGCCGATCTTGTCGTGTATGTCGGAGAGTTCACGGCGGTGCTCGGCCAGCCGCCACTGGAGCCGCTCGGTGCGGGCCCGTTCGATCTCCGCGGCGTGCAGGCCGCGCTGATACGACTGGGTGGCCTTCGCCGCCTCCTCGAACAGCCGCGCCACTTCGGCACTCGCCGTGGGCCCGTCGTTGGCGGCGGCCGGTGGCGCGGCAAGGGCCGGCAGCAGGCACAGCAACGACACGATCAGATTCCGTTGCCAGTCGCGGTGTTGGTGACCCATGCTCGGATCGTCACATCCGATTTGCCCCATGTGCCACATATAGATGGTGACGTACGGCCAACCGGACCAGTTCCCCCAGGGCCTGGGAGTCCGTCAGGCTTCCAGCTGATCGCGGCCCCCGGCCGCCACCCCGCGCGGCTCGAGCGGCGCCTCCCAGATCACTGTCGTACCACCGCCGTCCTCCGCGATTCCCGCCTCGCACCAGCTCGATCCGCCGAGCGACTCGGCACGCCGTCGGAGGTTGCGCAGCCCGCTGCGCCGCCCGCCCTGGGGAATACCGACACCGTCGTCGGCGACCGAAAGGCGCACGCCCCGTGCGCCTGAGCCGCCGTCACTGTCCCTGTCACTCAGGCCAGTACCCTCGCCGGATCCGTCACTCTCGCGGGTGGCCCCGCCGGAAGCGTCCCCCAGTCGTACGGTCGCGTCGACGACGACCTCGATACGGGTCGCCTCGGCGTGGCGGAACACGTTGGACAGCGCCTCCCGCAACGCCGCGATCAGGTTCTTGCCCGTCAGCTCCCCGACCATCGAGTCGACCGGCCCGACGAAGCGGTGCGAGGGCTTGAACCCCAGCGGCACGGCCGCCATGTTGATCTCCCTCAACACGCGTGTACGCAGCCCGGACGGCGCTTCCGCCGGACCCTGCTGCAGCGCGAAGATGGCCGTGCGGATCTCCTGGATGGTCACGTCCAGTTCGTCGACCGCCTTGCCGACGCCTTCCTGCACGGCGGGCGCGAGCGACTGCCGCTGCGCGCTCTCCAGCATCATCCCGGTGGCGAACAGCCGCTGGATCACGAGGTCGTGGAGGTCTCGGGCGATACGGTCGCGGTCCTCGTACACGGCGAGCCGCTCCCGGTCCCGCTGCGCCTCGGCCATCATCAGCGCCACCGCGGCCTGCGAGGCGAACTGGGTGGCCAGCGTGCGCTCGGTCTCGGTGAACTGGCGTGCACCACGCGCCCTCGGGGTGGCCAGCGCGCCGAGCACCCTGCCGCCGCTGTGCAGGGGCAGGAGCATGACCGGCCCGTAGTCGCTCACCAGCCGGGTGACGATGCGCGGATCGGTGGCGGCGTCCGCGACGAACACCGCCTCACCGGCGAGGAGCGACGCAACGGCCGGACTCTCGGCGGGCGCGACCGCGCCGAGACGAACGGAGGGCTGCGACGACGAGACGGCGACGATCTCCAGGCCGCCTTCGCCGGCCGGAAGCAGCACGATCCCGGCCGCCGCGTCGGCGAGTTTGCGCGCCTGCTCCGCGACGACGGCGAGCGCGTCGTCCGCGTCACCGCCGGCGAGCAGAGCGGTGGTGACGGCGACCGAGCCGTCGATCCACCGCTCGCGCTGCCGCGCCGCCTCGTACAGCCGGGCGTTGCCGATCGCTATGCCCGCCTCGGTCGCGAGGACCCGAAGCATATGGACGTCGTCGTCGGTGAACTCGCCCCCGCCACGCTTCTCCGCCAGATAGAGATTGCCGAAGATCTCGCCCTGGACCCGGATCGGTACCCCGAGGAACGTCCGCATCGGCGGATGGTCCGGCGGGAATCCCGAGCAGCGCGGGTCCTTCGTCAGATCGGTGAGCCGTATGGACTCGGGCTGGTGCGTCAGCGCGCCGAGGAGCCCCTTCTGCCCGTCGGGCGGGTGCCCGATCCGCCGTGCCACGTCCTCGGGAACGCCGTACGTGACGAAGTCGGACAGGCCCCTGCCCTCCTCGTCGACGACGCCGATGGCGGCGTAGCGGGCGTCCCCGAGCTCCGCTGCGGTGGCGCAGATCCGGTCGAGAGTGGAGCGCAGCTCCAGGCCCGTGCCGATGGAGCGCATCGCTTCGAGCAGCTGGGGGACACGGACGGTGAGCTCGGTGGACAGGCCCTGGAGGCTGCGGGTTGCCTGCGTGGCGGCTTCGATCGGGCCCGAGGGTTCCTCGGGACCCTTCGGCTCCTTCTTCTCCGGGGCTGTCATGCTCTTGAGACTAGTAAGCCCTATTTGGCATGAAAAGTCGGTTCCCGGAGCCGGCTCTCCAGCAGGTCACCGGCGCGTTCGCGCTCCAGCGTCTGGCGCAGCGGCCCCTCCGTCTCGGCCAGACGCGCGTACGGGCCGCGCTGTACGGGCCGGCCGTCGTCCAGGACGATCACCTCGTCCACCGCGTCGAGACCTCGCAGCCGGTGGGTGATCAGCAGCGTCGTACGTCCCTGTGTCGCCGCAAGCAGATCCGCGGTGAGCGCGTCCGCCGTGGCGAGGTCGAGGTGCTCGGCCGGTTCGTCGAGGAGGAGCACGGGGAAGTCGGCGAGGAGCGCGCGGGCGAGGGCGAGGCGCTGGCGCTGACCGCCGGAGAGCTGGGCGCCGTGCTCGCCGACGAGAGTGTCCAGGCCGTCGGGAAGGCTGTCGGCCCACTCCAGCAGCCGGGCACCGGCGAGAGCCGCGCGCAGTTCCTCCTCGGAGGCTTCGGTACGGGCGAGTCGGAGGTTCTCACGGATGGTGCTGTCGAAGATGTGGGCGTCCTGGGCGCAGAGCCCGACGAACCGCCGGACCGTGTCCCCGTCCAGCGTGGCCGCGTCCGTTCCGCCGAGGGTGTACGTGCCTTCCCGTGCGTCCAGGAAGCGCAGCAGCACGTGGGCGAGGGTGGTCTTCCCGGAGCCGGAGGCGCCGACGACCGCGATCCGCCTGCCTGCGGTCAGACTCAGGTCGAAGCCGGTGAGGGCGTCGCGCTCCTGGCCCGCGTGCCGGGCCGCGAGTCCGCGGACCTCCAGCGGGAACGGCGACTCGGGTGCGGCTGCCGGCTCGAGGGGCTCGTGCACCGGCGCCGGGGCGTCGAGCACCTCGAAGACCCGCTCGGCACTCCGCTTGACCCGCTGGCGGTACTGCACGGCGAGCGGAAGCCCGGTGACCGCCTCGAACGCGGCGAGCGGGGTCAGTACGACCACGGCGAGCTCGACGCCCTCGATCCGGCCCGCGTGCACGGCCATGACGCCCGCGTACGCGGCGAACGCGACAGTGAGCCCGCAGGCCACTGCGGAGAGTCCGCCGCCCAGCGCGGTGGCGGAGGCGGCACGCGAGGCGATCCGGGTGAGGGTGCGGTCGGCCTCCCGTACCGCGGCGATCCGGCCCTTCAGCGCCCCGGCGACGGTCAGCTCGGCCGTACCGCGGAGCAGATCGACGACCCGTGTCGCCAGCACGCCGCGCGCGGGCGCGAGCCTGCGCTCGGCCCGCCGTGCACAGGCCCCGCTGACCATCGGCACGGCCACCCCGGCGACGAGCAGCCCCACGGCCAGCACGGCACCGGCCTCCGGGAGCAGCCACGCCGTGAACCCGACGGCCCCGGCCCCGACCACGACCGCGACGCCCGCGGGCAGCAGCCACCGCAGCCAGTAGTCCTGCAGAGCGTCGACGTCGGCGACGAGCCGCGACAGCAGATCGCCGCGCCGAGCCCGGCGCAGCCCGGCAGGCGCGATCCGCTCCAGCCGCCGGTAGACCCCGACCCGCAGATCGGCCAGCATCGACAGCACGGCGTCGTGCGACACCAGCCGCTCCGCGTAGCGGAACACGGCCCGCCCGATCCCGAACGCCCGCGTCGCCGTCACCGCCACCATCAGGTACAGCACGGGCGGCTGCTCCGACGCCCGAGAGATGAGCCATCCGGACACGGCCATGAGGCCCACGGCCGACCCGAGCGCCAGACTCCCGAGCACCAGGGCCAGAACGAGCTGCCCCCGCAGCCCTCCGGCCATCCCCCGCGCCCGGGCCAGCACCCCGCCCCGCTGCGCCTGTGGCGGCGTCTCGGCCCCTGCGGCCTCGCGGCCGTCGGGGCGTACAGCCTCAGCCGCGGTCGGCCCATCGGCGAGACCCTCCCCCGCAGGCGCAGGAGAAGGATGCGGGAGCGCGGAGGTGGCGAGGGCGCCTACCGCCCCGGCACCCGTCGCGCTCGCGGGGCGGAGCTCCACCACCCGGTCCGCGAGATCCAGCAGTGCGGGCCTGTGGACGACCAACAGCACCGTCCGCCCGTCCGCCAGCCGCCGGACCGCCTCCACGATCCCTGCCTCGGTCTCGCCGTCCAGCGCGGCCGTCGGCTCGTCGAGGAGCAGCAGCGGCCGGTCGGCGAGGAAGGCGCGGGCCAGCGCGAGCCGTTGCCGCTGCCCCGCCGACAGCCCTGCGCCGTCCTCGCCGAGGACGGTCTCCACCCCCTGCGGCAGCGCGGCCACGAAGCCGTACGCACCCGCGTCCCGCAGCGCCGCGTTGACCTCGGCGTCGTCTGCGCCCGGCCGCGCGAGCCGCACATTCTCGGCAATCGTTCCCGCGAAGAGGTACGGCCGCTGCGGCACCCACGCGATCGATTCCCGCCAGCGCTCCAGGTCCAGAGTCGCAAGGTCCGCGCCGCCCACCCGCACCCGGCCCTCGTCGGGCGGAACGAACCCGAGCACCACGTCCAGCAGCGTCGACTTCCCGACCCCGCTCGGCCCCACCAGGGCCACCAACTCGCCGGGCTCCACGACCAGCGACGCCGAATCCAGTGACGGCTCGCTCCGCCCCGCACGGCGGACCGTCACCCCAGAGAGCTCCAGTCCCACGGAGTCCGGCGCTCCCGTACCCCCACCAGGGACAGGGCTCTCCAGCACCGCGAAGATCTCCTCCGCCGCCGAGAGCCCCTCCGCCGCCGCGTGGTACTGCGCCCCGACCTGACGGAGCGGCAGATAGGCCTCCGGCGCGAGGATCAGCACCACCAGCCCGGTGTAGAGGTCGAGCTCGCCGTGGACGAGCCGCATACCGATACCCACGGCCACCAGCGCCACCGACAGCGTCGACAGCAACTCCAGCGCGAACGACGACAGAAACGCGATCCGAAGCGTCTTCAGCGTCGCCCGCCGGTAGTCGGTGGTGATCCTCCGGATCGACTCGGCCTGCGCCTTCGCCCGCCCGAACACCTTCAGCGTCGGCAGCCCTGCGACCACGTCCAGGAAGTGCCCGGACAGCCGCGACAGCAGCTTCCACTGACGATTCATCCGGGCTTCCGTGGCCCAGCCGATCAGCACCATGAAGATCGGAATGAGCGGCAGGGTCACGACGATGACCGCCGCCGACACCCAGTCCTCGGTGACGATCCGTGCCAGCACCGCCACCGGAACCACCACGGCGAGCCCCAGTTGCGGCAGATACCGCGCGAAGTAGTCGTCGAGAGCGTCCACTCCACGCGTGGCCAGCGCGACGAGCGACCCGGTGCGCTGACCGCTCAGCCATCCCGGCCCGAGGGCCGCCGCCCGCTCCAGCAGCCGCATCCGCAGCTCGCTCTTCACCGCCGCACTCGCCCGGTGCGCCGCCAACTCGGTCAGCCATGAGACGAGCCCTCGCCCCATCGCAACCACGGCCAGCAGCGCGAGCGGAGTCCACAGCCCGGAGGCGTCCTGCCCGCGTTGGAACGCCCCCACCACCGCTTCGGCGATCAGCATCGCCTGGGCGACGACCAGCGCCGCCCCGGCAAGGCCGAGGACCACCACGGCCGCCATGAAGAAGCGGGTGGCCCTGGCGTACCGGAGCAGACGCGGGTCGACGGGTTTCACGTGAAACATCCCCTACTTCATGACGGCAGGTCGGCGGACACGGAGAGCGGGCGTGGAGAAAGGGCTCGGAGCGCGAGCACAGCGAACCCGGAGAACTCAGTGCGGATCAGCGATGTGCTGCGTCCCGATCCGCTTCCGGAACACCCAGTACGTCCATCCCTGGTACAGCAGCACCAGGGGCGTCGCGACCCCCGCACACCACGTCATGATCTTCAATGTGTACGGACTCGACGAGGCGTTGGTCACCGTCAGGCTCCACTCCTCATTGAGCGACGACGGCATGACGTTCGGGAAGAGCGTCAGGAAGAGCATCGCGACAGCGGCCGCGATCGTCACCCCTGACAGCGCGAACGACCACCCCTCACGCCCCATCTGATTCGCACCGATGGCGCCGACCAGTGCCACCACCGCGATGATCATGGCGACCAGGCTGGTCCCGTCGCCCTTGTCCACCTGGGTCCAGCTCAGGAAGCCGAGCGCCAGCACGGCCGTGATCAGCCCCAGGGTCAGCGCCAGTTTCCGCGCCCGCTCGCGGATGTCCCCGACCGTCTTCAGCGCGGCAAACACCGTCCCGTGGAAGGTGAACAGGAACAGTGTCACCAGTCCGCCGAGAATCGCGTACGGATTCAGCAGATCGCCGAAGGTGCCGACATACTCCTTCTCCGCGTCGATCTTCACGCCGTGCACGATGTTCCCGAAGGCCACACCCCACAGCACGGCCGGCACCAGCGAGGTCCAGAAGATCGCCGCCTCCCAGTTGCGCTGCCAGCTCTCCTCCGGCCGCTTCGCGCGGTACTCGAAAGCCACGCCACGCACGATCAGACACACCAGGATGAGCAGCAGCGGCAGATAGAAGCCCGAGAAGAGCGTGGCGTACCACTCGGGGAAGGCGGCGAACGTCGCCCCGCCCGCCGAGAGAAGCCACACCTCGTTCCCGTCCCAGACGGGACCGATCGTGTTGATGAGGACGCGCTTCTCGACCCGGTTGCGGGCGAGCAGCTTCGTCAGAATGCCGACCCCGAAGTCGAAGCCCTCGAGGAAGAAGTAGCCGGTCCACAGGACGGCGATGATCACGAACCAGACGTCGTGGAGTTCCATGCCTCAGCTCCCAGTCCTCGGTCTCAGTAGGAGAAGGCCATAGGCCGGTCGGCGTCACGGTCGTCGCCGCCGATCCTGGTGGGCGGATTGAGGTCGGACTCGGTGAGCTCGGGAGGCCCGGCCTTGACGTACTTCACGAGCAGCTTGACCTCGATCACGGCGAGCACCGCGTAGAGCGCCGTGAAGACGATCATCGAGGTGAGCACCTCGGCCTGGGAGACACCGGGGGAGACCGCGTCACGGGTGCGGAGCACGCCGTACACGACCCAGGGCTGCCGCCCCATCTCGGTGAAGATCCAGCCCCAGGAGCTCGCGATCAGCGGGAAGCCGAGCGTCCAGATCGCGGTCAGCCAGTACAGCTTGGTGAGCTTCGGGCCGAGCGGCTTCCTGAAGAGCACCACATGCGGCACCTCGTCCTCACCGACCCGCAGCGCCGACGGCAGCAGGAACTTCTTGCGCGTCAGCCAGAGTCCGGCCAGACCGATGGCGAAGGACGTCATGCCGAAGCCGATCATCCAGCGGAAGCCCCAGTACGCCACAGCGATGTTGGGCCGGTAGTCGCCGGGCCCGTACTTCTCCTGCAAGGCGTCGTTGGTGTCGTTGATCCCGGGCACGTGCGACGTGAAGTCGCTGTGAGCCAGGAAGGACAGCAGGCCGGGTATCTCGATCGCGACCTTGTTGTGCCCCTTGTCCACGTCCCCGTAGGCGAAGACGGAGAACGGCGCCGGCTGCTCGCCCTCCCAGAGCGCCTCGGCGGCGGCCATCTTCATCGGCTGCTGCTCGTACATGACCTTGCCGAGGGAGTCACCGCTGACGGCGGTCAGCAGACCCGCGACGGCCACGGTGACCAGCCCCAGCCGCAGCGAGCTCTTCATCACCGGGACGTGCTTCTTGCGCACGAGGTGGAAGGCCGCGATGCCGGCCATGAAGGCGCCGCCCACGAGGAAGGCCGCGGACAGGGTGTGGAAGACCTGGGTGAGCGTGGTGTTCTGGGTCAGCACGATCCAGAAGTCGGTGAGCTCGGCCCGGCCGTTCTCCTTGTTGATCCGGTAGCCGACCGGGTGCTGCATCCAGGAGTTGGCCGCCAGGATGAAGTACGCGGAGAGGATGGTGCCGATGGAGACCATCCAGATGCAGGCGAGATGGATCCTCTTCGGGAGCTTGTCCCAGCCGAAGATCCAGAGGCCGATGAAGGTGGACTCGAAGAAGAAGGCGATCAGCGCCTCGAAGGCGAGCGGGGCCCCGAACACGTCGCCGACGAAACGCGAGTAGTCCGACCAGTTCATACCGAACTGGAACTCCTGCACGATGCCGGTGACCACGCCCATCGCGATGTTGATCAGGAAGAGCTTGCCCCAGAACTTGGTGGCCTTGAGGTACTTCTCGTTCTCCGTACGGACCCACGCCGTCTGCAGTCCCGCCGTGAGCGCGGCCAGCGAGATGGTCAGGGGGACGAAGAGGAAGTGGTAGACGGTGGTGATGCCGAACTGCCAGCGCGCCAGGGTCTCTGGCGCCAGAGCTAGGTCCACGTCGTCTCTCCTTTACGTCGGCGTGGTCACATCGGCCTGGTACATCGTGTGCGTCCCGGCAGTTTGCCCCGTACGCCCATCACATTCCTGGAGATTCGGGACCCGCTTGTGAACGCGTTCACATTCACAAGCATTATGACTCATACGAAACCCACACCGGCGCGCGGGGGGCCTCTCCCGGCCGTCGACCCGTCACCCCTCCTGACTTCTTCAACACATTGTTGAACTTGGGGAGTGAGAATCCGCATCTCCCGGCCCCGCCGGACAGCTCACAGCGCCCCTCGGGGAAACGGCCGAGGCGCTCGCGAGGGCTCTCCCGATCTCGTCCACCCCGCACACCTGAGGCGAAGAGCCCCGCCACGAGCCCGTACAACATCCTGGGCCAGATCGACAGCGACCCGGGCGTGCCGGCGACGGTGCGGCCCGGGCCGCCCGATCCGCATCGACCTGATCCCCGTCGACCACGCGAACGACCACAAATGAGAGTCCCCGCGGGCAAGGCCGCGGGGACACAGCACACCTGGCAGGAGGGCTCCCGGAATGCGCACACACCCCGGGAGAGCGCCGACTACAGCTCCTTGCGGAACGCCTCCGCCGTGTTCAGGAACACGTCGTTCGCCTCGCACTCGCCGATCGTGACCCGCACGCCCTCGCCCGCGAACGGCCGCACGACGACCCCGGCCCGCTCGCACGCCGCCGCGAAGTCGGCCGTACGCTCGCCCAGCCGCAGCCAGACGAAGTTCGCCTGGGTCGGCGGCACGGTCCAGCCCTGCTTCACCAGCCCGTCGTACACCCGCGTCCGCTCGGCCACCAGCGAACCGACCCGCCCGAGCAGCTCGTCCTCGGCCTGCAGCGACGCGACCGCCGCGTCCTGGGCGAGCTGGCTCACGCCGAAGGGCACGGCCGTCTTGCGCAGCGCCGCCGCCACCGGCTCATGGGCGATGGCGAAGCCGACCCGCAGGCCGGCCAGGCCGTAGGCCTTGGAGAAGGTCCGGAGCACGGCGACGTTCGGCCGCTCCCGGTAGATCTCGATGCCGTCGGGGACGTCGGTGTCCCGGATGAACTCGCGGTACGCCTCGTCCAGCACCACCAGCACATCGGAGGGCACGCGGTCGAGGAACCGTTCCAGCTCGGCGCGGTGCACCACCGTGCCGGTGGGATTGTTCGGGTTGCAGACGAAGATCAGCCGGGTCCGGTCCGTGACGGCCTCCGCCATCGCGTCCAGATCGTGCACATCGCCCGAGGTCAGCGGCACCGGAACCGGCGTGGCTCCGCTGATCTGCGTGATGATCGGGTACGCCTCGAAGGACCGCCAGGCGTAGATGACCTCGTCGCCCGGGCCCGACGTGGCCTGGAGCAACTGCTGGGCGACGCCCACCGAGCCGGTACCGGTCGCCAGATGCGAGACGGGCACCCCGAACCGGTCGGAGAGCTCGTTCATCAGTCCGGTGCAGGCCATGTCCGGGTAGCGGTTGAAGCCAGCCGCCGCGGCGATCACGGTCTCCATCACCCCGGGCAGGGGCGGATACGGGTTCTCGTTGGAGGACAGCTTGAAGGCGGTCGGCCCCTCGTCACCGGCCGCGGCAGGCTTGCCCGGCTTGTAGGTGGGAATGCCGTCCAGCTCGGCGCGCAGCTTCGGGCTCGTCTCGCTCACCGCAGGTCCTCCTAGACCGTCGTACAGGCTCACCAATACTGCTCACCTTATGAGGATTCCCGCCCGCTGCGAATGGGCGGCGGCAGATACGGAGAACCGATCCCGGAACAGGGGGAGCGCTCCCCCGCCACGCGTGCGCCGGTGGCTCACTCCGTGGCGCGCATCGCCCGTACTAGTGAGTTGAGACCTCTTCGAGACCTCGGACCCTCGGCAGGTCTATGCCGGTCGACAACCGTGAGAAGAGTGCCGGACGGCCCAACTCCCTTTATTTCTAAGGCAATTAGCCAGTACAGGCCATGCAGAAACGTGCCTGTCAACGCCTGCATATGCGACCGGCCCAACCGCCCGACATCGCCCTACTATCGGCTCGCCATGACAGCAGCAGGGAAGCACCAGGTAAGCCGGACGGAAACAACCCGCCGGGGCAACCGGCAAGGTCGGGCGGGCATCCGGGACGTGGCCGCCGCTGCCGGTGTCTCCATCACGACCGTCTCCGACGCCCTCAACGGCAAGGGCAGACTGCCCGACGCCACGCGCCGCCACGTCCGCGAGGTGGCGGACCGGCTGGGCTACCGACCGTCGGCCGCGGCCCGGACACTCCGTACGGGCAAGTCGGGACTCATCGGCCTGACCGTGACCACGTACGGGGATGAACCTTTCACCTTCACCGAATTCGCGTACTTCGCGGAGATGGCGAGAGCCGCGACCTCCGCCGCGCTCGCCCGCGGCTACGCCCTCGTCATCCTCCCCGCCACCTCACGCCACGACGTCTGGTCGAACGTCGCCCTCGACGGCACCGTCGTCATCGACCCCTCCGACCACGACCCGGTCGTCACCGAGCTGGTCCGTCAGGGCCTGCCCGTCGTCTCCGACGGACGCCCCGCCGGCAGCCTCCCGGTGACCGCCTGGGTCGACAACGACCACGAAGCCGCCGTACTCGAGCTGCTCGACCATCTCGCCGACGCCGGCGCCCGCCGGATCGGCCTGCTCACCGGCACCTCCACCGACACCTACACCCGGCTCTCGACCACCGCGTACCTGAGCTGGTGCGAGCGGGTCGGCCAGGACCCGGTCTACGAGGCCTACCCCGCGCACGACCCGCGCGCGGGAGCCGTCGCCGCCGACCGGCTGCTCGCCCGCCCCGACCGCCCCGACGCCGTCTACGGACTCTTCGACCCCAACGGCACGGACCTGCTCGCCGCGGCCCGGCGGTACGGACTGCGCATCCCCGACGATCTCCTGCTGGTCTGCTGCAGCGAGTCCACGCTGTACGCCAACACCGATCCGCCCGTCACCACCCTCTCGCTCAAGCCCCGGAGGATCGGCACCGCCGTCGTGCAGCTGCTGATCGACGCGATCGAGGGCGTCGACGGAGGCCGGCCGATCGAGCAGGTGATACCGACGGAACTCATCGTCCGTGCGTCCTCACAGCGCCGCCCCCCGCGGACAACGGTGAGCCACCCCCGGTCCCCCTCCCAGGACTAGACCAACCCAATTGGGGTGAAACGGTCGGCGAACCGGGGGTGTACCCGGATTCAGCACCCCTGGTGCATCACAGAGCACGATCCGCATTCCTATGATGGGCGCACGACACCGCGGGCCTCCCGGACCAGGCCGGTCCGACGGTGTGCGGCGGCGCGACGGTGGTGGAGGGGTCGATGACACAGGGGGCCGGTCAGGGACCCGTGGTGCGGACGGCGACGTTGCGTGACTTCCGCGTGCCCCCGTACGCACAGGTCCCTGTGCAGTCGCAGGCGCCGTCGCACGAGCACGTGCTCGACCACCCCGGCAACGCCTTCCCGGAGGACGAGCCGCCGGAGGGCTACACCCCCACCGAGCGCGACCTGCCGGTGATCAACCGCCGAGGGGACACCGTCCAGGTGACCGTCGCGCCGGACGAGACACAGGCCGCCGTCCCGGACGGCCTCGGGCCGCTCTATGTCGTCGGCGACGTCCACGGATATCTCGACGAGCTCGTCGCCGCGCTCTCCGAGAAGGGCCTGATCGACGCCGAGGGCCACTGGTCGGCGGGCAACACCCGGCTCTGGTTCCTCGGCGACTTCACCGACCGCGGCCCCGACGGCATCGGAGTCATCGACCTCGTCATGCGGCTCTCCGCGGAGGCCGCGGCCGCGGGTGGCTACTGCAAGGCCCTGATGGGCAATCACGAACTCCTGCTCATCGGTGCGAAGCGCTTCGGCGACACGCCCGTCAACTCCGGCGCCGGGACCGCCACCTTCCAGGCCGCCTGGCTTCTCAACGGCGGCCAGAAGAACGACATGGACCGCCTCCAGGACGTCCACCTCCAGTGGATGGCCCGGCTGGACGCGGTGGTCGAGGAGGACGGGCATCTGCTGATGCACTCCGACACGACCGCCTACCTCGAGTACGGCACCACGATCGAGGACGTCAACGACAACGTCCACGAGATCCTGAACCGCAACGACGCCGACGAGTGCTGGGACCTCTTCCGCAAATTCACCAAACGCTTCGCCTTCCGCGACGACGAAGGACCGCAGGCCGTGCGCGAGCTGCTCGCCGCGTACGGCGGACAGCGCGTCGTCCACGGCCACAGCCCGATTCCCTATCTGCTCGGCGAGGTCGGCACCGAGGACGCGGCGGACGGCGAAGGGGGCTCGCGCCCGGTGGTCGAAGGCCCGCATGTGTACGCGGACGGACTCGCCATCGCGATGGACGGCGGAGTGACCATGGCCGGAAAGCTGCTGGTGGTGCAGCTCCCTCTGCATGGCTGAGCCAATCCGGGGAAGGCGATTTCCGGAAACCCCCTGTCACCCCGTGCCGTAACCGCTCTACCATCGGCTTATCCGTAGCAGGCTCTCCTCCGTTTCTGCCCAACTGCCCACCCACGCGGGCAATCCGGCCCTACGGAGCATCGGGGGATGCACATGAACAGCGCTCCGCACCTGCTGACCGAGGACCGCGCCGAATACGAGCGCCTCCTCGACGACGTGCTGCGCAACGCACACGACCGTCCGGATCTCGACGCCGTCGGAAAGCGGCTCAACGCCGAACAGCTACGCACGATGGCGCTCAACGCCACCGCACTGATAACCAGCGCCGCGTCCGCGGAGTACGAGCACTTCGTGAAGGTCCGCGACGAAATGCGCTCGCCGTCCACAACGCCCGTCCGGAGCTCGGTGCTGGGCCCCGCGCTCGGTGAAGCGGCCGAGCCGGGCGCCGGGGCCGGCTTCGGTGCCGTGCTGACCGTCCTGGCGCCGGTCCTTGCGGGCACCGCCGCGGTGATCTTCCTTCTCGTGGGCTATGTCCTGAAGGCGCTCAGCCCGGAGCCCTCTTTCGCGGAGACCCTGCTGACGGCCGGCTGGTTCTTCGGGGCACTCGCTGCGGCGGGCCTCCTGGCCGCCGCCATCGGACTGCTGATCACGGCTCTGCGGAACAGCGCGACCGAGGTGCCCGCCGAGGAGGCGGGGGGCGAACTGCCCGACGAGGTGGCACGTGCCAGGGAGGCCTGGAGGCACGCCCTGCTGGAGCGTGGAATCATCCCGTTCCTGCGCGCCGCCCTCGCCGACCCCAGCGCCGACCCGGCATCGCCCGCTTCACCGCGCCGGGTGAACCGGATCCCGAAGGTCGGCTACAGCGGGCCCGACTTCTCCAGCCCGAACGAGGGATCGTCGGAGAACTCCCGTCCGGCGTTCACGAGCCCGGACTTCACCAGCCCGGACTTCGGCCCTCCGGAGCACCGGCCCGAATAGCCGGAACCCGAGTAGGCGGACCCGGGGTCGCTCCTTCCGGAAATGGAGCACGGCCTCGAAGTGACTGTGCCAGGGTGCGGCTCGGCAGATCGGATCCCCCGGCCCCTAGGCCTTACACCTCACCACAGGAGCGCCGAATGACGGCGCCACCGCGCCTGATCCCTTTTGCTCGAGCAGTTCGATTTTGCCCGCAGGCACCTCGCGGACCGCATGACGGGCCCGCTCATTCGCGCGGACCACACACCCTGACCCGGGACGACCATCGTGTCAGAGGGGACGCCGCGGGAGCCGTCGCACTCTTCGACGCGGGCGCCACGGCATGGCGGGAAGCCCTGCTCGGCGCGGACGATGCGGCGCTCGACACGGTGGGCCACAGTACGTGCCCCTATGGCAGCGTCCCGGAGGACCCGTTCATCGAGACCGTCTGGTGGGTGAATCAGGAACTCCTGCACCACGGAGCCGAGATCGCGTTGCTACGGGACCTGTACCGCGCGCGGCAGTACTGAGGGCACCGCCGGGGCGGCCCGCCGGGCACGGCAAAGGCCGGGGCAGCTCCGACGGCTGCACCCGGCCCATGACCCGATCCTGACGGATCGTCGACTCACGCCGCGGCGGGAGCGAGCTTCGGGTTCACGCCGTACTGGTTCTCCTCCGGCTTGCTGTCGGACGCCAGGAAGACGAGCAGGATGATGCCGCCGACCAGGGGAACGAAGGAGATGAGCAGCCACCAGCCCGAGCGGCCGGTGTCGTGCAGCCGGCGCACCGCGGCGGCGAGAGACGGAATCAGCGTCGCGAGCATGTAGATCGCGTAGGGGATCTGCGACTCGATGGCGACGCCTATGCCGGCCAGCACCGCGGCGAAGATGATGTTGAAGAGTACGAACATCCAGTACTCCTTGCGGCGTGCACGACCGCCGAATCCGGCGTAGTTCTTGAGCACAGCCAGGTACCAGCTCACTTCGGTTCCTTTCATTCCCTTTGTCAGGGACGCATTGATTTTCGGCCAAGCAAGGCGGAACGTAAGGCACACATAAAGACCCGGTCAAGCGCTGCCTGACAGCTGGGAGAACGTTCATCGTCCTGCCACTCAACCGTGTCCGTTCCGAGGCCGAAGGACTCGTGCGATCACGACAGGAAAGGGACGCCTCATCACAAACCAGCCGTCGGCCGCCACTTGGGCAACCCGCGACAAGGCGCAGCCGTGGAAGAGGGCATGATGGCGCGGCCGGGCGGGAACAGCCCGGTCCGCAGCCGGCAAGGGTGGCGGATGCACGGTACCGAGGGACCCCGGAGATTTCCCCACCGGACGTGGCCACCCCCGCCCCGGAAGCCGAACCACCGCCTGGTCGCCGCCGTCGGCATCCTCGTGGCGTTGGGCGCGGGACTGGCCGCGCTGCCGGCACTCGCCCTCGCCCTCGCCGCCCCTGTGGCGCTGGTCGTCCTGGTGGGCCTCAGCCGCATCACGGTCCCCGTACCGGACGGTGATCCGCTCGTTCTGGCGCGGAGCGACATCGTGGGCACCTGGCAGGACGAGCAGGGTGGCCGACTCGTCCTCGCCGCAGACGGAACCTTCGCCGCCGCGGACGTGTGCGGCGACTACTCCGACGCCGCCACCGGGGCCGGCGCCGGATTCGACCTGGCCTCGGTCAAGACCGGTACGGGCACCTGGGAGAGTACCGAGTCGGATTTCCCCGGTGAGAACACCACGGAAGTCCGCGCCGAGTTCGGCCCCGGTGACGTGTGGACCCAGTACGAGGCGAGGGGCTCGGCCGCAGTCCCCGTGCTGTGGACCTACATCGGCGATCCCGACGCCGGAGAGCTCTGCGTCCTGAAGAAGGGCACCACCCGATGAGCGGTGGAGGCCAGGACGGGGCCTCCACCGCGCACACGGAAGGACCGGCGGACGCTCAGTCCGCGATCGGCAGGTACACGCGGTTGCCGGCCGCGGCGAACTCGGCGGACTTCTCCGCCATGCCCGCCTCGATCTCCTGCGACTTCAGGTCGCCGCCGTGCTCGCGCCGGATGTCCTGGGAGATCTTCATCGAGCAGAACTTCGGCCCGCACATCGAGCAGAAATGCGCGGTCTTCGCCGGCTCGGCAGGCAGCGTCTCGTCGTGGAACTCCCGTGCCGTGTCCGGGTCCAGGGCCAGATTGAACTGGTCCTCCCAGCGGAACTCGAAGCGCGCGTCGGAGAGGGCGTCGTCCCACTCCTGCGCGCCCGGGTGTCCCTTGGCGAGATCGGCCGCATGTGCGGCGATCTTGTAGGTGATGACGCCGGTCTTGACGTCATCCCGGTTCGGCAGGCCCAGGTGCTCCTTGGGCGTGACGTAGCAGAGCATCGCCGTACCCCACCAGGCGATCATGGCCGCACCGATTCCGGAGGTGATGTGGTCGTACGCGGGCGCCACATCGGTCGTCAGGGGGCCCAGCGTGTAGAAGGGCGCCTCTTCACAGATCTCCTGCTGGAGGTCGATGTTCTCCTTGATCTTGTGCATCGGGACGTGTCCCGGGCCCTCGATCATCGTCTGTACGTGATGACGCTTGGCGATCGTGTTGAGTTCCCCGAGGGTCTTCAACTCGGCGAACTGCGCCTCGTCGTTGGCGTCCGCGATCGACCCGGGCCGCAGGCCGTCGCCGAGGGAGTAGGTGACGTCGTACGCCGCGAGGATCTCGCAGAGCTCCTCGAAGTTCTCGTACAGGAACGACTCCTTGTGGTGCGCGAGGCACCAGGCCGCCATGATCGAGCCGCCGCGCGAGACGATGCCCGTCTTGCGGCGCGCGGTGAGGGGCACGTACCGCAGCAGCACGCCCGCATGGACCGTCATGTAGTCGACGCCCTGCTCGGCCTGCTCGATGACGGTGTCCTTGTAGATGTCCCAGGTCAGCTCCTCGGCGCGGCCGTCGACCTTCTCCAGCGCCTGGTAGAGCGGGACCGTGCCGATGGGCACGGGGGAGTTGCGCAGCACCCACTCGCGGGTCGTGTGGATGTTGCGGCCGGTGGAGAGGTCCATGACCGTGTCCGCGCCCCAGCGGGTCGCCCAGGTCATCTTCTCCACCTCCTCCTCGATGGAGGAGGTCACCGCGGAGTTGCCGATGTTGGCGTTGACCTTCACCAGGAACCGCTTGCCGATGATCATCGGCTCGATCTCCGGGTGGTTGACGTTCGCCGGCAGGACCGCGCGCCCGGCGGCGATCTCCTCGCGGACGACCTCGGGGGAGACGTTCTCGCGGATCGCGACGTACTCCATCTCCGGCGTGATCTCGCCCCGGCGTGCGTACGCGAGCTGCGTCACCGCCTGGCCCCCGCGGCCCCGGCGGGGCTGGCGTGGACGGCCGGGGAAGACCGCGTCGAGGTTGCGGAGCCCCCCGCGCGGCGAGGTGTGCTTGATCCCGTCGTCCTCGGGGCGGACGGGCCGGCCCGCGTACTCCTCGGTGTCGCCGCGGCCGATGATCCAGTTCTCCCGCAGCGGCGGCAGTCCGCGGCGGACGTCGGTCTCGACATGGGGGTCGGTGTACGGCCCGGACGTGTCGTACAGGGTCACGTCCTTGCCGTTGGTGAGGTGCACCTGGCGGACCGGCACCCGGATGTCGGGGCGGGGGCCCTCGACGTATCCCTTGTGCCAGCCGATGGACTTCCCGCTCTCGTTCTCCCCCTCGTCCGAGCTGGAGGCAGGCGTGCGTGTGTCCTCAATGGTCATCGTGACCTACTCCCTACGCCGGCATTACCCGGTAACAGGTTCGGCGGTCGGCACAGCTGTCCCGTACGGATGTACGGAGGTCAGCGCCCTCTCAGCCCGGTGCTCCGAGCTCCCGCGTGTGCAAAGGTGTCACCACGCTAGCGCCAGATCTGGCGTGCTGAACAGTGGGCCTCTTTCTTCTTGCGATGATCGGTCGGTGACTTCCTCGCAGCAGACGCCCGAACCTCACGGCCCCGCCGACGGCAAGGAGGCCGTTCACGCCCACGGCCACACGCACAGCCACGGGCCTGCCGAGCCCGTTTCGCGGCATCTGAGACGGGTCATCGCCGCGGTGCTGATTCCTTTCGCCACCGCCGTTCTGGTGGGTCTCGTCGTGCTCTGGCCGGGCGGGATCCCGGGCCACGAGCGCACCGGGGTCGGCTTCGACCGGCAGACCGAGGAGGGGCGGGTGGTGAAGGTCGAGCAGGTCGACTGCAAGGACGTGAACGCCGCCCAGGTGCCGCCGACCGGCGACACCTCGACCCCCGAGGGACGCGAAGCGGTCAACTCGCAGCAAGGAACGTGCGCGAGAGCGACGGTCGAGGTGACGACCGGTGAGAACAAGGGCCGTACGTTCGTCGAGGTCGTACAGCCGGACGCCACTCGGCAACTGCACCAGGGGCAGGGCGTGGTCGTGGCGTACGCGCCGGACGCCCCGCAAGACCTCCAGTACTCGGTCGCCGATGTGGACCGGCACGTCCCGATGGTGGTGCTGGCCGGGATCTTCGCGCTCGTGGTCGTCGTGGTCGGACGACTGCGCGGGGTGGCTGCCCTGATCGCGCTCGCGATCAGCTTCGCCGTACTGACGCTGTTCATTCTGCCCGCGATCCTGCAGGGCTCGAATCCGCTGGTCGTCGCGGTGGTCGGGGCGAGTGCGATCATGCTGATCGCGCTCTACATGTGCCATGGCCTGTCCGCGCGCACCTCGGTCGCGGTGCTCGGCACGCTCATCTCGCTGCTGCTGATCGGACTGCTCGGCTCGCTCTTCATCGGCTGGGCGGCGCTGAGCGGGAACACGGACGACAACACCGGCCTGATCCACGGCCTCTACCCGAACATCGACATGTCCGGCCTGCTGCTGGCGGGCGTGATCATCGGTTCGCTCGGTGTGCTCGACGATGTGACGGTGACCCAGACATCGGCGGTCTGGGAGCTGCACCAGGCGGATCCGACGCTGGGCCCGCGCGGTCTGTACCGGGCCGCCATCCGGATCGGGCGCGACCACATCGCCTCGGTCGTCAACACGCTCGTACTCGCTTACGCGGGCGCGTCGTTGCCCCTGCTCCTGCTGTTCTCGATCGCACAGTCGGGCGTGGGGACGGTGGCCACCAGCGAACTGGTGGCGGAGGAGATCGTACGGACGCTGATCGGCTCGATCGGTCTGGTCGCATCGGTGCCGGTGACCACCGCGCTGGCGGCACTGGTCGTCTCCGCCGACCGGCCGGGGGCCGCTGCGGGTGCCGGTGCCGGTATCGGCGGGGCCGTGGTTCGCGGCGGGAGGGGCCGTCGCCGCAAGAGGTGACTCAGCCGGCCTCTGCGAGGATGCGCCCGAGCGCCGCCTCCAGATGGTCCTCGAAGTCACCGAGCGTGCGCTCCTGCCCCAGCGGAACCAGCTTGTCCGTACGGTCGAGGAAGGCCACCAGCGGCGCGGCGCTCACCCGGAACATCGCGCGGTCGGCACCGACCTGGAGCCGGATCGACACATCGGAGAGCCCTTCGGGCTCGGTCGGCGCGATGTGCACGTCGCCGTCACCACTGGGCCCGTTGATGCCGTCGATGAGCAGCTCTCGACCGAAGGCCCAGGTCACGGGTGCGTCGCCGGGCAGGTGAAAGGTCATCCGAACCGCGTATGGATCTCCCGTCTCATATCGGAGTTCCACCGGGATCCGGAACGAGAGCTCCTCGGAAACGAGGAAGCTCATCAGGACCTCGGCCTGAACCGACTCGCGCATCATGTACCCCGCAGTAGATGAAAACGGCCAGGAATGATCCCCCTTGGCCCTCTCGGGCCATCGTGCTGCACCCACCGGCAGATCACAAGGAGTGATTTTTCAGATACTGATAGAGAACGCGAACGAGCTGAGCAGACTTCCCATCCCGCTGCGCAGTTGCTCGACCGCGGGCAGCAATCGATCTTCCTGGTGGGCGGGGAGTGAAATCGCCATGGTGGCAGCAAGAGAACCCACGGTGATCGGAATAGCCGCGCAGACCGTGCCGAGTGCATATTCCTGACGCTCGACGACGGTTTGCATACGGTCCACGGAACCGAGCCGCTCCAGTAGCGCCCGCCGGTCGCGGACCGTGTACGGCGTGATCGCCTCCACGGGATGGCGGTCGAGGTGGTCCTCACGGGATTTCTTGTCGAGCTGGCTCAGCAGGCACTGGCCGATCGCATGGGCGTGTCCGGTTTCGCGGAAGTCGGCCCACTCGTCCACGGCGGGTGCGTACGCGGTGTCTGCCACGGCGGCGAGTTCGATCTCCCCCTCCCGGTAGAGGGCGAAGTAGACGGGCACGCCGATCGCGTCCCGCCAGTGGGCCAGCGAGTCCTCGATCCTGCTCCGACGATTCTGCATCGCGCCGGCGGCCGCGAGCCGTACGGCTGCCTCGCCGAAGACGAACACACCGTTCTCGCGCCGGAGGTAGCCCTCGTGGGTCAGCGTCCGCAGCAGGTGGTACGCGGTGGGCAGGGGGAGGCCCGCTTCGCGCGCGAGCTGCTTGGCCGGGGCTCCGGCGGTGTGGGAGCCCACGGCCTCGAGCAGTCTCAACGCCCGCTGCACCGAACCGATCAGCGTGGGTGCGGGTGTGCAGGCAGGCGCAGGTGGAGCAGCGGGTGCGGGTGGAACGACAGATGCGGGTGGAGCAGCAGGTGCAGGAGCCGTGGCTGTAGCCAAAGGTCACCCCCAGGCGTGGTGACGGGCGGCGCGCCCGCCCGCGGGGGCCGCCCCCGCGCGCCTGCCGCGCTCCTGAAGGCCGGTCAGAGGATTGCCTGGATTCAAGCCGCGAGAAATAACCCAGGAAGTCCTACAAACCGCTGTTCATCGCGCTCGTCGACCCTTGATTTCCAGGGGGCGGCAGGCGTTGGCCACTCTAATGGCAGCCTCCGTTCGGGCGCCTTGATTAGTCGTGGCCGTTCCCTCGCGAGGGCTAACGTGCGTACGTACTACCAGTCACCGCTCGACGACGAGGATGAGTTCATGAACTTCCGTACGACGTAGATGAGTCCGCCGACGAGCGCCACGAACACGAGCACCTTGAAGAGCAGTCCGATGACAATCCCGATCACGGTCGAGATAAGCCCGCCGAATACGACGATGGCGATCAAGGGCACCGCAACCCACTTCACCCACCAGGGCATCCCCGCGAATATCTCCCGCACGGCCATCGTCCCAACCTCGCTTCTGTGAGTTGTCCTGGCTCCGATGCTAGGGGTGGGCGTGGGCCGGCGGAGCCTCCGCGGCCCTTGGACTCCCCTGATCCGTCCCCTAGGGAAGCCCTGGGTGCCCGGTCAGCTCTCGGGCGGAGAAAAGACGACCAAGACGCGCAGATCCTCGGTGATGTGGTGGAACTTGTGGGCCACACCGGCCGGCACGTAGACCACACTGCCCCGCCCGACCTGCGTCGTCTCCATCCCGACCGTGATCGAGGCGCGGCCGCTGACCACCAAGTAGATCTCGTCCTGCCCGTGCGGCTGCTGGGGGTCGAGCTCGCCCGCGTTCAGCGCGTACAGTCCGGCCGACATGTTCCGCTCGCGAAGAAACTGCAGATACGCCCCCTCGTTCGCGGCGCGCTCCGCCTCGAGCTCGTCCAGTCGGAATGCCTTCATCGTCCGTCCGCCCCTGCCATTGGTCCGATCACGTCTGCCACGATCAGACACATGAAGAATTTCCTAGTCAAGACGATCGCGAATGCCGGCGCCCTGGGCGTGGCAATCTGGCTGATCCAGGACATAACCCTCACCGGGGACAGCACGGGCGAGAAGGCGCTGACGCTCGTGGTCGTCGCGCTGCTCTTCGGCCTGGTGAACTTCCTCGTGAAGCCTGTGGCCAAGCTGCTGACGCTCCCGCTGTTCGTTCTCACTCTCGGGCTGTTCACGCTGGTGATCAACGCCCTGATGCTGCTGCTGACGTCCTGGCTCGCCGACAAGCTCGACCTGGGCTTCCACGTCGACGGCTTCTGGACAGCGGTGCTCGGCGGTCTGATCATCTCGATCGTGTCGTGGGCGCTGAACATGGTGCTCCCCGACGACAAGGGCTGAGTGTCCGATGCCGTTCGCTGTCTGTTTTGTCTGCACCGGCAACATCTGCCGGTCGCCGATGGCCGAGTCCGTCTTCCGCGCCCGTCTGGAGGAGGCCGGACTCGGCGGCCTCGTCGAGGTCGACAGCGCCGGCACCGGAGGCTGGCACGAGGGCGACGGTGCCGACCACCGCACCGTCTCCGTCCTGAGGACGAACGGCTACGGGTCGGAGCACGTCGCACGTCAGTTCCGCCCCTCCTGGTTCGCCCGGCTGGACCTGGTGATCGCCTTGGACGAAAGGCATCTGCGCGAGCTGCGCAGACTCGCACCGACCGAGACGGGCGCCGCGAAGGTGCGGCTGCTGCGCTCCTACGATCCAGCCGCCGCGGCCCGGGGCGAGCTCGATGTGCCCGACCCGTACTACGGCGGCATGGACGGCTTCGAGGAGTGCCTGGAAATGGTGGAGACGGCGAGCGAGGGCCTGCTCGCCGCGGTACGTACGGCTGTTGAGGAGCGAGCGGCATGAGCATGGGTGACGGAACCAGGGCCGTACGGGCGGGACTGCCCGAGGCTCGGAAGTACGAGCCGACCCTCCCCGGGCCGGTCTTCGCCGCGCACTACCATCTGCCGGGCGAGCCGACGGGTCCGTACACCTACGGGCGCGACGACAACCCCACCTGGACGCTGCTGGAGCGGGCCATCGGGGAGCTGGAGGCTCCCTCGGAGCCCGAGGGCGGCACGGGGAACACCGGGCCCGGCGCCGAGACCGTCGTCTTCGCCTCCGGGATGGCCGCGGTCTCCGCCGTCCTGCTGTCCCAGGTACGGGCCGGTGATGTCGTCGTACTCCCCGACGACGGCTACCAGGCGCTCCCGCTGGTGCGTGAGCAGCTGGAGGCGTACGGCGTCGAAGTACGGACCGCGCCGACGGGCGGCGACGCACAGCTGGCCGTGCTCGACGGGGCGAAGCTGCTGTGGATCGAGACACCCTCCAACCCGGGGCTCGATGTGTGCGACGTGCGCCGGCTCGTGGACGCGGCGCACGCCGGCGGGGCGCTCGTCGCCGTCGACAACACGCTCGCGACGCCACTCGGCCAGCGACCGCTGGAGCTGGGCGCGGACTTCGCCGTGGCCAGTGGCACCAAGGGGCTCACGGGGCACGGGGATCTGCTGCTCGGGTACGTGGTGTGCCGGGACGCCGCGCTCGCCGCTCGCGTACGGCACTGGCGCAAGGTCGTCGGAGCGATCCCGGGTCCGATGGAGGCCTGGCTCGCGCACCGCTCGCTGGCCACGCTGCAGCTGCGCTCCGACCGCCAGTGCGCGAACGCGCTCGCCGTCGCGCGGGCCCTCACCGGGCGCGCCGAGGTGACCGGGCTGCGCTATCCGGGACTGCCCGACGACCCCTCCCACAAGGTCGCCGCGGGTCAGATGCGCCGCTTCGGCTCGGTGGTCTCCTTCACGCTGCCCGACCGCGCACACGCGGAGCGGTTCCTGGCCGAGCTGCACCTCGTCGACGATGCGACGAGCTTCGGAAGCGTCCGGTCCAGCGCAGAGCGCCGGGGCCGGTGGGGCGGCGACGCCGTACCGGAAGGCTTCATCCGCTTCTCCGCCGGCGCGGAGGACCCGGAGGATCTGGTGGCGGATGTGCTGCGCGCCCTGGAGGCGGCGGCCGCGGCTGCGTGACGGCGGACCGCAGAGGACCGGCGGACCGCGGGACGGGCGCACGACGGGACGAAGGAACGACACGAAAGGGCGGTCCGAGCCTCCCCCCTCATGGCTCGGACCGCCCCGGTTCCCCGCGGTTCCACGCGCGGAGAACCGCTCGACCAAGGCTAGTTGACTGTGCGTCAGTGTCCAATCACGCTAGCGACAGCGACCTATCGACTTATTTATAGTTGAGCAATGGACTTGGCCTTGTTGCGCACATTCATCACGGTGCACCGGGCCGGTTCGTTCACCCGCGCCGCCGCACTGCTCGGGCTCTCCCAGCCGGCGGTGACCAGTCAGATCCGGACCCTGGAGCGGCAGCTGGGGCGGCCGCTCTTCCTGCGCCAGGCGCGCGGCGTCACCCCCACGACCACCGGCGACGAGCTCGCCCACCGTGCCGCCCCGCACCTGGACGCCCTCATCGAGATCGCCGAGGCAGGTCTGGACGACGAGTCGGCCGTCCGTACGCTGCACCTCGCCGGGCCGCCTGAGTTCACGTCCGTACGTGCGATTCCGGCACTCACCCCACTGATCTCGGAGGGCCTCGCGTTACGGACATCCTTCGTGGCCAACGCCGAGGAAATCCTCGAAGGACTCGCGGCCGGACATCATGATCTGGCCATCGCGACGGCCCGCCCGCGCGGCGGACTGCTCACCTCGACTCCGCTCTGCGACGAGGAGCACGTCCTGGTCGCCTCGGCACGGTGGGCGGCACGGCTGGGTCCCGGCATGCTGCGAGGAAAGGGCTCCGTCGTGCTGGAGCAGCTGCCGGTGGTGGAGGTCCACGAGTCGCTGCCGTTCGTCTCGCGCTACTGGGCCGCCGTCTTCGACCGCCGGCCTGCTGCCGCCGGCACCGTCATCGCGCCGGATCTGCGCGCGGTCCTGGAGTCCGCCGCGTCGGGCGCCGGGCTCGCGGTCCTGCCGCGCTATCTGTGCGAGAGCGACCTGAAGAGCGGGCGACTGGTGGCCCTGCTCGATCCTCCCGTACCCCCGCTGCGTACGTATTTCCTCGTGGTCCGCACCGGGACGCTCGCACTCGCACACATCGCACGGGCGCACGAGGGGCTACTGCGCGCTGCGGTCGACTGGTGACGGTCGGGCGCCGACAGGTGACGTCAGGCAACGGCTGGGTGGACGGGAGTTTCAGAACGGGTGTCGTGGGCCACTCTCTTGCCATGACCGAACGGCCAGTGGTCAAGCGCACCGCACGCGCCATTCTGCTCGACGGGGACGACCTCGTCCTGATCAAGCGCACCAAGCCGGGCATGGATCCGTACTGGGTGACGCCGGGCGGCGGGGTCGAGCCCGAGGACGCGACCGTCGTCGAAGCCCTCCATCGTGAAGTGGACGAGGAGCTCGGCGCCAAGATCGTCGATGTGGTGCCCTGTTTCGTCGACACCGTCGAACACATCGTGGACGGCGGGGTGTCGGGCGTGAAGGTGCAGCACTTCTTCGTCTGCCGGCTGGTGTCGCTGGACGAGACACGGCGCCACGGCCCCGAGGTTGAGGAGCCCTGCGGGCAGTACGAGATCGTCCGGGTGCCCTTCAGCCGCGTCGGGATCGCCGCCGTTCATCTCGTACCGCTGTCGCTGCGGCACTACCTGGACGGCAACATCGAGGGCGTGCGTGCGATGCACGCTCCCGATCTGGGCTGATCCCGGGCCGTGTGCGGGCGGCGCCTGATCCTAGTCGGCGGCCGCGACGAGCTCTTCGAGGGAGTCGTGACGGATCCGCTCGAACGGGATGCCGATGCCCCTGAGCGCGTCCACGCCGCTGCGGATCATCCCGATCGGGCCGGACAGATAGGCGTCGTACTCGTTCCACGGACCGTACTCGCGCACGGCGTCGGGAAGCTGGGCCCTGCCGTCGACGACCGGTCGCACCTGCAGCCACGGGTGGCTCTGCTGGAGTCGCAGCATCGTGTCGATGTCATAGAGGTCGTGGTCGGTGCGCGCACCGTAGAAGACCTCCACCGGCCGGCGCTCACCGTGCTCGGCGACGTCCTCGACCAGTGCCTTGATCGGCGCGATGCCCGTCCCGCCGCCCAGACAGAGCAGACCGTTGTCGGTGGTGTGGTCGACGGTCATGGACCCCGCGGGCGGACCGAGGCGCAGCACATCGCCGGGGCGGGCGTGGTGGACCAGCGCGTTCGAGACCCAGCCCGCCGGGACGGCCTTGACATGGAAGGACAACAGCCCGTCGGAGCGCGCGGCACCCGCGAAGGAGTAGTGCCGCCAGACCCGCGGCCACCACGGCGTCTCCAGGCTCGTGTACTGCCCGGCCAGGAAGGGGTACGGCTGGTCGGGCCGGACGGTGACGACTGCGATGTCCGAGGTCCTGAGGTCGTGCGAGACGACCTCGGCGTGCCACCACGCCGGCGCGTGGAGCTCGTTCTCCGCGGCCGCATCGATCATGACCTGCGAGATCGTCGTGTACGTACGGACCCAGGCGGCCTCGGTCTCGCTGTCCCAGGTGGTGGTGGCGTAGCGGCTGAGCGCCCCGATGAGGGCCTCGCCGACGGCCGGGTAATGGGCGGGCTGTGTGCCGTACTTGCGGTGGCCGCGGCCCAGATTCTTGAGGTAGCCGACGAGCACGGCGGTGTTGTCCATGTGCTCGGCGGCGGTCAGCAGGGCCTTGAGGAGGCGGTCCCGCTGGGTGTCCATCGCGGCGGGGAAGAGGGAGCGCAGATCGGGGTGGCGGACGAAGAGCAGGGCGTAGAAGTAGGAGGTGACCTTGTCGGCGACGGGGCCGATCTCTTCCATCGTCCGCCGGACGAGGATCGCGTCGGGCGACGCGCTGCTCTGCCGCGGATACGCCGGCGCGGCAGGGGGCGTCGGGGGCTCGGGCGCGTGCGGCGTGGTCGCGAAGGCTTCGGCAGCGGGCGCCTGCGGGGCGGACGGCGGGTTCGCCTGCGGGTAGGGCGTGCGAGCCTGGGGTACGCGGGGCTCGGGTGCGGGGGGTTCGGGTGCGGGCCGCTGCGAGGGGACCGGGGCGCCGCGCTGCGGCATGGCGGAGGCTCGCTCGGCTCCGGTGCCGACAGGACGTATCGCGGCCACAGGACGGCTCGGCGGGGCTATCCGGCCTTCACCGCCCTCGCCCGCCGGGTCGCCCTCCGCATGCGGCGCGGACCGGCCCGTGGCACCCCTCTTACGAGGAGTGAACCAGCCGCCTCCGCCGCCGTTGGCACCGTTCTCGCCCGAAGTGCCATTGCCGGCCGACGTGGTGGTCGGAGCGTCCATTGTGTGCCTCGCCTCGAACATCTTTCGGTCGGTCTGCGCACTTCCGCTGGTCCGGAACGTGCCCCAATTCCCCGCTCTGCCTCAAGACCGTTGCCGGCCCACACTAACCCTTTGCCTTCGCGGGAATCGGGACGAGTGGGACGGGATGACATTGCCCGCGACACCTGTCATCGAGCATCCCAGCATGTACCGCCGCAACGGACAAAGAGCGGAAAGTCCGGGTATCCCTGCCCACTTTCCCGTTAGGCTGCAATGCCCCATGCCTGTAGCCGCGATCAACCCTGAATCTCCGGGCCGTCCCTGACCCCCGCTCCCCGATGCCGCGAACTATGGCAGGAATCGCACCAGTTCGTGTGCCTCCCGCAGATTGTTCCCCGTGTGGGCGTGGTGGCGAGCTCGGACAGATGATGGTCCGCATTCACCGCCACCGCAACGGGCGCCGCGGCGAAGAGGTGCGCGTCGAACATGGAATCACCATATGCAACATAGGCGTCCAGCTTCACCCCAAACTCTGCACAGAGCTGGTTCGCGATCTTCACCTTCGCGACCGCATCAAGAATGCCTGATCGGTCGACCGGCTCGGTGAACGGCGGAGACGGGCGACATGAACCATGGGTGGAGCGCGCACCCCGTGGCAGCAATCTCTCGACGAAGAAATCAGGGACGCGGGAGATCGCGACCCAGTAGCCCCATGGGCGGGCGGAGGCGCGTCAACGTCATGTACGCCGAGGTTAGTACGTGCGGTTACTCCCGCTGTCAGACGCGAAGGCGCCAGGCGGAGCGGCACGGTGTTTCACGTGAAACCACTCAAGCGGCCCGTTCGGCGGGCCATCCTCGTCGTCCATGTCTCCGCGTCGGCAGGCTGGCTCGGGCTCTCTCTCGGACTGCTCGGGCTGAGCGTCGCCGCGATCAGCTCGGGGTCGCCGGCCATGGCCGAAGCCTCGTACCGCTCGATGGCGGTCTTCGCGAACTGGCTGATGATCCCCGTCGCACTGCTGACTCTCGGCAGCGGACTGCTCCTGTCGCTCGGTACGCCATGGGGCCTGGCCCGGTACCGCTGGGTATGGACCAAGTTCTGGCTCACTCTGATCACTACCGCGCTGACGGCGTTCTCGCTGCGGCCCGGAGTGAACGCGGCCGCGGAAGAAGCCGCCGCGGGGATTCCGGTGACGGACCCGTCGGGTCTGCTCGCCGCCCCGATCGTGTCCCTGTCGGCATACCTCTTCATGACGGCGATCTCGGTCCTCAAGCCCTGGGGGATGACGCGCCGCGGACGTCGGCTGCGGGTCTCGGCCAGTTCCGGTAAAGCGCTGGACGAGCGATCTCTGCGTCCGACAGCCTGACCTTCATGTCAACACCGCTCAACGAGCTCCCCATCCGGGGTCTGACCACGGCAGACCTGACGTCCTGCGCCGATCTCTCCGAGGACCGCGGTTGGCCTCGCGAAGAGCACAAATGGGGTTTGCTGCTCGCGGCCGGGAACGGTTACGGCATCGACGACCCCTCCGGCAAGGGCCTCGTCGCGGCGTGCGTCGTCACCTCCTACGGCCCGGGACTCGCTGCCATCGGCATGGTGCTCGTGGCCGAGCGATACGCCCGGCAGGGCATCGGCAGGCGCCTGATGACGTACGTGGTGGCAGAGACCGGAGCAATTCCGCTCACCCTTCATGCCACCCCGAACGGGCAGCCGCTCTACGAGGAACTGGGCTTCGCAACCGTCGGCCGCGCGGAGATGGTCCGCGGCCACTTCCGTCCCACCGACCCGGAAGCGGAAAGCTCTACCCGGACGTCGGCCGGAACCACCATCCGTCCGGCGACGGCCGAGGACCTCCCCGGGATTCTCCGCCTCGACAGCGAGGTCTTCGGCCTGGACCGCACCCACATCATCACGCGTCTCCCCGCCTTCGCCGACGAGTTGAGGGTCGCGGAGTCCGACGGCGTCCTCACGGGCTACGCGGCCGCCTGGCCCAACATGAACACCCATGTCATCGGCCCCCTCATCGCCCGGGACACGGACACGGCGAAGGCACTCGTCGCCTCCCTGGCCACCGCCACGGACCGGCCCTTGCGCACCGATATCGACGTACGCCACGAGGAGCTCCTCGACTGGCTGAAGGCGAGCGGCCTGTCACCGATCGCCTTCAACACCGTCATGACCCACGGCGCCCCCGCCCTTCCCGGCGACTGGAGCCGCCGCTTCGCGCCGCTGACGGTTGCGGCGGGCTGAGCGAGAGGTCCCGCCGGGTCATCGGTGCAGGGGCAACCTGCCGGCGGGAAACCCGGTCAGCGGGGCAGCTCTTCCAGCGCCGCGGCTGCGAAACCGTGGTCCTGCTCCGGCGCGCCGCCACCGACACCTATCGCACCGACGAGGCGACCGTCGCGGTGCACCGGGATGCCACCCGCAATGAAGAGGAGCGGGCGGTCCAGCGCTGTCGGAAGGGTGTGGAAGAGGCCGCCGGGCTGGACCGCGTCGACGAGATCCGCGGTGGGGGTGTTCAACTGGAGCGCCGTGTAGGCCTTGCGCGTGCTGGTCTCTCCGGCGATGAGCACGGCCCGGTCGTCCCGGCGGAAGGCGAGCAGATGGCCTCCGGCGTCGAGGACGGTGATCGCGACGGTCACGCCGGCCGCTTCGGCTGCTGCTCGGGCAGCCTCCACGAGGGCCTCGGCGTCCTGGATGGTCAGGGGGGCGACAGCGATGGCGTTGGCGGTGGCCATGGTGAACTCCTTGATGAGATGGGGCGGTTGTGCGGCGAGGGACGGAAAGTTGAGAGCCTGAGGGGGTCGGCGGGAGCCTTCGGGCTCAGGGACGGGCTGCGGGGACGGACACGGGCTCTGCAGCCCCCACCCCGGCCACGACACGGCTCTCCCGGCGGGCGGAGCCGCGCTCCAGGGTCGCCGAGAGGACGGCGAGACCGAGAGCCGACGCAGCGAGAATCGCGCCCACCCAGTTCGGGGCGGTGAAACCGAGCCCGGCGGCGATCACGATGCCGCCGAGCCAGGCGGACAGTGCATTGCCGAGGTTGAAGGCGCCGATGTTGACGGCCGAGGCCAGCGTCGGGGCGCCGGACGCCTGGTCCAGGACCCTCTTCTGCAGCGGCGGCACGGTGGCGAAGCCCAGCGCGCCGACGAGCACGATCGTGACGGCCGCCGCGATCTTGTGGTGAGCGGTGAAGGTGAACAGCGCCAGTACGAGCGCGAGCGCGCCGAGCGACACGAACAGCATCGGCATCAGCGCACGGTCCGCGAACCTGCCGCCGACCAGGTTCCCTCCGACCATGCCCAGACCGAACAGGACGAGCAGCCAGGTCACCGAGGAATCGGCGAAGCCGGCGACCTCGGTCATCATTGGCGTGATGTAGGTGATCGCGGCGAACACACCACCGAAGCCGAGCACGGTCATCGCCATGGCCAGCAGAACCTGCACATTGCGGAACGCGGCGAACTCGTGGCGCAGCCGTACGCCTTCGGGCCTGGGCTGCTCCGGAACCAGCTTGGCGACACCGGCCAGGCCCAGCACACCCAGCCCGGCGACGATGAAGAACGTCGCGCGCCAGCCGACGCTCTGGCCGATGAACGTGCCCAGCGGGACACCGACGACATTCGCGACGGTCAGTCCGGTGAACATCATGGCGATGGCGCCCGCCTTCTTCTCCGGGGCGACGAGATCTGCGGCGACCACCGAGCCGATGCCGAAGAAGGCGCCGTGCGCGAGCGAGGCCACCACGCGACCCGCGAGCATCACACCGAAGGCCGGGGCGACGGCGGAGAGCACGTTCCCCGCGATGAACAGTCCCATCAGCAGCATCAACATGCGCTTGCGGGAGACCTTGGTCCCGAGAACCGTCATCACGGGAGCGCCGAGGACGACTCCGAGGGCGTAGCCGGTCACCAGAAATCCGGCGGCCGGGATGGACACCTGGAAGTCATCGGCAACCTCGGGGAGCAGGCCCATGATCACGAATTCGGTGGTGCCGATACCGAATGCCCCGATGGCGAGGGCGAGGAGCGCGAGCGGCATGGGTTCACCTTTCCCAGAAGATTGCGTCTGCGCCTTACGAGCGCCAACAATAATTGCAGACGCTGATTAATTGCAAGCGCGGGCTATTGCATGGGTCGACTATCCTGGTGTCAAGTCACCGAGCGCAGCAGCGGCAGCGGCCTCCATGGCCCTCAGAGGCCCCTCGAGAGCGCTCCTGGACGAAGGAGAGATCGATGACCGCGACGGACCCGGCACTCACCGCCCTCGCCCAGAGCTGGTGCGCCCTCTCCCTGCTGCACGGCCGGATCGAGGCGCGTCTCGAGCGGGAGCTCCAGGCCAAGCACGACCTGAGCGTGCGGGAGTACTCGCTGCTCGACGTCCTCAGCCGCCAGCACAGCGGCCCGGGCGGCCATCTCCAGATGAAGCAGGTCGCCGACGCCGTCGTGCTCAGCCAGAGCGCCACCACCCGACTGGTCACCCGCCTCGAGGACCGAGGGCTGCTCGGCCGCTATCTGTGCGACACCGACCGCCGCGGCATCTACACCGATGTCACGGATGCCGGCCTGGCACTGCTCGCCGAGGCCCGGCCGACGAACGACACCGCTCTGCGTGAAGCCCTCGACGAGGCGGCGAAGAGCCCCGAGCTGGCCCCCTTGGTCCAGGCGGTCGAGGGACTGCGGATTCCGGCACCCGCAGGATCGCCGGCGTGAGCGCGCGGCGCACGCACGCGGCGTCCGTACGCGGCGCAGTCACCACGGTGTCGGCGCAGGGCTCAGCAGATGGCGCAAGCCCGCCCGCATAAGCTGCCGATCATGAGCGATCTGCAGATACGGCCCGCCTCCCCCGCCGACATCCCGGCCATCGTGGAGATGCTCGCCGACGACTCGCTGGGCGCCCGGCGTGAGTCGCCGGACGATCTCACCCCGTACACCGTGGCCTTCGAGCGCCTTGCGGGAGACCCGAACCAGCATCTGGTCGTCGCCGAACGCGCGGGCCGTGTCGTCGGCACCCTCCAGCTCACCGTCATCCCCGGACTCTCGCGGCGCGGTGCCACCCGCTCGATCATCGAGGCGGTACGGATCCATTCCGACGAGCGGGGCACCGGCCTCGGCAGCCGGCTCATCGAATGGGCCGTCGACGAATCCCGCCGCCAGAACTGCCAGTTGGTCCAGCTGACGTCGGACGTCAGCCGCACCGATGCCCACCGGTTCTACGAGCGCCTCGGGTTCGAGGCGTCCCATGTGGGCTTCAAGCGCACGATCTGACGCCCGGACGTCGACACCCCCCGTCCGACGGCGATACCTGCGCCGACCCGTCGGCGGATGCGGACTCGAACTGACCTATTTCCGCTCTACGGTGCGGCCATGAGCAGTGCACCTCACCGGATCAGCGCGGCCGAACGCCGGACGCGCCTCGGCCGCCGCCACCTCCTGGCACCCTCCGCGCGGGCCGCAACTGCGGTGGACGCCACGGACGCCGTGATCGCCCTCCACGCGACGGACGCCGCCACCGTCCATCTCTCCGCCTGCGCCCGGCTCGCGGACGCCACCACCGCAGAGGTGGAGCGGGCGCTGTACGAGGACGTCTCGCTGGTCCGGCTGCTTTCCATGCGTCGCACGCTCTTCGTCGTCTCGCAGGAACTCGCCCCGTGCGTCGCCGCCTCGACCGGGCACGCCACCGCCGTCAAGGAACGCAAGACGCTGATCAAGCATCTCGTGGAGGACGGAAACGGTCTCGACGAGCGGTGGCTCGCCGATGCCGAGGATGCGGTCCTGGCCGAGCTCACGGCACGGGGCCCATCGACCGGTAGCCGGCTCTCCGCCGCTGTCCCCGCACTGCGCACCAAGATCACCGTGTTCCGCGGCCAGAAGTACGAGACGGTGCAGGGCGTGTCCACCCGCGTGATCCGGGTACTCGCCGCCGAGGGCCGTATCCGCCGGGACCGGCCGCGCGGTTCCTGGACCTCCAGCCAGTTCACGTGGGCCCTGAGCGAACCCTGGCCCGTCCTGCCTGTCGCCGAGGCCCAGGCCGAGCTGACCCGGCGCTGGCTGCTCCGTTACGGCCCTGCCACCGAGGCGGACCTCAAGTGGTGGACCGGATGGACGCTGGGCCATGTACGCAAAGCCCTCGCGGCCGTCGGTGCCGAGGAGGTCCGGCTCGACGAGGGCGTCGTGGGCTATGTCGCGCCCGGCGACACCGAGCCGGAGCCACCGGTGGAGCCCTGGGCGGCCCTGCTCCCCGGGCTCGACCCGAGCGCCATGGCCTGGGCCGACCGAGGCTTCCATCTCGACCCCCAGCACCGTGCCGCGCTCTTCGACTACGCCGGGAACATCGGGCCCACGGTGTGGTGGAACGGCGGGATCGTCGGGGGCTGGGCACAGCGCTCGGACGGCGAGATCGTCTGGCGACTGCTGACGGACCCGGGCCCGGAGGCCTCCGCCGCGATCGAAGCGGAGGCCTCCCGACTGTCGGAGTGGGTGGGCGAGGCCCGGATCACTCCGCGCATCCGTACGCCGTTGGAGCGGGAGCTGTCGGCCTGAGATCCGGTCTCTCTGCGGCCCTGCCGTCGCCCGTTTCACGTGAAACGTCGCCGCAGGTCCGCTGCTTGCACAGTCGCGCCGACCGACGACTGGACGGATTCACGCCTGAAGACCCCGCCAGCCGCCCTGGTCCACCCCTCCAGGCACATCCGCCGCCGGGTCGTACGGCTCACGCGTAAAGGCAAATGAGCCCAGATCCAGGTGGTCCACCGACCTATCGGCTCGTCGCACGACGCGCAGCGTCTCCCCCGCGAAATAGCCGTCGAGCCCGATCCAGCCGTCGCCGTCCTCTGGGGCACGGAACCGCGAGCCGCGGCCGTTCCCCTTCAACGGGTACAGCTCCAACCCGCGGTCGGCCACCAGCTTCAGCCCGAAGCCACTCGTGCCCCAGTACCAGGGCCCGGCGAGCTCCAGCAGCGACTCGTCCACCTCGCGCATCGGGCGCCAGGGCTCGGGCAACCGTGGCTCGGCCTCGACCACGATCCGCACGAGATCGGCTGCCACGGCGCCGGTCAAGGGGCCCGAGGTGGCATTGGCGAGCGCGACGCCGGCGACACCCTCCTCCACACTCACCCAGAGACAGGCGACAAACCCTGGCAACGAGCCGGTGTGTCCGATGAGCGTGCGTCCGCCCCTCCGAACGATCTGAAGGCCGAGCCCGTAGCCGCTCTCCCAGTCCCCGGCCTCCAGGGGAACTGACGGGGTCCTCATCTCCCGTACGGACTCCGCACTCAGCACTCGGTCATCGCCCTCAGCGAGAAAGCCGGCGAAGCGACAGAGGTCGGAGGCGGTCGACCACAGCTGGCCCGCCGGCGCCATCAGCCCGAGATCCTGGGCCGGCTCAGGCATCATCACATCCGCCCAGGGGTGCACGGCCCATCCCGCCGCATGCGGGGCCTGCGGCTGGGTGCTCGTACGGCCGAGGCCCAGCGGTTCCAGGATGTCCCGCCGGAGCACGGCCTCCCACGGCTCTGCGCGTACCGCCTCGATCAGCGAACCGAGCAACGTGTAGCCGGGGTTGGAGTAGTGGTGCCGACGGCCCACGGGATGAAGCATCGGCCTCTCGCCGAGCACATCGCCCAGCTTCGGCCGGAGGCTGCCTGGTGTGCGCTCCCACCAGGGCGCCGGGCTCTCGGCGGCCAGTCCCGCGCTGTGGCCGAGGAGTTGGGCGATGGTCACCTCACCCACACCGGTGCCGGGCAGGTGCTTCTCCAACGGGTCGCCGAGGTCCAGCAGCCCTTCGTCGCGCAGCCGTAGGACCAGCACCGCGGTGAACGTCTTGGTGAGGGAGCCGATGCGGTACTGGGTGTCGGCGTCCGGCACATGTCCGTCGACGCAGCTGCGCGCACCGCTCCAGACACGTCGGCCGTCCCTGGCGACCGCCCCGACGAGGGAAGGGGAGCGACCCTCGGACTGTGCGGTGGCGACCCGATGGAGGAGGGCCCGCTCGGTGCTGGGAAGCAGCGCTTCGAAAGGTGAGGTCATGGTCAAGCTCTACCTCTACGGCCGGCCTCCGGTCGAGCGAAAAGCGCGGTCTGGATCTTGACCATTGACGGAGTGAGTACTCACTCCGCACCATGGGGGACATGACACCACCGGAAGTGAGAAGACGGCGAGCCCCTGCCATGAGCGCGGAGCAGCGTCGCGGCGTGATCATCCGCGCCACGATCCCGCTCGTCATCGCCCACGGCAGCACCGTCACCACCCGGCGGATCGCGCAGGCCGCTGGCATCGGCGAAGGAACGATCTTCCGTGTCTTCGCCGACAAGGACGAGCTGCTCCAGGCCTGTGTCGCCGAGGTCCTCAGCCCCGGCAGCTCCCTCGCCGAGCTGGCGTCCATCGACCTCGGCCGGCCGCTCCCCGACCGCCTCACCGAAGCCGCAGACACCCTCCGTGCCCACCTCGACCGCATCGGCGCGGTCATCGGCGCCCTGCACACCACCGGAGGCCGCGCCCGCACCGAGCACACGGCCGACGGCCCTCTCCCCGATCGCGACGACCGCGGCATGACCGCCACCCGGAACGCGGTGGCCGAGCTCTTCGCCCCGGAGCGCGAGAGCCTCCGGCTGCCTCCGGAGCAGTTGGCTCAGTTCTTCCTCGGCCTGCTGCTCACCCACCCCGGCAGCGAGCCGGACACCGCGGCACTCGTCGACGTCTTTCTGCACGGCGCCCTGACACACCACCATGACCGGGTCGAGTGAAAGGCTTCACATGCCCATCAGCCTCAACCACACGATCGTCGAGACCGTGGACAACGATCGTGGCGCCCGCTTCTTCGCGGAGATCATGGGCCTCGCCTACGCCGGTCCCGACCGGCACTTCGCCCCGGTCCGGGTGAACGAGTCCCTGACCCTCGACTTCCTGACCGCCGCGGAGCCGCGCGGCGCGCATCTCGCCTTCGACGTCGACCCCACCACCTTCGACGCCGCACTCGCCCGCCTACAGGCCTCCGGCGTCGCGTACGGCGACGACCCGAGCACCCCCGACAACGGCGGCATCAACCACCCGCTGTGCGCCCGCGGCCTCTACTTCACGGATGACTCGGGCAACCTGTACGAACTGATGTCCCCGGCCTGACCGCCGGGATCCGGAATCTCGCGGAATCACTCCGCCTCCGCCCGGACGTGGTCGGCGGCCGCGGCCAGCAGCTTCTTCGCCAGGACACGGGCCTCGTCGTCAGGATGCGGGGTCCCGTCGTCGAACAGGCCGGCCGCCGCGACCCGCCGCGGCGACCACGCGAGGCGTTCCACCACCGGACGTGCCTGCCGCGGCAGCCGGCCCATCTCGGTCAGCGCCCGCAGCGACTCCATCTGGGGCTCGTAGAAGCTCTCGGAGCACGCGAGCTGGTCGGAGAGCGCGGCAAGCGCATCCGTGGTGCGGCCCGTGATCCGCCAGATCGCCGCAGCGGCCGCCGCCCTCGTGTCCCGCGACGGCGAGGACAGCCGCCGCCCCAGCTGTGGCACCAGCTCCGTCCCCGCGGACCCGAGACGCCCGGCATCGCGCAGCCACCAGCGCCAGCTGTCCCCGTCCAGTCCGGCCCGTATGTGCTCGACAGCGACCGAATGGTCCCCGCTGACCTGGGCGTAGGCGAACGCGGCGGCCGCGCTCCCCTGGCGAGCCGCATCAAGCAGGGCCCGCTCCGCCGACGGTCCGGCGTCCGGGCCCAGCGCCGCCAGCGCACTCGCCGAGTCCGGTACGCAGCCGACCAGTTCGCCGAGACAGCGGGCCGCGAGGTCCGGAAAGTGCGCCAGCACACCGGTCCACGCGCCGCGGGGCCGTTCGGCGATCCGCGCTGCCACGGGCCGTGCCTCCTCCCCGAAGACCTCCACCGCCGCCCGCACCGCCTGCGCCGTCCCGGGGTCCTCCGGAAGCTCGTCCAGCAGGCTCAGCACTCGCCCGATCGCGTCCGGCACCCTGAACCGCACCGCCGCGACAACAGCCGCCACCCGGACGCCCGCGTCCGGCGCCTCCAGGAAGGGGACGAGCCACGGCGCCGGGTCCCCGTCCTCCAGCGCTGCCCCTGCACGGGCGATGGCGTACAGCTGATGGGCGTGCTCGGCCTCCTTCACCAGCCAGGGAAGGACATCCCGTTCACGGTCCCGCCATGTATCGGTGATGCTCTGCGCGAGCGGCATGCCCCGCGCGACGGCACTCAGGGCCGCGTCCGGATCGTCGAGGAGCCGCTGGTCGAGCGGCCGATAGCGCTCGGGCCACGGCCCACGGTGCAACGTCACATGCCTTTGGGCGTCGTACGCCTCGAGCGCGCACTCCACCACGTGTGCGGGGAACGGCACATCGGCCGTCCGCAGCAGATCGGTGGCCGCGGCTAGCCGCACCTCAGGCTCCGGGGCGGACAACAGCGCCCGGCCCCGCTCCGTGCGAGTCGGCTCACTGACATCGAGCAGACCGAGCGCGGTGACGACATCCGCCCGGACGTCGGCGCTCCGCTCCGTCGCCAACCGGGCGCGCAGCAGTGGCATCAGAGGCAGCGCCCCCTCGCCGCACGACGCGATCAGCCACACCATCGACTGCCGTACGCCCGGATCCTCGTCGGTCACGAGCCCGAGCAGCGAGGGCAGCACCTCGGCGATCGCCCGCCGAACCGCCTCCGTGTCCACGCGTCTTCCGTTGCCTCCGGCGATCGCCACGAGCAGCCACAGCACCTCTTTTCGGTGCCCAGGCCCGTGCACCGCGAGCCTGCCAAGACGGGGCACGGCCGGCGCCGTGCCCGAATACACCGTCTCCTGATGGCAGAGCGAGGAGCCCAGCCCGTCGAGCGCCTCGGCCCGTACGTCCTCGTCGAGGTCCTCCATGGCGCGCAGCAGCTGCGGCACATCATCCGCCAGCCCGTACGCGTGCTTGAGCCCCGCCCAGTCCACTCCGTCGCGCTGCTCCGTCATGGGCGCGACCCTACGCAGGCACGCGGGCAGGCCCCCACGGACGGCCGGGATCAGGTCTGCGCCATGTCCACGAAGCGTGAGTAATGGCCCTGGAAGGCAACCGTGATGGTGGCCGTCGGGCCGTTACGGTGCTTGGCGACGATCAGGTCCGCCTCGCCCGCGCGGGGCGACTCCTTCTCGTACGCGTCCTCGCGGTGCAGCAGGATGACCATGTCGGCGTCCTGCTCGATGGAGCCCGATTCACGAAGGTCGGAGACCATCGGCTTCTTGTCCGTACGCTGCTCGGGGCCACGGTTCAGCTGGGAGAGCGCGATCACCGGAAGTTCCAGCTCCTTGGCGAGCAGCTTGAGGTTACGGGACATGTCCGAGACCTCCTGCTGGCGGCTCTCGGCCCGCTTCGAACCACCGGACTGCATCAGCTGCAGATAGTCGATGACGACCAGCTTCAGATCGTTGCGCTGCTTGAGCCGGCGGCACTTGGCACGGATCTCCATCATCGACAGATTCGGGGAGTCGTCGATGTAGAGCGGGGCCTGGGAGACATCGGGCATCCGGCGGGCCAGCCGGGTCCAGTCCTCGTCGGTCATCGTCCCGGAGCGCATGTGGTGCAGCGCCACGCGCGCCTCCGCGGACAGCAGACGCATCGCGATCTCGTTGCGGCCCATTTCGAGGGAGAAGATGACGCTCGGCAGATTGTTCTTGATCGAGGCGGCCCGGGCGAAGTCCAGTGCCAGCGTCGACTTACCCATGGCGGGACGGGCCGCGATGACGATCATCTGGCCGGGGTGCAGTCCGTTGGTGAGCGAGTCGAAGTCGGTGAAGCCGGTCGGCACGCCGGTCATCTCACCGCTGCGGGAACCGATCGCCTCGATCTCGTCGAGCGCGCCCTCCATGATGTCGCCGAGCGGCAGGTAGTCCTCGCTGGTGCGCTGCTCGGTGACGGCGTAGATCTCGGCCTGCGCGGAGTTCACGATCTCGTCGACGTCGCCGTCCGCCGCGTATCCCATTTGCGTGATACGGGTGCCGGCCTCCACCAGACGCCGCAGCACCGCCCGCTCGTGGACGATCTCCGCGTAGTACGAGGCGTTGGCCGCGGTCGGCACCGACTGGACCAACGTGTGGAGATAGGAGGCGCCGCCGACGCGGGTGATCTCGCCGCGTTTCGTGAGCTCGGCGGCCACCGTGATGGGGTCGGCGGGCTCGCCCTTGGCGTAGAGGTCGAGGATCGCCTGATAGACGGTCTCGTGCGCGGGCCGGTAGAAGTCCTGGCCCTTGATGATCTCCACGACGTCAGCGATGGCGTCCTTGGACAGCAGCATGCCGCCGAGGACGGACTGCTCGGCGTCGAGGTCCTGTGGGGGCACTCGCTCGAAACCGCCGTGAGCGGCCTCGTCCCAAGGGCCGCTCTCCCTGCCGCGCTCGTGCTGATCCTCGCGGCCGCGGCCACGACCCTCTCCGCGTCGCGGACGGGAGACGGGCAGACGGTCGCCCGGACCGGTGTCGGCCCAGGGATCGTCCAGGGGCTCGGGAATGCTCACCGGCCACCTCCTCCCGTCCGCTCCGCGGACCTCGCCGTGCGACTCTTTCTACGACACGGCACTGACAAAACAAACGGCTCGACTCCGCATCCGGAAGCGTCAGGCGCCGGTCCACGTTAGGCCCGCGGGCACCGTCAGCCAATCTGGTTATCCACAGGCCATGTGGACGACCGACGAGATGCTGTGGAGAACCCGGCGGAACCTGTGCACGGACCGGGGGACAGCGCTGTGGACAAAGTCATAGCCACCCGACTGCACCGCCTGCGACCTGCGGCTTTTCCGTCCACCGGCTGTGGGGGAGAAAAACTTTCCCGGCTGGACCAAGATCAGAAAAAACGGCACACAGCAGGAGTCCCGTCTCGCGTATTGGTAAGGAGTGCAAAGGCTTTGCGTCTCTTACCTGTGGAAGATTAGATTGACCCCATGACCCAGGCCACCGCGGCACCGAAGACCAGCCGCCGCCGACACGACCGCGAGATCATCGCACTCGCCGTTCCCGCCTTCGGCGCACTCGTCGCCGAGCCCCTCTTTGTGATGGTCGACAGCGCCGTCGTCGGCCATCTCGGCACTCCCCAGCTCGCCGGGCTGGGTGTCGCCGCGGCCCTGCTGACCACCGCGGTCAGCGTGTTCATCTTCCTCGCATATGCCACGACGGCCGCGGTCGCCCGACGCGTCGGCGCGGGCGAACTCGGAGCCGCCATCCGCCAGGGCATGGACGGCATCTGGCTCGCCCTGGTGCTCGGCACCGCCGTCATCGCGGTCGCCCTCCCCACGGCCCCATGGCTCGTCGAGATCTTCGGCGCCTCCGACACGGCCGCGCCATACGCCACCACGTATCTGCGAATATCCAGCCTGGGCATTCCCGCGATGCTGGTCGTCATGGCTTCCACCGGCGTACTGCGCGGTCTCCAGGACACTCGCACTCCCCTGTACGTCGCCGTCGCCGGTTTCGCCGCCAACGCAGCCCTCAACGCCGGGCTGGTCTACGGCGCCGGGCTCGGCATCGCAGGATCCGCATGGGGCACCGTCATCGCCCAGTGCGGAATGGCCGCGGCCTATCTCGTCGTGGTCGTCCGTGGAGCCCGCAGGCACGGCGCCTCGCTCCGCCCCGACACGGCGGGCATCCGGGCCAGCGCCCAGGCCGGTGTGCCACTGCTTGTACGCACCCTGTCGCTGCGGGCCGTCCTCCTGATCGCCACTGCTGTGGCCGCCCGCCTCGGTGACACCGATATCGCCGCGCACCAGATCATCCTCTCCCTGTGGAGCCTGATGGCCTTCGCCCTGGACGCGATCGCCATCGCGGGACAGGCGATCATCGGCCGCTGTCTCGGCGCCGGCGATACCGAGGGCGCACGGGACGCCTGCCGCCGCATGGTGCAGTGGGGTATCGCCTCCGGTGTGGTGCTGGGGGCCCTGATCGTGCTGGCCCGCCCGCTCTTCGTCCCCCTCTTCACCGGTGACCAGTCGGTTCAGGACACCCTGCTTCCCGCTCTGCTGGTCGTGGCGCTCTCCCAGCCGATCGCCGGCGTCGTCTTTGTGCTGGACGGCGTACTGATGGGCGCCGGAGACGGCCCCTATCTGGCCGGAGCGATGCTGGTGACGCTGGCCGTCTTCGCTCCCGTCGCCCTGCTCATTCCCGCCGTCGGCGGCGGACTGACCGCCCTGTGGTGGGCGATGGCCCTGATGATGACGGTCCGCATGCTGACCCTGTGGCTGCGCACCCGCTCGGGTCGCTGGATTGTCATAGGCGCGACCCGCTGACAAACCCGTTTCACGTGAAACACCCGCTTCAGCCGATGCCCATCCATTTGGCACCGTTTCACGTGAAACAGCGAAGAGGGCGGCCCTGGCGTCGCTCAACATCATCCTCCAGTTCCTGTTCCTGCCCTACGCACCGGTGTGGGCGATCTTCTCGATGGCCATCTCGGTGTTCGTGAT
>NZ_JBEOXF010000024.1:0-106432 GCF_040296405.1 Streptomyces sp. NPDC002133 | reverse complement strand
CCGGGGCTGGGCGCGGGTGAAGCGGTGACCTGGCTGGACGCGCCCGACGGCGTCCTCGCCCTCGCCCGCGACGGATTCGTCTGCACCACCAACACGCGCGGCACGGAAGTGGAACTGCCCGTACCGGGTCGCGTGCTCCTGTCGTCCGCGACACCCGAGTTCACCGGTGGGACGGTTCGCCTTCCCGCCGACTCCAGCACGTGGTGGGCAATCTGACATGCGACCGGTACAGTCCAATCCCATGACCGCACGGCTTGCCGACATCGCAGCCCAGGCGGGGGTCAGCGAAGCCACGGTCAGCCGAGTGCTCAACGGCAAGCCAGGCGTGGCCACGACCACCCGCGAATCGGTGCTCGCCGCACTCGACGTCCTCGGCTATGAGCGTCCGGTCCGACTGCGCAGGCGCAGCGCCGGACTCGTCGGACTTATCACGCCAGAGCTGGAAAATCCGATATTTCCGGCCCTGGCCCAGGTCATCGGTCAAGCGCTGACCCGCCAGGGCTACACGCCCGTGCTGGCCACCCAGACCCCCGGCGGCTCCACCGAGGACGAGCTCACCGAGATGCTCGTGGACCGCGGGGTGTCCGGCATCATCTTCGTCTCCGGACTGCACGCCGACACCAGCGCCGACATGCAGCGCTACGAGAAGCTGCGCGCCCAGGGCGTGCCGTTCGTCCTCGTCGACGGCTTCGCGCCGCAGGTGCAGGCCCCGTTCATCTCGCCCGACGACCGGGCGGCGATGCGGCTCGCGGTGACGCATCTCGTCGCCCTCGGCCACACCCGGATCGGCCTCGCGCTCGGTCCGAAGCGATTCGTCCCGGTTCTCCGGAAGATAGAGGGTTTCGTCAAGGCGGTCAGGGAACAGCTGGGCCTGACGGACCAGGAGATCGAGGCGGAGCTCATCCAGCACTCCCTCTACACCCTGGAGGGCGGCCAGGCCGCGGCGTCCGCACTGATGGACCGGGGCTGCACGGCGGTGGTGTGCGCGAGCGACATGATGGCGCTCGGCGCGATCCGGGCGGCGCGCCAGCGCGGACTCGAAGTACCGGACGACATCTCGGTCGTCGGCTTCGACGACTCCCCGCTCATCGCCTTCACCGACCCGCCGCTGACGACGATCCGCAAACCGGTGCCGGCGATGGGCCAGGCGGCGGTACGGACGCTGCTGGAGGAGATCGGCGGGACGCCCGCGCCCCACAGCGAGTTCGTCTTCATGCCGGAATTGGTCGTACGCGGTTCAACGGCTTCGGGACCCGGGGTTGTACCCGGTTCCTAGGTAGTACTCAGGACGTACCGCCCGCCGTCGGAACCCGCCCGGGGGATGATCGGACGAGAGTGATGCATCTGGCAGACTCTCTCCCTATGGGTGAATCGACCGTGAAGACTTTGGAAGGCCGGACGGCCCCTCCGTCACCCATGGTGAGCGGGGAGAGTCCGGCCCCGGAGCGCGGACGGCTGCGCGGACTGCGGACGCCGCGACGGCCCCGGATCTGGTTCGAGATCCTGCTCATCGCGGTCAGTTACTGGATCTACTCCCTCATCCGCAACGCGGTGCCGGAGCAGAAGGCGCAGGCCCTGCGCAACGCCGACTGGATCTGGCAGGCCGAGAAGGCGCTGGGCATCGCGGTCGAACAGACGGTCAACCACGCCGTGAACTCGGTGACATGGCTGGTCGTGACGATGAACTACTACTACGCCACCCTGCACTTCCTGGTGACCATCGGCGTGCTCGTCTGGCTCTACCGCCGGCACCCCGGCCGCTATGCCGCGGCGCGATCCGTCATCTTCGCGACGACGGGCGTCGCCCTCGTCGGGTACTACCTGTACCCGCTGGCCCCGCCGCGCCTGATGACCGGCAAGAACTTCATCGACACCGTGCTGGTGCACCACACCTGGGGTTCGATGGCCTCGGGCAATCTGAAGAACATGTCGAACCAGTACGCCGCGATGCCGTCGATGCACATCGGCTGGTCGCTGTGGTGCGGGCTCATCATCGTCGCGCTGGCGTCGGCGCCGTGGGTGAAGATCCTCGGCGTGCTGTACCCGACCCTCACGCTCATAGTCATCGTCGCGACGGCCAATCACTTCTGGCTCGACGCGGTGGGCGGCCTCCTGTGCCTCGCCTTCGGCTACGGCGTGTCGTACGTGCTGTACGGGGCGATGCCGCACCGCCTGCCACGACAGGTCGCGGTCGTGGAGGGAGCTGTCCCCGCCACCCCGGCAGAACTGAACGTCGCACGACGCTGACATGTCGCCGAGGCGGCGCCCGAGGGGCCCCGGTCACAGCCCGTAAGTGTGGTGGGCATACGGCCCGCCCCGGTACGGGTACGGGTACCGGTGCCGTTCCGACTCCACCCGGGGCGGCCTCGTCGTCCCGAGCACCGTCCAGTGAACCCCGGGGCGGTCCTCGGACGCCGGACGGGCCGAGGAGGTGGCGAGCGCCTTCACCGGGCACCGCGGGATCCCGCGCACCCCGACGGCCCGGTGGGCCACGGCCGCAGGCGGCACACCGGGCTCGTGCCCGCGGACAGCGCGGCTGCGCGCGCTCGGTCGCGCAGGGCCTGCGAGCGCATACCGCGGGACGCCTTCGCACGCACCTCATGGGGCTGTCCCCTCCAGCGGGCTCCCGCCCTGGACCCCCCTCCCCCTACGCCCCGTAGAACAACTCCTCGACCACCGCCCGCGCCCTCCGCGTCGTCCGCCGGTAGTCGTCGACCATCTCGCCCACGTGCCCCGGCCCGTACCCCAGGTACCGCCCCACCGCCCCCAGTTCACGGGACTCCGACGGGAAGGTGTCGCCCGCCCGCCCGCGGACCAGCATGACGCCGTTGCGGACACGGGAGGCGAGGACCCAGGCGTCGTCGAGGATCTGGGCGTCCTCGGTGGGGAGGAGACCCGCTGCATGGGCGGCCGCGAGGGCCTGGCGGGTGCCCGTGGTGCGCAGCCCGGGCTCGGCCCAGCCGTGGCTCATCTGGAGGAGCTGGACCGTCCACTCGACGTCGCTGAGGCCGCCGCGGCCCAGCTTGGTGTGAAGGGTCGGGTCCGCGCCGCGCGGGAGGCGTTCCGTCTCCATGCGTGCCTTGAGCCGGCGGATCTCGCGGACCGCGTCCTCGCCGAGCCCTTCCGGGGGATAGCGCAGCGGGTCGATCAGCTCGATGAAGCGCGCGCCCAGGTCCGCGTCGCCCGCCATCGGTTCGGCGCGCAGGAGCGCCTGGCTCTCCCAGACGAGCGACCAGCGCCGGTAGTACGCGGCGTACGAGGCGAGGGTGCGCACGAGGGGGCCGGTCTTGCCCTCCGGACGCAGGTCCGCGTCGATCAGCAACGGCGGGTCGGCGGTGGGGAGTTGCAGGAGGCGCCGCAGCTCGGCGACGACGGTGTTCGCGGCCTGCGCGGCCTCCTGTTCGTCGACGCCTTCGCGCGGCTCGTGCACGAAGAGGACGTCCGCGTCGGAGCCGTACGAGAGCTCGTGCCCGCCGAAGCGGCCCATGCCGATGACGGCGAAGCGGGTGGGGAGGGTGTCGCCCCACTGGTTGCCCACGACCGCTCGGAGCGCGCCCGCGATCGTCGCCGCGTTGAGGTCGGTGACCGCGTTGCCGACGCGGTCGACGAGCGCGCCCGGGTCCTGTTCGGCGGGGCTCTCCTCGGTGCCGTACGAGCCGATCAGATCCGCCGCGGCCGTGCGGAACAGCTCGCGCCGCCGCACTCCGCGGGCCGCCGCGACCGCCGCCTCGGCACCGTCCGCGCGGCCGACCGCGGCCAGCACCTCCTGCTCCAGGTGGTCCCGGCTGCGCGGCTTCAGCCCTTCCGGGTCGCCGAGGATGGCCACCGCCTCCGGGGCGCGCAGCAGCAGGTCGGGGGCGAGGCGGCCGGCGGACAGGACGCGTGCGAGGTTCTCCGCGGCGGCGCCCTCGTCGCGCAGCAGCCGCAGGTACCAGGGCGTCTTGCCGAGCGCGTCGGACACCTTGCGGAAGCCGAGCAGGCCCGCGTCCGGATCGGCCGAGTCGGCGAACCAGCCCAGCAGCACGGGCAGCAGCGTCCGCTGGATCGCCGCCTTGCGCGTGACCCCGGACGACAGGGCCTCCAGATGGCGCAGGGCGGCGGCCGGGTCGGCGTAGCCGAGCGCTTCGAGGCGCTGCCTGGCGGCCTGGGTGCTGAGCCGGATCTCGCCGGGCGCCAGCTGCGCGACCGCGTCCAGCAGCGGCCGGTAGAACAGCTTCTCGTGCAGCCGCCGTACGGCCGCCGCGTGCCGCCGCCACTCCTTGTTGAGCTCGGCGACCGGGTCGGTGCGCAGCCCGAGCGAGCGTCCGAGGCGGCGCAGGTCCTCCTCGCCCTCCGGTACGAGGTGGGTGCGGCGCAGCCGGAACAGCTGGATGCGGTGCTCCATCGCCCGCAGGAACCGGTACGCCTCGTCGAGCTGGGACGCGTCCGTGCGCCCCACGTATCCGCCGACCGCGAGCGCCTTCAGCGCGTCGAGCGTGGTGCCGCTGCGCAGCGACGCGTCACTGCGGCCGTGCACCAACTGCAGCAACTGGACGGCGAATTCGACGTCGCGCAGCCCGCCCGGGCCGAGTTTCAGCTCGCGGTCGATCTGGGCGACGGGAATGTTGTCGACGACCCGGCGGCGCATCTTCTGCACGTCGGGGACGAAGTTCTCGCGCTCCGACGCCTGCCAGACGAGAGGGGAGACGGCCTCGATGTACTCGGCCCCCAGCTCGGGGTCCCCGGCCACCGCCCGGGCCTTCAGCAGCGCCTGGAACTCCCAGGTCTTCGCCCACCGCTGGTAGTACGCGAGATGGCTGGAGAGCGTACGGACCAGCGGGCCGTGCCGGCCCTCCGGTCGCAGATTGGCGTCGACGGGCCAGATCGCGCCCTCGACCGTGGTCTCCGAACAGATCCGCATGAGGTGGGAGGCGAGCCGGGTCGCGGCCTTGAGCGCCTTGGGCTCGTCGGCCCCGTCCGCAGGTTCCCCGACGAAGATCACGTCGACGTCGGAGACGTAGTTGAGCTCATGGCCGCCGCACTTGCCCATCGCGATCACCGCGAGCCGGCAGAGGGCGGCGTCCTCGGGCGCGGCGGTACGGGCGATGGCGAGCGCCGCGCGCAACGTCGCCGTCGCGAGGTCGGCGAGCTCGGCCGCCGTCTGGGCGACATTCGTGGTCCCGCACACGTCACGCGCCGCTATGGACAGCAGGCAGCGACGGTACGCGACGCGCAGCGAGACCGGGTCGGTGGCCTCGGCGAGGCCGCGCTCGAACTCCTCCACACCCGGGTGCAGATCGACCGCCTCGTACGTCACCAGCGCGTACCAGTCGCGCGGGTGCCGCGCCAGATGATCACCCAGCGCCTCGGACGCGCCGAGCACGCCGAGGAGCCGGTCCCGCAGCGGTTTCGCGGAGATCAGGGTGTCGAGGAGGCCCTGCCGCTCGTCGGGGGCCTGTGCCTCGACGAGCCGTACGAGCCCCCGCAGCGCCAAGTCGGGGTCGGCGGTGGCACCCAGCGCGTCGAGGAGCACGGAGTCGGTCCGTACGGGGGCCATCTCCGGCAGGTCGAGGAAGCGCTCGGCGACCGCGGGATGGGTGAAGCCGTGCCGCAGCAAACGGGTGAACGTACTGCTTCTGCGCCCCGGCACCGTCATCCCGCCGCCTCCGATCACGCACCCGATCAAAGTCCCGGTCCGAGCCTAACCGGAGGGGACTGTTTGCGATGAGTCCGGTCGGCGGGCGGAGTCAGCACTTCACGGGGACGATGTGAAGGACGAGGGACCGAGAGGACTCCGCCATGCCGGCTCAGGCACAGACGCAGACGCAGACGCAGGAACCGAAGACCGACCTGGACACGCGCTACAGCTCTCCCGGCGCCACCGCGACGCCCTGGGCCGAGGTCGTGTCGCGTCTGGAGAAGGCCGAGATCTTCTGGCTCTCGACGGTACGCCCCGACGGGCGGCCCCATGTCACCCCGCTGATGACGGTGTGGGCGGACGGCGCGCTCCACTTCGCCACCGGCGAGCAGGAGCGCAAGGCCCTGAACCTCGCCGCCAACCCGCACGTCGCCCTCACCACGGGCACCAACGCCTACGGCGAGGGCTGCGACCTGGTGGTGGAGGGCGAGGCGGTCCGGGTCACCGACGAGGAGCGGCTGGCCGGGCTGGCGGCGGCGTGGGAGGCGAAGTACGGACCTGACTGGCACTTCGAGGTGCGGGACGAGGCGTTCGCCTCCGGGGACCACGGGGGCCGCGCCCTGGTCTTCGGGGTGGCGCCCCGTACCGCCTTCGGGTTCGGCAGGGGCGAGCGCTACACCCAGACCCGCTGGCGTTTCACCGGCTGAGCCCGAACTCAGGGCCGAGTGACCGAGTGACCGAGTGTTCGGAGACACCCCATGGAGTGGACCCTCGAGGTGGTCACCGTCCGGTCACCGACGTCGACCGGGCCAAGGAGTTCTACGTGGACAGATGCGGTTTCACGGCCGACGTCGACGTGTCTCCCTTCGAGGGCGCCCGTTTCGTGCAGCTCACCCCGCCCGGTTCCCGCTGCTCCGTCGTCATCGAGGCCGGCCTGCCCGACTCGCCCGGCCAGCCGCGGATGGCCCCGGGCTCGCTCCAGGGCCTGCAGCTCTGTGTCACGGACATCGACGAGGCCAGGGACGAACTCGTGGACCGCGGGGTCGAGGTCAGCCCGGTCCAGCGGGTGGGGCCGTCCGGCTGGGAGGAGGGCAAGGGAAGGGAGACCTGGAATTCCTTCCTCTTCTTCAAGGACCCTGATGGCAACGGCTGGGTCGTCCAGGAGGCCCCGGTCCCACTCGCCGAACGCTGACGGCCGGCTGGTCCGGCCCCTACGAAACCACCCCGGGCGGCGCCCATGGAATGGACCATCGAAGTGATCGTCATCCCGGTCACCGACGTCGACCGGGCCAAGACGTTCTACGCCGACCAGTGCGGCTTCGCCGTCGACCACGACACCAGCATCGGCGACGGCGTACGCATCATCCAGCTGACCCCGCCGGGCTCGCCCTGCTCGATCGTGATCGGCTCGGGCATGCCGCCCGCGCCGGGGCAGACGACCATGACCCCGGGTGCGATCCAGGGACTCCAGCTCTGCGTTCCGGACATCGAATCCGCGCACGACGAACTGCTCGCCCGCGGCGTCGGAGTCAGCGCCGTCCAGCACGTCGCCCCGACGGGCTGGGCTCCGGGCAAGGGCGAGCAGTGGAACTCGTTCGTCTTCTTCCAGGACCCCGACGGCAACGGCTGGGTGGTCCAGGAGGCCCCGGCCCCGCTGGCCGACCGCCGCCACCCCGTGTGACGAACGGTGAGTCCCGGTGATCTTGGTGGTCTCGGTGGTCTCGGTGGTCTCGGTGGTCGGGACTACGGCACAGCGACAACGATGATCAGTACGTCCTCGAACCTGTCGTCGAAGTGGTGGAAGAACTCGCGGCTGCTGTAGTCGTCCTCGTCGTCATCGTCATCGTCATCGTCATCGTCTTCGTCACAGCTCTGGCGGTACTCGTACCCGCCGCGCCATCCGGAACAGTCGTCGTCGTCCCGGGTCTGGCTCGAGGCGAACGCCCCGGTTGTCGGCATCACGCCGAGCGTGAGTCCTGCGACCCCTGCGAGGAGTGCAGCAACGATCCTGTGGCGCATTCCCATGCACCTCCGAGCACTTTTTGGCCCATCGCATCTTTCAACCTATTTCTACATTCCTCCCCCCGCTGTGCGCTGTCAAAAAGAGGTCCGGGGCGACGGTCGGTGACCGTCGGCCCGAAGTGTCATGCAGGCGCAATGCCCGTGTTGACCTGCGCTTACAGCACCGGAAGGTTCTTCCGCGGCTCGAAGGCCGTGACCTCGCCGCGGTACTCCTCCCACTCCTGCTTCTTCCTTCGCAGGAGTTTGTACGCCTCTGGGCCGCCCCGAAGGATCCGGGACGAGCCCCTTCCCACCGGCGTCGGCCCCGTTGCTGCGGCCGGCTTGGACGAGCACTGATCCGCCTCGCGTGTTCCGGAAGGGTTCCTCAAGCGCTTCCGTCATGCTCGCGCACCGCGATCCGGGCAAGCTTCGTCAGCATCATGCCGTTGCGGACCGCAACAACGTAATCCACGGGGAGTCCGTGCATCCGGGTGCCGGGGCCCCGGAGGGGGTGCCAGTCGAGGGTGAAGAGGGTGTTCTCTCCCCAGGGGATCAAGTTCATGGCGATGCGAGCCGCGCCGAAGGGATCTGCCTTCGCTTCCAGTTCCAGGCGGTGTTGCGGTTCGCAGATGCGGACGACGCAGGTGTCGTCGAGGGTCAGAGGGCCGGCACCGACTCGGACTTTCAGTCGGGCGCCCACTTCCGGCCAGTGCGGGTCCGCGGCAAGTACCTGCTGGGTTCCTGTCACCCATTCCCCGTAGCGGTGGCCATTGGACAGCAGGCGCCAAACCTCGGTCGGCGAGCTCAGGATCAGTCGGCGGTTCCGGGCCACGCCGATCACGCTCCTTCTGAAGGATGGGGACAGGGGAGGCACCGCCGATCATTCTTGCGGCCGCCCAGGCGCTCGGGGTCCAGCCTCATGCGACCGCACCCCGTGCACAGTCCGACAGGTCCGGACGGGTGGGTCACCCTGTGCGCGACGAGTTGCCCCTCGTCTCCCGCAAAGCACTGCGCCAGCCGGACGGAAACGGTCCGGTGTTTCCCGCGCGGGTGGCCAGTTGCAGCGGCACGGTGTTGGTGGTGCTGTTGAAATGAAGGAGGTGGCCACGCCCGGCCCAGTGCACAACCGGTCGATACGAGTCCCTTTCCTGTTCATCTATTTCGCGCTCATATATTTCGAAACGGGAGCGGACATGGGCAACACGAACCAAACCCTTCATGCCGATGTGCTCGTGATCGGGTTCGGCAAGGGCGGGAAGACGGTGGCCACGACGATGGGTCGGCTCGGCAAGCGCGTGGTGCTGGTCGAGCGGTCGGAGAGGATGTACGGCGGCACCTGCCCGAACGTCGGCTGCGTACCGACCAAGGCACTTGTCCACCATTCCCGCAAACGTCGGCCGGAGGACGTGCCGCAGGAGTGGTACGAGCGCTCCGTCGGCGAGGTGCAGGCGCTGACCAAGCTGTTCCGCGGCGTCAGCTACGACGTGCTGAACGACATGGACACCGTCACGGTGATCACCGGCGCGGCCGCGTTCACCGACGAGCACACCGTGAGCGTCGAGACCGGCGACGGCCGCCTGACAGTCACCGCCGAGACGATCCTGATCAACACCGGGTCGGAGCCGATCGTCCTCGATATTCCCGGCCTGCGGACCAGCCAGTACACCGTGACCAGCCGCGAACTGATCGACACGACCATCCTGCCGGGACGGCTGACGATCATCGGAGGCGGCTACCTCGGCCTGGAATTCGCCTCGATCTATGGGCAGTTCGGATCCCAGGTCACCGTGCTCGAGGCAGGACCGAAGATCTTTCGCCTCGTGGATGACGACGTTGCCGCTGTCGCCGAGGGCATCCTGGTGGACGAAGGCATCGAGATCATCGTCGGTGCGAACAGCACGGAAATCCGTGACGGCGAGACCTCCGCAACCGTCGTCTACGAAAAAGACGGCCAACAACACACCCTGGAAGCCGACGCAATCCTGGCCGCCACAGGCCGCGCACCGGCCACCGGCAATCTCGCGCTGGACGCTGCCGGTGTGCGCACCACCGAGCGCGGCGCGGTCGAAGTCGACGAGCACCTGCGCACCAGCCGGCCGCACATCTTCGCCCTCGGCGATGTCAACGGCGGGCCGCAGTTCACCTACATCTCCCTCGACGACAGCCGCATCGTCCTCGACCAACTCATCGGCGAGGGCAAACGCTCCACCGCCGACCGGGTCGCCATCCCCCACACCCTCTTCATCACCCCCCCACTGGCAACCGTCGGACTCACCGAGAAGGAAGCCCGCGCGGCCGGGCACCGAGTCAAGATCGCAAGCCAGCCGGTCGCCGAGATCCTCCCCATGCCGCGTGCGTACATCGTCGAGGAGACCCGCGGAGTCATGAAGTTCGTCATCGACGCCGACACCGACGAGATCCTGGGCGCCGCCCTGCTCAGCGTCGAAGCGCAGGAACTCATCAACACCGTCGCGCTCGCCATGCGGCACGGGGTCACGGCGGCCGAACTCCGCGACACCGTCTACAACCACCCGACCTCCACCGAGGCCTTCAACGGCGTCCTCGCCACCATCGTCCGAGCCGACACGTAACAAGGCTCCGGACATGCCATCCGACCCGCAGACGGCTGTGATCGCCGAGTGGCGACGATTCGGCCGCGCCCCCGTCAGGTCGCCCCGAGCAACCGCCGCCGACGCACCTGCCGAGGTGCGCTGAACGCTCGAGTCCGGGCCGACACGCCCAGGTCCATGGTCCACAGCGAAACCCGGCCGAAAGGGTGTCCCGCTGGGTCCCCGGCATGGTCACCCGGCGTGGGCCGGGGCTGCGCAACCAGAGCTGATACGGCGCAGCGGTGGTACCGCAAACGGGCCTGTCGCAGCAGTTGCGGGTACGCCGGCAGGCCACCCAGAGCCACCGGGTCTGTTGCGACCGCATGTCCAGCAGCGTCGGCTGATCTCAGAGAGGGGCGTGGACAGCCCATCTCTCTGCGGCGCTGACTCGTCCCACGGCCCACAGACGGCCCAGGCCGGTAGGACGCCTTCGGGCCGACGGTTCGGTGACCGTCGGCCCGGCGTGGCGTCCAGCGCGAAAAGCCGCGCTGACCTGCACTTACAGCACCGGCAGGTTCTTGCGCAGCTCGAAGGCCGTGACCTCGCTGCGGTACTCCTCCCATTCCTGCTTCTTGTTGCGCAGGAAGAAGTCGAAGACGTGCTCCCCGAGCGTCTCGGCGACCAGCTCGCTCCGCTCCATCAGCGAGATCGCCTCGCCCAGGTTCTGCGGCAGCGGCTCGATGCCCATCGCACGCCGCTCGGCGTCCGACAGGGCCCAGACGTCGTCGTCGGCTCCGGCGGGGAGGTCGTACCCCTCCTCGATGCCCTTGAGGCCCGCGGCGAGCAGCACCGCGTACGTCAGGTACGGGTTCGCGCCGGAGTCGATGGAGCGAACCTCGACGCGCGAGGAGCCCGTCTTGCCCGGCTTGTACATCGGGACGCGGATCAGCGCCGAGCGGTTGTTGTGGCCCCAGCAGATGTACGAGGGGGCCTCGCCGCCCGAGCCGGCGGTCCGGGCCGAGCCGCCCCAGATGCGCTTGTAGGAGTTGACCCACTGGTTGGTGACGGCCGAGATCTCGGCGGCGTGCTTGAGCAGGCCGGCGATGAAGGAACGCCCCACCTTGGAGAGCTGGTACTCGGCGCCCGACTCGTAGAACGCGTTCCGGTCGCCCTCGAAGAGGGACAGGTGGGTGTGCATCCCGGAGCCGGGGTGCTCGGAGAAGGGCTTCGGCATGAAGGTCGCCTGGACGCCCTGCTCCAGCGCGACCTGCTTCATGACCAGGCGGAACGTCATGACGTTGTCGGCGGTCGACAGCGCGTCCGCGTACCGCAGGTCGATCTCCTGCTGGCCGGGCGCGCCCTCGTGGTGGCTGAACTCCACCGAGATGCCCATGGATTCGAGCATCGTGATGGCCTGGCGGCGGAAGTCCATCCCGACGTTCTGCGGGGTGTGGTCGAAGTACCCGGAATTGTCCGCGGGGGTGGGGCGGGAGCCGTCCAGCGGCCGGTCCTTCAGCAGGAAGAACTCGATCTCGGGGTGGGTGTAGAACGTGAAGCCCAGGTCCGAGGTCCTGGCCAGGATGCGCTTGAGCACGAAACGCGGGTCCGCGAAGGACGGGGAGCCGTCGGGCATGAGGATGTCGCAGAACATCCGGGCGGTGCCGGGGGCCTCCGCGCGCCAGGGCAGGATCTGGAAGGTGCTCGGGTCCGGCTTGGCGATCATGTCGGACTCGTAGACCCGCGCGAAGCCCTCGATCGCGGAACCGTCGAAGCCGATGCCCTCGTCGAACGCCTGCTCGAGCTCGGCCGGGGCCACCGCGACCGACTTGAGGAAGCCGAGTACGTCGGTGAACCACAGGCGCACGAACCGGATGTCGCGCTCCTCGAGCGTGCGGAGCACGAATTCCTGCTGCTTGTCCATGAGCCACATCCTTGCAGTTCAGACGGCTTGTGCACCACCGCCAGGGCGTAGGGAGGAGCTTCAGTATCACGACCCGGGGTTTCGCCCAGATTACGCACCCCGTATGACATGCGGCACGCCGCCGCCACTACCATCAGCGCCCATGGGGGGCCTGCGGCACAACCGCATCGCACACACCGGGCGTCCCACGGCGCTGGTGAGTGCCGTGGCGACGCTCCTCGCCGCGCTCTTCATCTGTACGGGCGGCCGGGCGGACACCCGTACGGGAGGGGACCTGGAGCACGCCGGCGCCCACCCGGGCGTCACGGCCGCGTCCACCGTCCCGGTCGGGGCCGAGTACACCTGTCCGTACGACCGCGGCGACTGCGGGCTCGCCACGCATCTCAGCCCGGCCGTGCTCACGGCGCCGCCGCCGGCCGGGGCCGTGGACAGCGCCGCGCCGCCGTCCTCCCCCGCTCCGCCGCTCCACGTCGGCCGGGCGTCCCGTACGGGTGCGCTCCCCCGCGCTCCGGATCTCCACGTCCTTCAGGTGCTGCGGACCTAGCGGACCGTTCCACCTCGCACCGCATCGCACCGCGCTGCATCGCACCGCATCGCATCGCGAGCGACGCAACGACGCATCGACGTATCGACACATCGCCAGAAGAAGGACGAAGACGTATGGCCGCCAAGACCAGCAGCAATGACCGCCGGGCCCGTATAGAGGAGATGCGCCGCGCCGAACAGGCCCGCGAGCGCCGCAGCCGCATCATCACCATCTCGATCAGCGCCGTCGTGGTCGCGGGGCTCGTCGGATTCGGTACGTACGTACTGAACAAGGAGTCCGAGAAGAAGGAGCAGGCGGAGGCCGCCGCCAAGGCGCCCGTCAAGGACGAGAAGTCCTGGGACGCGAAGAAGCTCGGCCGCAACCACGTCACCAAGGCGGTGACCTACCCGATGAAGCCGCCGGTCGGCGGTGACCACCACCAGGCGTGGATGAACTGCGACGGCGACGTCTACGACAAGGCGATCCCCGATGTGAACGCCGTGCACTCCCTGGAGCACGGCGCGGTGTGGGTCACCTACAACGACAAGGCCCCGGCCGGCGATGTGACGAAGCTGAAGGACAAGGTCGGCAAGACCCCGTACTCGCTGATGAGCCCGGTGAAGGACCAGGCCGGGGCGATCATGCTCAGCGCCTGGGGCAAGCAGGTCACCGTGGACAGCGCCGACGACGCGCGGGTGGACCAGTTCTTCACCAAGTACGTCCAGGGTCCGCAGACGCCGGAGCCGGGTGCCGCGTGCACAGGAGGGCTGGGCGCGTGACGCCCGAGCTGACCCGTACCCACTGGGCGTCGATCACGGCCGTCGTGCTGGCCCTGCTGTTCGCGGGCGCGGCCACGGTCGCGTCCGCGGGCGACGACGGTGGTACGAGCACGGCGGCGGCGAAGGTCCCTGCGGCGGACTCCGCGGAGGCCGGTTTCGCCCGCGACATGGCGGTCCATCACCAGCAGGCGGTGGAGATGTCCTTCATCGTCCGGGACCGTACGCAGGACGAGGAGGTGCGCCGGCTCGCGTACGACATCGCCAACACGCAGGCCAACCAGCGGGGCATGCTGCTGGGCTGGCTGGATCTCTGGGGGCTGCCGAAGGTCGAGTCGGGGACCGAGCCGATGGCGTGGATGGCGTCGTCGGACGAGGGCGGGTCCCCCGCAGGGCATGGCGGTCACGCCGGCCACGGCGGGGACGGCGGACACGAGGCGCGTGACGGTTCGCTGATGCCCGGCATGGCCACGAAGGCCGAGCTGGACCAGCTCGGCGAGGCGAACGGCAAGCAGGCCGAGATCCTCTATCTGCAGCTGATGACCGACCACCACAAGGGCGGCGTCACCATGGCGCGGGGCTGTGCCGACCTGTGCGCGGTGGAGACGGAGAAGTCCCTCGCCCAGGGCATGGTCGATGCCCAGCAGTCCGAGCTGGCGCTGATGGCCGACCTGCTGAAGCAGCGGGGCGCGGCGCCCCGCGGCTGACCCGGCTCGGCCTCCGCCCGCCCCTGACCGCCACCGCGCCCGGGGCGGGCGGACGGCCGCGCACAGCGGCAGCCCGCGGCGCCGGGATCCCGTGGCGTCCCGTCGGGCACCTCGACGGCGTCGGCGGTAACGTCGAATACGGCCTTCTCGGCGTCGGCCGGCACGAGCTGGTGGGCTCGCCGCCCCGCTGCGTACCGACGTGCACGTCGGAGAGGCTGCTCACCGCCCGTCCGGGCGACCTTCGGGCAACCACGGGTGACGTCGGGGGACAACGGTCGTCGCGTGGGCCGCACTCAGGAGGTACGAACTCCATGACCACCGCCAAGGACATCATGCATCCGGGGGCCCAGTGGATCCCCGCGCACGAGACGCTCGACCGCGCTGCGCAGCTGATGCGCCAACTGAACGTGGGCGCACTACCCATATCCGATGCCGACGAACGGCTTTGCGGCATACTCACCGACCGCGACATCGTCGTCGGCTGTGTGGCAATGGGCCATGACCCGTCGCGGATCACCGCCGGTGACATGGCCAAGGGCACCCCACGCTGGATCGACGCGGGCGCCGATGTGGACGAGGTGCTGCACGAGATGCAGGACCACCAGATCCGCCGGCTGCCCGTGATCGAGAACAAGCGGCTGGTCGGGATGATCAGCGAGGCCGATCTGGCCCAGCATCTGTCGGAGGACCAGATCGCGTCGTTCGTCGAGCAGGTGTACGCGCGGGACTGACCTGCGCCTCGGTCTGCTCCTCGACCCGCGCCGGGTCCTCTGCCAACCGATCGCGATCCCGATCCTGCTCCTGCACCTGCACCTCATCCAGCACCGCCCGGGCCACCGCGTCCGGGCGGTCCAGCATCACCAGATGGCCCGACGGCTCGACGGCCTCGAAGCGGGCGCCGCCGAGCCGCCGGGCCAGCGTGCGCTGCCGCTCGAGCCACCCCAGGGCGAACCGCCCGCCTCGCCCGTCGTATGCGGCCAGTACGGTCACCGGGATCCCGTCCGGGAGCGGGAACCGCTCGCGCAGGGCGAGCAGTTCTGCCGCGACCGCGCGGTAGTGGGTGTTCTCCAGCAGGGCTCCGTGCAGCACCCGTGAGGTGCCGTAGCAGCGGCGTACGAGCGCGGCGGGCGCCGGGTCGCCGCCGCTCGCACGGGAGAGCCGGACCACGGCACGGCGGAGCAGAGGGCCGAGCGCGGCGGGCGCGCCCACGGCGGTCAGCGCCGTGCCGGCACCGCGCGCGACGGCCGTACGCACGGCGGGGGCGGTGGGTACCCGGGCGTGCTCCTCGATGCTGGAGTCGACCAGGACGATGCCGGAGGTACGCGTCGGGTGGAGGCGCGCGAAGGCTTCGGCGTGGAAGCCGGCGATGGAGTGGCCGACGACGGTGGCGGGCCGGCCGGCGAGCCCGAGCGCGTCGAGGAGTGCGGCGATCCGGTGGGCCTCGCCCGCGGCGGACGGGGGCACGGCGGCCGGTCCGCTCAGCCCGTGGCCGGGGCGGTCGAAGCGGACGACGGTGCGGTGGGGTGCGAGCAGGGGGACGACGGGGTCCCAGTCGAACCAGCTCATGGCGAGGCCCGCGCTCAGGACGCAGACGGGGCCGCTGCCCTCAACAACGACATGGTGCGGTACGCCGCCGATGCGTACGAAACTCATCCGAGGCTCACCTTGCGCGTCTCCCCTCCCGCGCCACGGACAGCGCGAGTACCGCAAGCCACCCTGCCACGAGCAGCACCTGCGCGCGCTGTCCGGCACCGAGAGCCCAGGTGCCGCGCCCCGCCTGGAAGGCGGCGACGGCGGCCAGGGTCCAGACGGTCGCGGCGAGTTCGAGCACCACGAGGACCGGTCCGGTACGGGCGAGGGGCGGCCACCAGCAGTAGCGGCGGGCCGCGACGGTGAGCGTCACGAGTCCGGTGAGCGCTCCGGCCATGGCGAGGCTGGAGGTGACGGCGTGCGCGCTGTGGGCCGCCGGGACGAGCCCCGCGGTCTCACGTGCCGCGCACTCGGGATCCGCGGTGGGGGCGCAGCTGAGCGGCAGCCGCGAGTCGGCGGCCGTCGCCGCGCCGAACAGCAGCAGGCCGGCCCAGCCGGCGACCGACCAGGGGCGCTGCGGCAGCCGCAGCAGGGCCCAGCAGGCACCCGCGAGGACAAGCAGTCCGGCGGCCAGGTCGGTGGCGCGGAACAGTCCGCCGAGCGGCTGGTCGGCGGCGGCGAGTTCGCTGACGTACGCGTGGACGGGATCGAGCCCGGTGCCCAGGACGAGTTCGAGCACCCAGGCGGTGTACACGACGGAGCCCAGCGCGACGAGCAGGGCGACAATCCTGGGTGATCCGCACACATCGTGCATAGTGGCTCATGTTAGGTCGTGTCGGGCGCGGGTCCTTCCCGGGGAGTCATACCCGGTGGGGGTAGTGTGCCCCGTATGACGAGCGAACGGAGGGCCATGTACGGGCAGTTGTCACTGTTCCTGGCCCTGCTGTTCGAGACCGCCGCGACGGGTCTCGGGCTGGTCACCGCCCGGCCCCTCGTGCCCCGCGGATCCGCCGGGGACGGCGGTGCGGGGGCACGGTCGCGGCCGGCCCCGCCCATATCGCCGAAACCGTCACCGCGCCGGACCGTCCTCGCCATCTCGTCGGTGCCGCGCCAGTAGGAGCGCGCCCGGCCGCCCCGTCCTGCCCGGTCGGCGGTGGCGGCCGCACGCCTTTGCCCGCCTTCACCCACAGCGAGGTGCACACAGTCATGCGCATGGAGCACACCCGTCAGCCCTCTCCCACCCGTCGCGCCGTGCTCGGCGCGGGGATCGCCGCCGCGGGATCCGGGCTGCTCGCCGCTTGTTCGAGCGGCGGCACGGGCAGGCAGGGCAGCCCCGGCGCGCCCGCGGCGGTGGACACTCCCGAGGGGTTCGTCGCACCGAGCGGCACGGAGGTCGACGAGGTCCATCCGGATCCGACCGGACCGCTCCGCAAGCACACGTTCACGGCCACCCCGACCACGGTCGAGCTGGGGGCGGGACGCACCTTCAGGTCCTGGACGTACGACGGCCTGCTGCCCGGCCGCCCGGTGCGGATCACGGCGGGCGACACGCTGGCACTCAGGCTCGCCAACCATCTGCCGGAGCCGACCACGGTGCACTGGCACGGCATCGCGCTGCGCAACGACATGGACGGTGTGCCGGGCATCACGCAGCCGCCCGTGAAACCGGGCGAAACCTTCGACTACCGCTTCCTGGTGCCCCACCCGGGCACGTACTGGTTCCATCCCCACATGGGCGTGCAGATCGACCGCGGGATGTACTCGCCGCTGATCGTGGACGACCCGCGTGAGCCGCTCTCGTACGACCACGAGTGGATCGTCATGCTGGACGACTGGATCGACGGGGTCGGCGGCTCCACCCCGGACGGCGTCCTCGCCCAGCTCCGGCACGGCAAGCCCGGCATGGGCCACGGCGCAGCGCACGAGGGCCGGGCCGCGGACGGCGAAGGCGCGTCGGACCGGCCGGACGGGCCGGTGGAGGCCGGCGGCGGCGGGCTCGCGGCGGCGCGGGGACCGGCCGCGGCCGCCTCACCGTCGGCCCACCACGGGAAGGGCCCGCGGCGCTTGATGACGGGCGCCCACAGCAAGCTCCTCGGCGGCCACGCGGGCGATGTCGCCTACCCGTACTACCTCATCAACGGGCGCACGGCGGACGATCCCACCCAGTTCAGGGCCAAGCCCGGCGACCGCATCAGGCTGCGCATCATGAACGCCGGCGGCGAAACGGCCTTCCGGGTGGCGCTCGGCGGCCACGAGATGACGGTCACCCACACCGACGGCTACGCCGTGCGCCCCTACAGGACCGACGCCCTGCTCATCGGCATGGCCGAGCGGTACGACGTGCTGATCACGGCGAAGGACGGAGTATTTCCGCTCACCGCGCTCGCCGAGGGCAAGAAGGGCTCGGCCATGGCCGTCCTGCGCACGGGACGCGGGGCCGTCCCGCCGGCGTCCACGCGCCCGGCGGAGCTCGACCGGAAGGTGCTGACGTCGGCCGCCCGCCTGCGGCCCGACGACTCCACGGCCCTGACCCGGCGCAGGCCCGACCGGCTGCTCAAGATCAAGCTGACCGGCGACATGAAGACGTACGACTGGGGCATCGACCACAAGCCCTACGACCCGGAGACGCTCCACGACGTCGAGCTGGGCGAGCGGGTGCGGCTGGTGGTCATCAACGCCACGGACATGTGGCACCCCGTGCATCTGCACGGCCACACCTACGCCCTGGCCGGGATCGAGGGGCACGGCGCCCGCAAGGACACGGCGATCCTGCTGCCGCACCGCAAGCTGGTGGCCGACTTCGACGCGGACAATCCGGGCCTGTGGATGCTGCACTGCCACAACATCTACCACTCGGAGTCCGGGATGATGACGACCCTCGCGTACCGCAGCAGGTAACTCACCGCAGGAGCCCGGAAGGGCCCCGGTTCCGCCCCGCTCCCGTGCCACGGGGCCGCGGGAGTGGGGCGGCCCACATCTCCCCACCGGGACATTGCGTCAGAGAGACGATTACACTGTCCCCGTGCCTCAACTTCGCCTCGCTCTGAATCAGATCGACTCGACCGTCGGCGATCTCGCCGGCAACGCCGAGTCGGTCGTGCACTGGACCCGGCACGCCGCCGAGCAGGGAGCGCACCTCGTCGCGTTCCCCGAGATGGTCCTGACCGGCTACCCCGTGGAGGACCTGGCCCTGCGGTCGTCCTTCGTGGAGGCGTCACGTGCCGCCCTGCGCGCGCTCGCCGCGCGTCTCGCGGACGAGGGGTTCGGGGAGATCCCCGTGATCGTCGGCTATCTGGACCGTTCCGAGAAGGCCCAGCCGCGGTACGGACAGCCCGCGGGCGCCCCGCAGAACGCCGGGGCCGTGCTGCACCGCGGCCGTGTGGTGCTGACCTTCGCCAAGCACCACCTGCCCAACTACGGCGTCTTCGACGAGTTCCGCTACTTCGTGCCGGGCGACACCATGCCGGTGATCCGCGTCCACGGCGTCGACGTCGCGCTCGCCATCTGCGAGGACCTCTGGCAGGACGGCGGCCGCGTCCCGGCCGCCCGGTCCGCCGAGGCAGGGCTGCTGATCTCGATCAACGCCTCGCCGTACGAGCAGAACAAGGACGACACTCGCCTGGAGCTGGTCCGCAAGCGCGCCCAGGAGGCCGGCTGCACTACGGCCTACCTGGCGATGATCGGCGGCCAGGACGAGCTCGTCTTCGACGGCGACTCGATCGTCGTCGGCCACGACGGCGAAGTCATCGCGCGCGCCCCGCAGTTCGCCGAGGGCAGCGTGATCCTCGACCTCGACCTGCCCGCGGCCTCTCCCGAGCCCCCGACGGGCGTCGTGGACGACGGCCTCGCGATCGAGCGGGTCGTCATCTCCGAGGAGCCGCTCCCGGCGTACGAGCCGGAGCTGACGGGCGGTTACGCCGAGCGCCTCGACGACGACGAGGAGGTGTACTCCGCGCTGGTCGTCGGCCTGCGCGCCTACGCCGCCAAGAACGGCTTCCGGTCCGTCCTGATCGGCCTGTCCGGAGGCATCGACTCCTCGCTCGTCGCCGCGATCGCCTGCGACGCGCTCGGCGCGGAGAACGTGTACGGCATCTCCATGCCGTCCAAGTACTCCTCGGACCACTCCAGGGGTGACGCCGCCGAGCTGGCCCGCCGCACGGGCCTCAACTTCCGGACGGTGACGATCGAGCCGATGTTCGACGCGTACATGTCCTCGCTGGGCCTCACCGGTCTCGCCGAGGAGAACCTCCAGTCGCGGCTGCGCGGCACGATGCTCATGGCGGTCTCCAACCAGGAGGGCCAGATCGTGCTCGCGCCGGGCAACAAGTCCGAGCTGGCGGTGGGCTACTCGACGCTGTACGGCGACTCGGTCGGCGCGTACGGCCCGATCAAGGACGTCTACAAGACGTCGATCTTCCGGCTGGCGAAGTGGCGCAACCGGGCGGCCGAGGAGCGCGGCCAGACCCCGCCGATCCCCGAGAACTCCATCGTCAAGCCGCCGTCCGCCGAACTGCGCCCCGGCCAGCTCGACTCGGACTCCCTCCCGGACTACGACGTGCTGGACCGGATCCTGGAGCTGTACGTCGACCGCGACCAGGGCAAGGACGCGATCGTGGCGGCCGGTTACGACGAGGAGCTGGTCGCGAGGACCCTGCGGCTCGTGGACACGGCCGAGTACAAGCGGCGCCAGTACCCGCCGGGCACGAAGATCTCGGCGAAGGGCTTCGGCAAGGACCGGCGCCTGCCGATCACGAACCGCTGGCGGGAGACGACGACGCACTGACCTGCCGGCCGGCCGGACCGCCTGCGAGGGGGTTTCCCGCGACGACGCGGGAGGCCCCCTTCGCCGTACGGTCCAGCAGGCCGGCCGTCACCGCGATCGCGAGACCGACGACGGCGAGGACCGCGCCGACGAGGGACGGCGACATCCAGCCCCAGCCGGCCGCGATGGCGGCGCCGCCGAGCCAGGCGCCGCCCGCGTTGGCGAGGTTGAAGGCGGAGTGGTTGGAGGCGGAGGCCAGAGTGGGGGCGTCCTGGGCCTTGCGCATGACCAGCATCTGCAGAGGAGTGGTGGTCATGAAGCCGACCGCGCCGAGGACGACCACCGTGACGAGCGCCGCCCACGGGATGTGCGCGGTGAACCGGAAGGCGACCAGGACCAGGGCGAGGGCGGTGAGCGACCCGTAGAGGGTGGGGCGCAACGCCCGGTCGGTCAGGGGTCCGGCGGCGAGTGCGCCGAGCGTCATCCCGATGCCGAAGAGGGCGAGGACGACCGTGACGGAGGACTCGCCGAGACCCATCACCTCGGTCGTCATCGACGCGAGGTAGGAGTAGACGGCGAAGACGCCCGCGAAGCCGAACACCGCGGTGAGCAGTCCGAGCACCACCTGCCGGTTGCCGAGCGCACGCAGCTCGCGGCCGAGGCTCTGGTGGGCGTCGACGGGTACGTACGGCACGAGCCGGGCGAGTGCGGCCATCGCGACCAGACCGATCGCCGTGACGACGAGGAACGTGGCGCGCCAGCCGAGGTGCTGGCCGAGGAGGGTGGCGGCGGGCACGCCGACGATGTTCGCGACGGTGAGGCCGAGGAACATCCTGGCCACCGCCCGCGCCTGCCGCCCCTCCGCGACGAGCCGCGCGGCGACGACCGCGCCGACCCCGAAGAACGCGCCGTGCGGCAGTCCGGCGAGGACGCGGCTCGCGAGGAGCGTCCCGAAGCCCGGGGCGAGCGCGGAGACGAGGTTGCCGACCGTGAACAGCGCCATCAGGAGCAGCAGCATCCGCTTGCGCGGGACGCGCGAGCCGAAGGCGGTGAGCAGCGGGGCGCCGATGACGACGCCGATCGCGTACGCGGCGACGAGGTACCCGGCAGTGGGGACGGAGGTGCCGAGATCGTCGGCGACATTGGGGAGCAGGCCCATCATCACGAATTCGGTGGTGCCGATGCCGAAGGCGGAGACAGCGAGCGCGAGCAGCGCCAGGGGCATGAAGAGAGCCTTTCCGGATTAGTTTTCCTACGGAACAAAGGCTCTCAGATGGATTGTTCCCGGGCGTGAACGGGGGGTTGCGAAGGGATTTTCTCGCGACCCCGCCCCTTCCCGCGGTGCCGATGCGCGGGAAGGGGCGGGTGGGAACGGTCAGAGCCTGACGCGCGCCGCGATCGGGAGGTGGTCGCTGGAGGTGGGCGGAAGGGTCCATGAGGAGACCGGTTCGACGCCCTTCACCATGATCTGGTCGATCCGGGCCATCGGGAACGACGCCGGCCAGCTGAACCCGAAGCCGTCCCCCGCCGCGCCCTGCGTGGACCGCATCTGGGAGGTGACGGCGTTCAGTGAGCGGTCGTTCATGGTGCCGTTGAGGTCGCCGAGCAGGATCACCCTGCCCACCGTGTCACGCGCGATCGCCTCCCCCAGCGCGTCCGCGCTCTCGTCGCGCTGGCTCGCGGTGAAGCCGGCCTCCAGCTTCACCCGCACCGACGGCAGATGGGCCACGTACACCGCGACCTCACCCCCCGGCGCAGACACGGTCGACCGCATCGCCCGCTTCCAGCCCAGCCGGATGTCGACGTCCCGCGTGTCGCTCATCGGGTACTTGCTCCACAGCCCGATCGTCCCCTGCACGGAGTGGTGGGGGTACGCCGACGCCAGCGCCTTCTCGTACACCGGGACCGCGTCCGCCGTCAGCTCCTCCAGCGCCACGATGTCCGCACCGGACTCCACCACCTGGCGCGCGGTGCCCTCCGGGTCGGTGTTGTCGGCGTTCACGTTGTGCGTCGCGACCATGAGGTCTCCCCCGTCGTCGGCCTTGTCCGTCAGCAGTCCGCCGAAGAGATTCAGCCACACCACCATCGGCACCAGCACCGCGATGAGCGCCGTCGCGGACCGCCGCAGCAGCGCGCACACCAGAAGCAGCGGAACGAAGACGCCCAGCCAGGGCAGAAACGTCTCCGTGAGGCTGCCCAGGTTGCCGATCCGGTTCGGGATCTGCGCATGGAAGATCATCACCAGCGCGAGGACCACGGCGCAGATCGCGAGCAGGATGCCGCGCCGCCAGATCCCCCTGTCGCCCCGCCGGTGGTCGAGCCACGCCCGGAAGCGGGACCTGGGGCGGGAGTCCTTCCCGCCGTCGTGCCCCGTCTCGGTCATGTATGCCTGACGCATCCCGTTGTCCTCACTGCCTTGCTGACTTGCCGCCTTGCCTGTGTACCGCCCGGCCCGCACGTCGGTGCCCGCCCGTCCTGACCCTAGGCGATGACCGTCGGCTTGCTGCCGTACGGTCACGAGGACGGCCCGGCGGCGCGGCGGGTTCCGATCAGTGGCGGCAGTCCGGCGGCTGTGACAGAACGCGCATATTGCACGTCACGGGACGGTCGGCACCGGCGGACGCAGCCCCTCCAGTGCCGCCGACACGATGCGTTCCGCCAGGTCGTCGGCGAGCGGGGCGTCGGGACGCATCACGGCGCGCACGAGCATGGGACCGACGATGAGGTCGTTGACGAGGTCGATGTCGACGTCGCCGCGGATCTCCCCGTCCGCGATCCCGCGCCGCAGAATCTCCAGGACGGTCACGCGCCGGGGATCGATGACCGTCGCGACGTATGCGGCCCACAGCTTGGGGTGACTCTTCATCTGCGCCACCACGTTGTGCAGAAGCGCCGAGGAGCGCTGCGCGAGACCGCGCACGCGCACGGACTCCAGCATCACGACCAGGTCGTCGCGGGCGGAGGTGCCGGGCAGTTCGGGGTCCGGGGGCTCGATGTCGCGCAGGACCTCGACGAAGAGCTCCTCCTTGTCGCTCCAGCGCCGGTAGATGGTGGCCTTGCCGACCCCCGCGGTGCGGGCGATGCGCTCGATGGAGATCTCGCCGAGCGGCACGCCCTCCTCGAGGAGGGTCACCACGGCGGCGCGGATCGCCCGTTCGGCCGCCTCGCTCCGGGGGCGGCCACGGCGGGACGCCCCTCCGCCGGGGCGCCCGGACCCTCCGGCGGATACGCCCTCGCCCGTTCTCTCGTACGTTCCCTCGCCCGTTCCCTCGGCGACACCCGCGCCGCCGGCCGTCCCGACCTCGCCTCGCACCCGCCCTCGCCTCCGCTCTTCCGTCCCGTACCGGCGCCCCGGACCGAGGGGCCCACCCGCGGGCTCACCCGCGGGCTCACCCGACGGTCGCTCACCCCCGGGCTCACCCGACGGTCGCTCACCCCCGGGCCGCTCCCGCCTCCGACCGTTCCACCGCCTCCCCCGGGACGTGCGGCGGCATGTCCGGCTCCGGACGGACACGCCCCGGAAGGTACCGTGCCACGACCAGGGCCCCTACGACCGTCACGGTCGCCGCCGCCAGTGCCGCGAGGTGCATGGCGCCGATGAAGGCGTGGTACGCGGGCCCGATCAGGACCTCTGCGGACGGCCCGAGCTTCTCCACGACACTCAGCGTCGCCTCGAGCGACTCCCCCGCCGTGCCCTTGGCCTCGGCCGGCACGGCCGCCGTCGCCTCGAGGGCCGGCTCGATCGCGGTCCGGTACGTCGCGGACAGGATCGAGCCGAGCACCGCCACTCCCAGCGCGCCGCCGATCTGCCGGAAGGTGTTGTTGATCGCAGAGGCCACGCCCGCCTTCTCCCGTGGCAGCGCCTGCATCACCGTGGTCGTGACCGGTGACATCACGTGCCCCATTCCGGCGCCCTGGACGAAGAAGGCGATCTCGATCGCCCACAACGGCGTCGAGGCGTCGAAGACGGCGAACGAGGCGAGCCCCGTGGCGATCATCAGCATTCCGGCCGTACAGGTCGCCTTGGCGCCGAACCGGGCGACGGTGAGCCGGGCGCGCGGCGCGAACGCCGACTGGGCCACCGCGAGCGGCAGGACCAGCAGCCCGGCCTCCAGCGGACTGTGCCCGCGCACGGTCTGCAGATAGAAGACGGAGAAGAAGGCCACGCCCATCATCGACAGGAAGGCGAGCGCGGTCGCGGTGATCGCGGCGGAGAACGCGGGGTTCCTGAAGTACGAGAAGTCGAGCGCCGGATGGTCGATGCGCAACTCGTACAGCACGAACGCCGTCAGCACGGCCAGCCCGCCGAGCAGGGGCAGCAGCACACCCCGGTCGGTGAGGGAGGCGAGTTCGCCACCGCGGATGATCCCGTACACGAGCAGGACGAGTCCGACGATGGACAGCAGCACGCCGACCGGGTCGATCCGGCCGGGGCCCGGGTCCCGGGAGTCGGGGATCAGCAGCAGCATCGCGGCGAAGCCGACGATCACCACGGGGACGTTGACCAGGAAGATCGAGCCCCACCAGAAGTGTTCGAGCAGCAGCCCGCCGGTGAGCGGGCCCAGCGCGATGGCGATGCCCACGGCACCCGCCCAGATGCCGATGGCCTTGGGCTGCTCGTCCCGTTCGAACACATTCATCAGGACGGCGAGCGTGGCCGGCATGACGAACGCGGCGCCGACGCCCATCACCGCGCGGTACGCGATGAGTTCGGCGGCCGAGCCGGAGAACGCGGCGAGTGCCGAGCCGATGCCGAAGACGACCATGCCGGCGAGCAGCGCCTTCTTGCGCCCCGTGCGGTCACCGAGCAGCCCGGCCGTGAAGAGCAGTGCGGCGAAGACGAGCGTGTAGGAGTTGATGGCCCATTCCAGCTCGGCCTGGGTGGCGCCGATGCCGACGGGTGCGGGGGTGGCGATGGTCTTGACCGCGACGTTCAGGACCGAGTGGTCCAGGACCATGATGAGGACGGTGAACATGAGGACGCCGAGGATGGCCCAGCGGCGTCGGTGCACGGCTTCCGGTACACGGGGCGGGGCGGGGGGCGCCCCCGGTGGTGTGGGCATGGTCCCAGTACTTCCCGGAATTTCGATACGAGACCGTTCCGTATAGAAAGATGACCGGGATGGCTCAAACACTGCGGGGGTGTGAACGGCACCACTTCACGTGACGGGCGGGGGGATGCCACCATGGATCCGGTCCGGGGACGCCGTGAGGGCGCCTCGAGATGACGAAGGAGCCGTTCACCATGACGCTTCAGGCTGCCCAGACGCAGCCCGCCGACAGCAGCAAGGCGCTGTACGGCGGCAAGGGCACTCGCCGCATCACCGTCCACGACGTCACCGCCGCCAAGGAGCGGGGCGAGAAGTGGCCCATGCTCACCGCGTACGACGCCATGACGGCGTCCGTGTTCGACGAGGCCGGTATCCCGGTCATGCTCGTCGGCGACTCGATGGGCAACTGCCATCTCGGTTACGACACCACCGTGCCCGTCACGATGGACGAGATGACCCTGCTGTCCGCCGCCGTCGTACGGGGCACGAAGCGTGCCCTGATCGTCGGCGACCTCCCCTTCGGCTCGTACCAGGAGGGCCCGGTCCAGGCGCTGCGCTCGGCCACCCGGCTGGTCAAGGAGGCAGGGGTCGGTGCCGTCAAGCTGGAGGGCGGGGAGCGCTCCCTGCCGCAGACCGAACTGCTGGTCCAGGCCGGCATCCCCGTCATGTCCCATCTGGGCCTGACCCCGCAGTCCGTCAACACGATGGGGTACCGGGTCCAGGGCCGCAGCGACGAGGCCGCGCACCGGCTGCTCCGCGACGCCAAGGCGGCGCAGGAGGCGGGCGCGTTCGCCGTCGTGCTGGAGCTCGTACCGGCCGAGCTGGCCGGCGAGGTCACCCGCTCGCTCCACATCCCGACCATCGGCATCGGCGCCGGTCCCGACACGGACGCACAGGTCCTCGTCTGGACCGACATGGCCGGGCTGACGGGCGGGAAGGTGCCGCGCTTCACCAAGCAGTACGCGAACCTCCGTCAGACCCTCGGCGACGCGGCGAAGGCCTTCGCGGACGACGTCGTCGTCGGGGCGTTCCCCGCCGAGGAGCACACCTTCCACTGACGGCACCACACGCCGGACGGCACCGCAACGCGCCGGACACGGCACCACGCACCACCGCCCTAGCCACTCCTGGCACCAACGACAGCCCGCCGATCCTCCCCCGTCGGCGGGCTGTCGGCGTGCGGGAGTTGCCTGCGGCAGCCGGGTGACCGGGCTTCGGCGGCCACGCCAAGCTGTGACTTTGATCGGTGGTTGGCGGCTCTGGTCGAGTGGGTCACGATGCTCATCGTCACCCGCGAGGGTGACCGCCGCTGCACGCTCCCACCGCACAAGCGGGCCCCGGTCGCGCTGGCGTACCTGCGCAAGCACGACACCCTCGCGCAGACCGCCGCCGGCTTCGGCGTCTCGGCGGGCACCGCCCATGCCGACACCCGGGCGGTCGTCGATCTCCTTGCCTCGCGGGCTCCGGGCCTGCTCAAGGTGCTGCGGGAGAACGATCCGGACTTCATCCTGCTGGACGGCACCGTCGCCGAGTGCGACCGCGTCGGCGACAGCCGCGCCGACCACTCTGCCAAACACCGCCGACACGGCGTGAACGTCCAGGTCGTCACGGACACGAACGGGCACGTGCTGTGGATCTCACCAGCCCTGCCCGGCCGGGCCCACGACCTGACCGCGGCCCGCACCCACCGGATCATCAGACGGATCAGCACGGAACGTTCGGGCCTGTGGATAACGTCCTCCGCGACTCAGCCAACGGTCAACCGGGCACTGGCCATCGTCGAGGACCCAGTCCGCGAAGCGAAGACGTCGGGCCCGGTAGTCGATAGGTACCGGCAGTCGGGAGATGTGCCGGCCCACCGACAACGTCACACAAGCCCAGGTAGGCGCCGCGTCCACCGCGTATCGGTGCGGTTGTCCACAGGCTGTCGGGCGCTTGTCGGTGGTTTGTCGGTGGCATCTGGCACCTTGTACGGCATGACGCGACACGACAAGAACGCCGTCGAGGTACGAGGCCTCGTGAAGCACTACGGCGAGACCAAGGCCCTGGACGGCGTGGACCTCGACGTCCGCGAGGGCACCGTCCTCGGCGTCCTCGGTCCCAACGGAGCAGGCAAGACCACTCTCGTGCGCTGCCTGTCCACCCTCATCGCCCCCGACGCCGGACACGCCACCGTCGCCGGGTTCGACGTGGTCAAGCAGCCCCGCCAGCTGCGCCGCACGATCGGCCTCACCGGGCAGTACGCCTCGGTGGACGAGAAGCTGTCCGGCTGGGAGAACCTGTACATGATCGGGCGGCTGCTCGATCTCCCCCGCAAGGACGCCCGTCGCCGGGCCGACGAGATGCTGGAGCGCTTCTCGCTCACGGAGGCGGGCAAGCGCCCTGTCTCGACGTACTCGGGCGGTATGCGGCGCCGCCTCGACCTCGCCGCCTCGATGATCGGGCAGCCCGCCGTGCTCTATCTGGACGAGCCGACGACGGGCCTCGACCCCCGCACGCGCAACGAGGTGTGGGACGAGGTCCAGCGGATGGTCGCCGAGGGCGTCACCGTCCTCCTCACCACGCAGTACATGGAAGAGGCCGAGCAGCTGGCGAGCGCGCTGACGGTCATCGACCGCGGCCGGGTCATCGCCGAGGGCAGGATCGACGAGCTGAAGGCGAAGGTCGGCGGCCGGACCCTGCGTATCCGGCCCGCGGACCCGGCGCAGCTGCCCTCGATGGCCGCGGCGGTCCGCGAGGCGGGCCTGGACGGGCTCTCGGGCACCCAGGCCGTGCCGGACGAGGGCGTGCTGTACGTCCCGATCCTCAGCGACGAGCAGCTGACCGCGGTGGTCGGTCTGCTGGGAGCCCGCGGTTTCGCCATCGCCGACATCGGCACCGATCTGCCCAGCCTGGACGAGGTGTTCCTGGCCATCACCGGCCAGAGGACGGCCTCCGTCAACGACACGATTCCCCAGGAGGTCGCGGCGTGAGCGCCACCACCGTCAGCCCCGGCCACACCCACCTCGCCGACGAAGGCCGGATCGGCCTGCGTGGCAATCTGCGGCACATCGGCGCGCTCGTCCGCCGCAATCTGCTGTGGATCCGGCAGGACCCGGAGTCGATGTTCGACGCCGTGCTGATGCCGATCGTCTTCACGCTGCTGTTCGTCTTCGTCTTCGGCGGCGCGATCGCCGGCAAGGGCAACCAACAGGAGTACGTCAACTATGTGGTGCCCGGCCTCATGGCGATGATGGGCATGAACATCGCGATGGGTGTCGGCACCGGCTTCAACCAGGACTTCCAGACGGGCGTCATGGACCGCTTCAGGTCCCTGCCCATCGCCCGGTCCTCCGTGCTGATCGCCAAGATCGTCGTCGAGATCGGCCGGATGCTCGTCGCCACCGCGATCCTGCTGACGGTCGGCTTCCTGCTCGGCCTGTCCGTGGCGGACGTCCCCGGGCTGCTCGCGGCCGTCGGGCTCTCGCTGGTCTTCGGCTCGTCGATCATGTGGATCTTCCTCACCATGGGCGTGACCATGAAGAACGCCCAGGCGATTCAGGGAATGGGGTTCCTCGTGCTGATGCCGCTGCAGTTCGGATCCTCGATCTTCGCGCCGACGGCCTCGATGCCGTGCTGGCTGCAGGCCTTCACGGACTACAACCCGCTGTCGTCGCTCGCCGACGCGGCCCGGGGACTGATGAACGGCGGCCCGGTCGCCCACGACGTGTGGGTGACGCTGATCTGGTCGGCAGTGATCACCGCGGTGATGGCTCCGGTCGCCATACGGAAGTTCCGGACGAAGTCCTGAGCCGGTCCAGGCGGTCGCGTACGAGGCCGGCAGCCTCCTCGAGAGTGAGGCTGCCGCCCTCCGCGCGGCTCGCGGCGAACTCCGTGTCGCCGAGGGCCGCGCGGACGACCCGCTCGGCGCGGGCGCGGCTCTCCCGCTCGACGGACGTCAGCGCGACATGGCCGGCCGGGAGCAAATGCTCGTACGCACCGAGCAGGCGGGCCGCGTCAGCGGCCTGCTCCCGGCCGAGACCGGCCAGCGCCTCGGCGGCGGTCACGAGATGGACGGCGGGCATGTGCGGCACAACCATCAGCGACAGCGGGGTCAGCGCGCTCTCCAGCGCCTGGTGGGCATGGTCCAGGGCGTCGCCGTAGCGGCCGTCCAAGCAGTCCAGCCAGGCGACGCAGCCCAGCCAGAAACCCTCGAAGATCGCGAGGTCGGCCGGGCGGAAATCCTCGGCCAGCAGGTCGAGTTGCTCCCGTGCCTCCGCAGTACGGCCGAGGCGGCCGAGGTGCATGCAGAGGCAGAGGCGGGCCGCGGGGACGACCTCGCGGGCGGTGCCCTCGCCGGCGCCGGCGAGCACGTCCCGGAGGATCGCCTCGGCCTCCTCGTCGCGGCCGAGTTCGCCCAGGACCCCGGCCAGTCTCGTCCTGAGCAGCGGCACCTGACTCTGGGCGCCGAGCCGCTCGGCACGGTCGATCGCGGCGGCGTAGTCCTCGGCGGCGCGCCGGAACTCGCCGCGCCTCTCGCGGGCCTCGCCCCGCGCGGACAACGCCCCGGCGGCGCCCCACAGGTCACCGAGCCGGTCGAAGATCTCCAGACTGCGGTCCGCGTCCCGGCTCGCGTCGCCCGCCCGGCCGGCATGGTTGGCAAGGAGGTTGGCGCGCATGTGCAGCGCGGCGGCGAGCGCCCACGCGTCGCCGGACTCCTCGCAGCCGTGCACGGTCGCGTCGAGCACATGGAGCAACTGCTCGCCGTCCCCGGTCAGCATGATCGCGAAGAACCAGAGCGTGCCGGGGAACCGGCAGGTCTGCGGGAGCCCGGGCCGGTAGACCTCGGTGACCCCGCGCAGCCACTCAAGGCGCTCGGGCGTCGTCCAGTCGTCCAGGCCGTGCTCCATGCTGACCATCGCGATCAGCCGCACGCCCCGCCGCGCCTCCTGGAGCGGTTCGGGCGCCAGCGGCGGCGCGGTGTCCGTGACGGGCGCGTCCAGCGGCGGCGCCGGCGCGAGCGGAGGCGCGAAAGGGTCGGGGCCGAGGGCCGCGGCGACCTGCGCCCAATGCCGGGCGTCGGCCCGCAGATCCCGCATCTGCCAGTACCAGGCGAGGGAGAGAACCAGGCAGAGCGCCTCCTGCTCGTCCCGTGCGGCGACGGCCCGGCGCAGCGCGGTGCGGAGGTTGTCGTACTCCAGCTCCAGCCGCGCGACGGCACTGATCTGCTCGGGTCCGCGCAGCAACGGGTCGGTGCGGCGGGCGAGTTCGCGGTAGTGGATGAGATGGGCGTGCTCGGCCTCCGCCCGGTCACCGGCCTCGTCCAGCCGCTCCGACGCGTACTCGGAGACCGTCTCCAGCAGCCGGTACCGCATCGCCCCGCCGGCCGAAGGCGCGGCAACCACCAGCGACTTGTCGACAAGCGCCCCGAGCACGGAGACGACGTCCTTGGCGTCGACGGATCCGGAGGCGCCGGCGGATCCGCCGGCCTCGACGGGCGCTGTGGCCTCGGCGGGTGCGGAGGTGTCGTCCAGGGCGCCGGCAGGGCACGCGCAGACCCGCTCCGCCGCCGCCAGGTCGCAGCCGCGGGCGAAGACCGAGAGGCGGCGCAGGACCGACCGTTCGGCGTCGTCGAGGAGGTCCCAGGACCAGTCGACGACGGCACGCAGGGTCTGCTGGCGGGGCAGCACCGTACGGCTTCCGCTGGTCAGCAGCCGGAAACGGTCATCCAGACGGTCGGCGATCTGGCGCGGCGTGAGCATCCGCAGCCGGGCGGCGGCCAGCTCGATGGCGAGCGGCAGCCCGTCCAGGCGACGGCAGATCTCCGCGGCCGCCTCCCGGTCGTCCTCCACCCGGAAGGACGGATTCGCGGCCGCACCCCGGTCGGCGAGCAGGCGCAGCGCCATCGGGTCGGGCAGGGGGTCGACGGGACGTACCGACTCGCCGGGGACGCCGAGGGGTTCGCGGCTGGTCGCGAGGACCGTGAGTCCCGGGCAGTGCTCCAGGATCTGCTCGCACAGCGCGGCGGCAGCGGCCACGACGTGCTCGCAGTTGTCGAGGACGATCAGCATGCGGCGGCGCGCACAGTGTTCGGTGAGGCGTACGAGCGGGTCGTCGCCGTGCAGGTCGGACGCCGCCCGCAGCTCCTCCGCACCCGCGCCGCGCAGCACGGTCTCGCGCGCGCCGAGCGCCGAGAGGACGGCCTCGGGCACGTTCTCCGGGTCGCCGACGGGCGCGAGCTCGACCAGCCAGACGCCGTCGGCGTACGTCCCGGCCGCCCGCTCTGCGGCCTCCTGCGACAGCCGAGTCTTGCCGGCCCCGCCGGGCCCGAGCAGCGTGACGAGCCGCGCCCGTGCGAGGTCCCCGCGGATGGCCTCGATGTCCGCCTCGCGTCCGACGAAGCTGGTCAGCCGGGCCCGCAGGTTCCCCACCGCGGGGGGCGCACCGGCCGCCATCGGCTCCGGTCCCGGCTCCTCGTCCGGGTTCAGCAGCTCCGCGTGCAGCGCGCGCAGGTCCGGGCCCGGGGCGGTGCCGAGCCGGGCCGACAGCTCGCGGCGTACCGTCTCGTACGCCGCGAGGGCCTCGGCCGTACGGCCCGCGGCGCGCAGGGCGCGGATGCGCAGCGCCTGCAGCGGTTCGTCGAGCGGATGGTCCCCGCAGAGCGCGGCAAGCTGCGGCAGCGTCTCCTCCGCGCGGCCGAGGGCCAGTGCCGCGGCGAGCCGGCTGCGGCGGGCGTCCAGGCGGCGTGCCTCCCACCGTGCCGCGTCGGCGGTGCGGTGCGGCAGATCGGCGAGCACCGGGCCGCGCCACAGTGCGAACGCCTCGTCCAGCAGCTCCGCCGCCCGGCCCGGATCGCCCTGCGCCAGCGCCCGCGCCCCCTCCCCTGCGAGCCGCTCGAAGCGGTGCAGGTCCACGGCCTCGGGCCCGGCGCCCAGCCGGTACCCACCGTCGGACGACACCACCGCGCTGCGCCCGAGAGCCCGTCGCGCCCGCCCGACGAGCGCCTGCACCGCCCCCACCGGGTCGGCGGGCGGCTCCCCGTCCCACACCTCGTCGACGAGCACGCCGACCGGGACCGTACGCCCGGCGCGCAGCGCGAGCACGGCCACCAGCGCACGCAGCCGCGCCCCGCCGAGCACGGCGGGGGTGCCGTCGTCATGGACTGCCTGGGTGGTGCCGAGTACGCGGTAGTGCACCGCCCCATTGTCGTCGATCGGCAGGAACGCTCGCGGTCCCCCGGGACGTTGCCCCCGTGTCACGAGGACGGTCTACTCTCGTCCCGCCGCCCAGCCGCCCCCAGGCCCCCGGACCGAGGAGCCCCGCCCATGACCACCGCCGCGACCCGCCGCAGCGAGCGCCGCATCTCCCCCGTCTTCCTCGGCATCGCCGCGATCATGGCGGTCACCGGCTGGGCCGTGTGGACGGACTTCGCCGCCCAGCCGGGCGTGGCGGTGTTCCTGTTCGTCACGTCGGCGTGGATCGTCTCGCTCTGCCTGCACGAGTATGCGCACGCCCGCACCGCGCTCCACAGCGGCGACCTGACCATCGGCGCCAAGGGCTATCTGACGCTCAACCCGCTCAAGTACACCCACGCACTGCTGAGCATCGTGCTCCCCGTCATCTTCGTGATCATGGGCGGAATCGGCCTGCCCGGCGGCGCGGTCTTCATCGAGCGCCACCGCATCCGGGGCCGCTGGAAGCACAGCCTGATCTCGGCGGCGGGCCCGCTGACGAACGTCGCGTTCGCGGTCGTGTGCACGGCGCCGTTCTGGCTGGGCGCCCTGGACGGCGTCCCGCTCGCGTTCCGCTTCGCCCTCGCCTTCCTGGCGCTGCTGCAGGTGACGGCGGCGATCCTGAACTTCCTGCCGGTTCCGGGGCTGGACGGGTACGGGGTGATCGAGCCGTGGCTCTCGCACACGGTGCGCCGCCAGGTGGAGCCGTTCGCGCCGTTCGGGCTGCTCGCCGTCTTCGGCGTCCTCTTCATCCCCGAGGTCAATCACGCGTTCTTCGACGGGATCTTCGCGGTCATGGACGCGCTGGGTGTGTCACGGGGCGAGTACGCGTGCGGCCAGGACCTCTACCGCTTCTGGACCGAGCAGTACCCCGTCTGCACGGCGGCGATCAGCCGGTAGTCTTCGCCGCCTTCGCGCGCCGGACGTAGTACACGGCCATGTTCGAGGACACTCCGGCCAGCAGCACCCACACGATCCCGAGCCAGCTGCCCTGCACGAAGGACACAACCGCCGCGGCGACGGCGAGCAGGCAGATGACGACGGCGTAGAGGGCGAGGCGGGGCATGAGGGTCGGCTCCTGTCGGGGGGCTGCTGGTGCCCGTCCAGTGTCCCCCATGCCGCCCTGCCGTCGGACGTCGGACGTCGGACGTCGGTTCGGACGTCGGACGTCGGTTCGGACGTCGGGTCAGACGTCGGTCACGCGCAGACCCGCGTGTGCCTTGTAGCGACGGTTCACCGAGATCAGATTGGCGACCAGCGACTCGACCTGGTGGGCGTTCCTCAGTCGGCCGGCGAAGACGCCCCGCATGCCGGGGATGCGGCCCGCCAGCGCCTGGACGAGGTCCGTGTCGGCGCGCGACTCGCCGAGGACCATCACATCGGTGTCGATCTCCTCGATCGACTCGTCCTGGAGCAGCACCGCCGAAAGGTGGTGGAAGGCGGCGGTGACACGCGACTCGGGCAGCAGGGCGGCGGCCTGCTCGGCGGCACTGCCCTCCTCCGGCTTCAGGGCGTAGGCGCCCTTCTTGTCGAAGCCGAGCGGGTTCACGCAGTCGACGACCAGCTTTCCGGCGAGCTCGTCCCGCAGCGCCTCCAGGGTCTTGCCGTGTCCCTCCCACGGCACGGCGACGATCACGACATCGCTGCGCCGCGCGCACTCGGCGTTCTCGGCGCCCTCGATGCCCAGCCCCAGTTCGGCGGCGGCGGTCCGGGCACGCTCGGCGGCCCGGGAGCCGATGATCACCTTCTGTCCGGAGCGCGCGAGCCGGTACGCGAGGCCCCGGCCCTGGTCACCGGTGCCGCCGAGGACGCCGACGACGAGTCCGGAGACGTCGGGGAGGTCCCAGGGGTCCTTGGCGGGAGCGGCGGGCTTCGGAGCGGCGGCGTTGTCTTCGGAAGTCATGCCCTCGACATTACTGGCTGGTCGGGCGGGCGCGGGCGGACCGACGTTCGACGAGATCGACCCGGACGAGCCAGGCGATCGCGACGACGATCAGCACCGGTCCGGTCAGCAGCCGCACGACGTACCCGTCGGTCCGGGCGACCCCGGCCAGGTCCGGCGCCCCTGCACGAGCGCCCCGGCATACGCCGCGAGAATCAGTGCGCCACGGGCCCTGAGGCCCCGCGGGCCGACGCGACGGTGAAGCCGGCCGGGTGCCCTGCCCAGGAACAGCAGTACCGCGAGGGGCAGCGCGACGGCCGTCCACGCCGTCACCCATATCCAGGGGAAGCTCATGGCGTCATGATGCCCGGCGCCGGTGCGCGGGCATCCTGCCCGGCACCGGCAGCATCCCGTACGGGTGAGCTGCCGCCAACGGCCGGTCCGGGGGCAGCGGTTCGGGCAGGATGCGGGGCCATGGATGCCGTACGCGTCGCACTGCTGCGAGAGGTGCTCACCGGGACCGCGTGGCCGGAGGCGGCCCGCCGGTTCGCGGGAGTGCTGCGGTCGTCCGTCGTCCCGCAGGGCGGTGGGCTGCTGCTGGTGGGGACGGCCGCGTACGAGCCGTGGCATCTCGCCGCGCATCTCGTGGACGAGGCCGCGTGGTCCGGGCAGCCGGAGCTGGCGCCGACGCTGGTGCGCCACCGGGTGCGGTCCGGGGACCCGGCGCATCTGGCGGTCGGGCTCGGCCGTCTTGCGGCGGCCGGGCGCGGCGAGACACTGCTGGTGGTCGCGCCGCAGCGGCCGGATGCGGGCGTGCTGGAGCGCGTGCACGATGCGCGGCGCTCCGGGGCGACGGTGCTGGCGCTGGACGGCGGGGATGCGGAGGTGCGGGGCCTCGCGCACGAGGGGCTCACGGTGCAGGGTGGGGCGGAGGTGGACCTCGACACGGTGCAGCACCTGGTGAGCGCGGCGGCCGGCGAGAACAGTCTGCCGCCCGCGTCGCGCGGGCGGCGCCGCTTCCGTGACCGCCTCTCCCGACTCGCGGACCAGCTCACGGCCCCGCCGCCGCCACGCTGGTAGGCGAGACGCGGGTGCGGGGGCGCACGCGAGCGACACCTGCGGCAGGCCCGCGCGGCGGAGCCGCACGTCGATACGGCTCCCGCCCGGGATACGGCCCCCGCCGCGCCCCTTCCGAAACCCAGGGCTCCACCCCGGACCCGCCTCGAGGGCTCCACCCCCGTACCCCGCGCTTCCATCCGTCCCCACACCCTGGCGGGCGTGGGGGACTCGCGGCTCCTTGGAACCCGTACGGCGTCCGAGGACGGACACCCCGGTCCGCCGGCCGCTACCGGGCGCGCCCGGGGATCCGGCCCCGTCCGGGCGGCCCAATCTGTTGCCCCGCCGCCTGCCGGGTACGGAGGATGGCCGGTCGTGGGAGAACGATGTCGCGCGCTGCTTCCCGATCTCGCCCCGTGGAGGTCGTCGCGGGACTTCCGGCTGCTGTGGGGCCAGGGGCTGGTGACCTACTTCAGCAGCTTCATGGCGATGGTGGCACTGCCCCTGCAGATCAAGGAGCTCACCGGCTCCCCGTTCGCCGTGGGCGCGATGGGTGCCGTGGAGCTCGTGCCGCTGGTCGTGTTCGGGCTGTACGGCGGGGCGCTGGCGGACGCCGTCGACCGGCGGAAGGTCATCCTGCTCACCGAGGCGGGGCTGGGCGTGCTCGCCCTGATCCTGCTGGTGAACGCGCACACCCGTGCTCTGGCCCCTGTACCTGGTCGCCGCCGGTGTCTCGGGCCTCGCAGGACTCCAGCGGCCCGCACTGGACTCGCTGCTGGCCCGGATCGTGCCGCACGACCAGCAGACCGCCGCGGCCGCGCTGAACGCCCTGCGCTGGCAGCTCGGCTCGATCGCCGGGCCCGCGCTGGCCGGTCTGGTCGTGGCGTACGCGGGCCACGCCGCGGCGTACGCGACGACGACCGCCGGCTTCGTCGTCTCCGTGCTGCTGTGCGGCCGGCTCACCGCCGCGCCGCCCGCGCACGACGCGGAGAAGCCCTCACTGCGGGGCATCGCGGAGGGCGCGCGGTACGCGTGGAGCCGGCCGGTGCTGCTCGGTACCTACGCGATCGACCTGGCCGCGATGCTCTTCGCGTTCCCCAACACGATCTTCCCGTTCCTCGCGGACGAGCTGGACGCGGAGTGGTCGCTGGGGCTGATGTACGCGGCGGGGTCGGTGGGCTCGCTCGTGCTGAGCCTGACCAGCGGCTGGACGTCGCGGGTGCGGCGGCACGGGCTGTTCGTCGTCTTCGGCGCGGCCGGGTGGGGGCTGGCGATCGCGGCGGCCGGATGGCTGACGAACGTGTGGCTGGTGCTGCTGTGCCTGGCCTTCGCGGGGGCCGGTGACATGCTCAGCGGGCTCGGCCGCTCCACGATCTGGAACCAGACCGTCCCCGAGTCCCTGCGGGGCCGCCTCGCAGGCATCGAGGTCCTCTCGTACAGCGTCGGCCCCCAGCTCGGCCAGGTCCGCGCGGGCGCCATGGCCGGCTGGACCGGCACGCGCGCGGCCTTCTGGACCGGCGGCCTGGCGTGCATCGCCTCGGTCGGGCTGCTCGCCGCGGCCCTCCCCAAGCTCGTGACCTACGACGCCGAGACGGACGATGACGCCCTCCGCCGCCGCGCCCAGAAGGAGCGAGCGGCGGCGGCGGAGGAAAGGGCGGCGGCCGAACGGGAGGCCGCCCTCTGATCAGTCGGCCGTGTCCTCGTCACGGGGAGCGTCGTGCCATCTGGGGTCGGTCTCCCACTCCAGGTTCCGCTCGCGGGCCGTCGCCATCGCGTGCTCGGCGTCCTCGCGTGAGGAGTACGGGCCGAAGCGGTCCTTGGCAGGGCACTCGGGGCCCTCCTCGACCTTCTTGTGCTCCAGGCAGTAGTACCACTCACCCGGTTTGCCCACTGTGCGCTTCTTGAACAGGGCCATCGTCGGCTCCTTCCTCTGACGCCATGCTGCCCCAGCACGGCTGGTTAGACTCGCTGGCATGTCTGGCCAGTCGCTGCTCGTACCAGGGGAGCTCACTCCCATCCGTTCCGTTCCCGGAAACATCCGGCGCCCCGAGTACGTCGGGAAGCCCGCGCCGACGCCGTACACCGGGCCGGAGATCCAGAATGCCGAGACGATCGAGCGCATGCGCATCGCGGGCCGCATCGCCGCGCAGGCGATGGCGGAGGCAGCGAAACTCATCGAGCCCGGGGCGACCACGGACGAACTGGACCGTGTCGCGCACGAGTTCATGTGCGACCACGGCGCGTACCCGTCGACGCTCGGCTACCGCGGCTTCCCGAAGTCGCTGTGCTCGTCGATCAACGAGGTGATCTGTCACGGGATCCCCGACTCGACGGTGCTGCGCGACGGCGACATCGTGAACCTGGACGTCACCGCGTACATCAACGGCGTGCACGGCGACAACAACGCCACCTACCTCTGCGGCGACGTGGACGAGGAGTCGAAGCTCCTCGTCGAGCGGACGCGGGAGTCGCTCGACCGGGCCGTCAAGGCGGTCAAGCCCGGCCGCCAGATCAACATCATCGGGCGGGTCATCGAGTCGTACGCGAAGCGCTTCGGCTACGGCGTCGTGCGCGACTTCACCGGGCACGGCATCAACGCGTCGTTCCACTCCGGGCTGATCATCCCGCACTACGACAGCCCGCACGCGACCACCGTCATCCAGCCGGGAATGACCTTCACGATCGAGCCGATGCTGACGCTCGGGACCCACGAGTACGACATGTGGGACGACGGCTGGACCGTCGTGACGAAGGACCGGAAGCGGACCGCGCAGTTCGAGCACACTCTGGTGGTGACCGAGAGCGGCACCGAGATTCTGACGTTGCCCTGACCGCGAAGAGGGGTAGCGTTTTTACCGACAGGTCGTCGGGAACCAGTTGACTTAGGTAAACCTAAGTAGCAGGATCCTACTGGTTCCCGTCCCCCTCGGCCCCTCGGAGGTCCGCCTTGGACACGCTGGACACGCTGGACACGTCGGACACACCTTTCTCGACCCTGATCCGTGTCGCGTCGCACGAGCAGCACACCCAGGCGGAGACCTCGACCTTCATGAGCGACCTGCTCGGCGGTCGGCTGGGGGTCGACGCCTATGCGCGCTACACCGAGCAGCTGTGGTTCGTGTACCGGGCACTGGAGGGTGCTGCCGAGTCGCTCACGGACGACCCCCTCGCCGGTCCCTTCATCCAGCCGGAGCTGTTCCGGACGTCCGAGCTGGCGCGCGACCTCGCACATCTGCGCGGCGCGGACTGGCAGGACGGGCTGCGGCCGCTGCCCGCGACCGCGGAGTACGCGGCACGGGTCGAGGAGTGCGCCCGCACCTGGCCCGCGGGCTATGTGGCGCACCACTACACCCGCTATCTCGGGGACCTCTCCGGCGGCCAGATCATCCGCGACAAGGCCGAGCGGACCTGGGGCTTCGACCGCAAGGGTGACGGCGTCCGGTTCTACGTCTTCGAGCGGATCGCCAACCCGGCGGCGTTCAAGCGGAGTTACCGGGAGCTGCTGGACCGGGTGAACGCGGACGACCTGGAGAAGCAGCGCATCATCGACGAGTGCAAGCGGGCGTTCGACTTCAACGGCGCGGTGTTCCGGGAGCTCGGCCAGGCATGCGGTCCGGACAAGCAGGGCCCACTCAGCGCCTGACCGAGACTCGGCCGCGCTCGACCGGGGCCTGCCGATGCCTGCCGGCGCCCGGTCAGTCCCCGGTCGGCGTCTCGTCAGGCGAGGCGTACGCGGCCGCCGATCTCGATCGTGCCGTCGGGGCCGGGGGCGGTGAGAATCTGCGAACCCCGGCCCTGAGTGATGTTCAGGGCGCGCCCCAGTTGCCCGGTGAGCAGCAGCGCCGCCGCGCCCGTCGCCTCGTCCTCGTCGATCCCCCCGGCGCAAGCCCCGGCTCCACCGGAGCGGCTGCCGCCGCGCTCATCGATTCGCCCCGGGAAGGCCCGCGCACGGACCCGGCCGGCGGCCTCGTCCTCCCAGCCCCACGCGTAGACCCTCCCCCACAGCCCTTCGGGCGTGGGAGGTACCCCCACCCCCGGCGGCGGCACCTCCAGCGCCTCGACCTCGGCGGCCGACGCGTACCGGCGCAGTGTCCGCGGCGGTGCCCAGGCGGTGCGCGCGGTGATCCAGGTGAACTCGCCGTCGTGGCGGGCCCACACCTCACCCGCGGGCGGGTTCACGACCTCCAGGTCGAGCAGCCAGGCCGCGCCGACGAGCGGATGCCCGGCGAACGGCAGCCGCAGTCCGGGTGTGTAGATGTCGACCACTCCGCGCTCGGGATCATCGACGAACACGGTCGCGCTGAAGCCGAGTTCCCGGGCCAGCGCCTGCCGCGACTGCCGGTCGGGGTACGCACGTCCGTCGCGTACGACACCGAGGGCGTTGCCGTGGTGGCCGTCGGCGCCGCAGAAGACGCGCAGTACATCGATGCCGTGGGGTCGTTCCATCACGCCGGAATTGAATCATCCCCTGGGTCCGCCCCGACAAGACGCGGCATGTGACCAGCGCTTGACCGGCCTGTGACCGGCCCATGGTCTCGGGCCGCACATGAGAGCTGAATCACGATCCGGCGGGGTATCGCCCAAGTAAGCCTCGGTTGAGTTAGGTCCGCCTCACTGCCTTACCCACCCCGTTCCGTCCCCCGTCCCGTCCTCCGTGGAGCCTGCATGCGAGCCGTCCGCCTCACCGTCGTCACCGCTGCCGCGACCGCGGCCGCTCTGGCCGCCGTCACGGGCTGTGCCGAGAAGAGCGACGCCAAGGACCTCGCCGACTGGGTGAAGAAGGTCGGCACCGCCGAGATCACGCCGACGTCCGCTTCGGGCTGAAGGACCGCAGGCCGGCCGCGCCCGTCGAGCTGCCGAAGTTCCCCGGCGACAACCTCGACCCGGCGCGCAGCGGCGGCGATCTGTGCGTCCAGGCCTGCGCGGACGACCCACAGGTCGCCGTGCACGCGATCCGCAAACTCGCCCGCATCGGCTTCGGCAAGGTCGCCGTCCGCTGGTCGCAGCTCGGCTTCGGCAAGACGTCGTCGACGACGCCCGAGGCGCAGACCCCCCGCAACATGATGGGCTTCAAGGACGGCACCCGGAACATCCCGGGCACCGACAAGGCCGCCCTGGACAAGCACGTGTGGGTGTCCGGGAAGGAGGGCCGGGCCTGGATGGCGGGCGGCTCGTATCTCGTGGCACGCCGGATCCGGATGAACATCGAGACCTGGGACCGCACGCCGCTGCAGGAGCAGGAGGACATCTTCGGCCGGGACAAGCGCGAGGGCGCCCCGGTCGGCAAGGCCGCGGAGCACGACGATCCGTTCCTGCCCGCGATGCTGCCAACCGCTCATGTGCGCCTCGCCCACCCGGACTCCAACGGCGGGGCGAAGATGCTGCGCCGCGGCTACTCGTTCACGGACGGCACGGACGGTCTGGGCCGGCTGGACGCGGGGCTGTTCTTCCTCGCGTACCAGCGGGACGTCGCCAAGGGCTTCGTGCCCGTGCAGCGGAGCCTCGCCGCGAGCGACGTCCTCAACGAGGATATCCAGCACGTGGGTTCGGCGCTGTTCGCGATCCCGCCGGGCGTCCGCGGCAAGGACGACCGGTGGGGCCGGGCGCTGTTCTCCTAGCAGGCGAAACGGGCGCAACAGGAAGGACGCACCGACGTGTTCGGCAACTATCTGATCGGCCTGCGCGAGGGTCTGGAGGCCAGTCTGGTCGTCTGCATCCTCGTCGCCTATCTCGTGAAGACGGATCGCAGGGACGCCCTGAAGCCGATCTGGATCGGCATCGGGGTCGCCTGCGGGGTCTCGCTCGCGTTCGGCGCTGCCCTCGAATTCGGCTCGCAGGAGCTGACGTTCGAGGCGCAGGAGCTGCTCGGCGGTTCGCTGTCGATCGTCGCCGTCGGCCTCGTCACCTGGATGGTCTTCTGGATGCGGCGCACCGCACGGCATCTGAGGGCCGAGCTCCACGGCAAGCTGGACGCGACGCTGCAGATGGGGACGGGCGCGCTGGTCGCGACGGCGTTCCTGGCGGTGGGCCGCGAGGGGCTGGAGACGGCGCTGTTCGTGTGGGCGTCGGTACGGGCGGCCGCCGACGCGGAGGGCTCGTCGGCCCCGCTGACCGGGGTGCTGCTGGGGATCGCGACGGCGGTCGTGCTGGGCTGGCTGTTCTACCGCGGTGCGCTGCGGATCAATCTGGCGAAGTTCTTCACCTGGACCGGCGCGATGCTGGTCGTCGTGGCCGCGGGCGTGTTCGCGTACGGCGTCCACGACCTGCAGGAAGCCCGGTTCCTGGGCGGTCTCCCGGACAAGGCGTTCGACATCAGCGCGACCGTCCCGCCGGACAGCTGGTACGGCACGCTGCTGAAGGGCGTCTTCAACTTCCAGCCCGATCCGACCGTGCTGCAGGTCACGGTGTGGCTGCTGTATCTGGTCCCGACGCTCGCCCTGTTCCTCCTCCCGGTAGGGTTCGGACGGTCAGTGGGGGACGAGAAGCAGAAGGCGCAGAAGGCAACCGATGAGCAGGCTGGGTCGGGTGGCGACGGGGCTCGCGGCGACGACGGTGCTGTCGCTGACGGCGAGCGGGTGCGTGACGGTTCACGGCGAACTGGAAGTCGTACCGGCGGCGACGACAACTGAGGCCGCACAGGCCCTGAAGGACTTCACCGACGCGTACAACAAGGCGGACAAGGCGTACGACCCTGCCCTCGACGCGGGCAGGGTCACGGGCGCGCTCGGCGCGATCAACCAGGCGGGCCTGAAGGCGCGCAGCGTGACGCAGCCGGACGGCAACCCGCAGCACCGGCCGCTGGAGCTGACGGACGCGAAGTTCCACGTGCCGAAGAAGGCGGGCTGGCCGCGGTACTTCTTCGCGGACACCGACAGCAACCGCGACGTCGACAGCGGCCGGCAGGACAGCCGCTGGCTGGTGGCGTTCGTCCGGAACGGCAACGACCAGCTGTGGGAGGCCGCCTATCTGGCGATCCTCACGCCCGACGAGATGCCGAAGTTCCGTACGGACAAGGACGGATGGGCGGAGCCGATGGCTCCGGACTCGGCGGCGACGGCGGTCGCCCCGCGTGATCTGAGCGAGGAGTACGCCTCGTACATGCAGGGCGGCAAGCCGGACCACTTCGCCGCCGGCGTGCACACGACCGGCTGGCGGGAGGAGCGCAAGAAGATCGCGCAACGGCCGGGCCTGTCGACGCAGTTCGTCGACCAGCCACTGGACACCGGGGACTTCGCGCCGCTCGGTCTGGCCACGGAGAACGGCGGTGCGCTGGTGTTCTTCGCGATGCGCTTCTTCGACCGGCAGACGGCGGCGCAGGGCTACCGGCCGAAGGTCAGCCCTGACGTGAAGGCGCTGATGACCGGTGAGGTGAAGAACACCCTCACGAAGGAGTGGATGTCCAGCCAGGCGGTCCTGCTGGCTCCGAGCGGTGCGACGGGCCCTGCCGTGACGATAGTGGGGCGGCTGCAGGGTGTGACGTCCGCGAAGGGGTCGTAGGCGGGCGGCCTTCCGCACCGCCGACGTCGCCGACTCGGCCCGCCCGGCGTTGGAGGCCGGACACTTGGGTACACCGCGGGACCACCGGCCGCGCTACGACGCCCGCTCACCGAGCCCGCCCGGCGTTCGTTCGAGGCCGGCTGACCCGTCCACCGCGGGTGCACCGGCCGCGCGACGACACGCTCACCGAGCCCGCCCGGCGTTCGTTCGAGGCCGGCTGACCCGTCCACGACCGTGGGCGACGAGGCTTTCCCGCCGCCCCGGCGCCGGCACACGTCAGGGCCCGGGTGGTCTCAGCGGTGTAGCGGCCAGGCCACGGAGTGACGGTCGTCGTGCTCGTCCGCCTGGTCCGCGTATGTCGCGCAGGCGTCGGCAAGCACCTCGAGCAGCGTCAGCGGGTCCGGCAGCGGATGCTCGGGGCCGCGTGCCCAGTCGACGGTGAGGCCGTTCGGGAGCCGGGCGGGCGGCACGAGCACATAGCTGCCGCGGCTGTGCCAGCGCAGCCCCGGATGCTCGTCCATCGTCTCGGGATGGCAGTCCAGCTCACACGGCCACCACTCGTCCTCGTCCTCGGGCGTGCCGCGGGTGGCGGTGAAGAACAGCATCCGTTCTTCTCCCCCTATGCCCTGTGGCGTGGGGGCACCCCCGGACTCGGCGACCGGGCCGACGTCGATGCCTTCGGCGAGGAGCCGCTCCAGGGCGGCGCGGCCCGCCTCCAGCGGTACGTCGAGGACGTCGTGGACCATGCCGGTGGCGGTGATGAAGTTCGCCTCGGGCTCGTCGGCCGCCCAGCGCTCGATCTTGTCGCGGTCGGTCGTGGACTGGGTCTGCCAGGCGAAGGAGACGGGGTGGCGGGCCGGGGTGGGACACCCGATGCGCTCACAGGAGCAGCTGTAGCCCGAGGGGTACGCGGCGGGCGCGAGCGGCAGTCCGGCGGCGGCAGTGGCCAGCAGCAGGGGCAGGCGGTGGTCGGAGGCCTTCCCGGAGTCCTCGCGGGGGCGCCTGCGCAGCCACTGCGGCAGTCGGCTGTCCCAGGACGTCCTGCTCTCCGTGCCGCGGTAGCGGCCGATACCGTCGCCCATCTATCCCCTCACACCTCGCTGCTCGCCCCTGGCGGACCCTGCCATGGTCGCACCATCGCGCGCGCCGGGTGGCCGCACCCCCCGATCGTGTGGCCGGTCCCTCACTCAGCGCCTCGGCGCAAGGCCGTACAGCGCGTACTCGACGATCTTGTCCGCGTACTCGTGGGTGAGCGGGAGGGTGCGCAGCAGCCAGCGGTGGGCGAGGGGGCCGACGAGAAGCTCCAGGGCGATGCGGGGGTCGATGCCGGGACGTACGTGACCGGCGTCCTGGGCGGCGCGCAGCCTGCGCACATACAGCTGGAGGGAGGGTTCGAGGAGCCTGTGGACGAACTCGGCGGCGAGGGCGGGGTCGACGACGCTCTCGGCGGCGAGGGCGCGGGCGGGGGCGTCGTAGGGCGGCGAGTTCAGCTCGTCGACGGTGGCGCGCAGGACGAGCTTGAGGTCGGCCTCCAGGTCACCGGTGTCGGGAAGCTCCGGCTCGCCCTGGGCGGCCTGCTCGGCCCGGTCGAGGAAGGCTTCGAGGAGGACCGCGGCCTTGGAGGGCCACCAGCGGTAGATGGTCTGCTTGCCGACGCCGGCCCGGGCGGCGATGCTCTCGATGGTCGTCCTCGTGTAGCCGACCTCGCCGACGAGGGAGAGCGCGGCATCGTAGATGGCGCGGCGGGAGCGTTCGCTGCGGCGGGAGGCGTCGGGGACCCTGGTCTCTGCCATGCGGGTCAATCTACCAGCGGCGTGACGATACGTATCGTCTCTGCTTCGGCTGCGCTCGGGGGGGCGTACGTGTGATGAACCACCCGTTCGGATCACTGCGCGGCGCCGCAGTACGACGCACCATGGCAACACGCACAACCGTGCGTCGCAGCGCTGCCGCTCGTGAGGAGCCCTCATTGCCCCGTGACGCCAGACCCCGCCGCTACCTCATGTGCCCACCCACGCACTTCGAGGTGACGTACTCCATCAACCCATGGATGGACCCCGGGAAGCCCGTCGATCTGCCGCTGGCGCTCGCCCAGTGGGAGACCCTGCGCGAGCGCTACCGTGCGCTCGGGCACACGGTGGAACTGCTCGAACCGGAGCCCGACCTGCCCGACATGGTCTACGCCGCGAACGGCGCGACCGTAGTGGACGGGCGCGTGCTCGGCGCACGCTTCGCCCACCGCGAGCGGGAGGCGGAGGCCGCGGCCCACCTGGAGTGGTTCCGTGCGCACGGCTTCGCCGAGATCCATGCGCCGGTGCACATCAACGAGGGCGAGGGCGACTTCGCGGTGACCTCGACGTATGTGCTGGCGGGGCGGGGCTTCCGGTCGAGCCCGCTGTCGCACGACGAGGCGCAGGAGTTCTTCGGACGGCCGGTGATCGGGCTGGATCTGGTGGACCCGCGCTACTACCACCTCGACACGGCGCTGTCCGTCCTCGACGACGAGGCGGACGAGATCATGTACTACCCCGGGGCCTTCTCGCCCGGCAGCCGAGCGGTCCTGGCCAGGCTCTTCCCCGACGCGCTCGTCGCACGCGAGGCGGACGCGGCGGCGATGGGGCTGAACGCGGTGAGCGACGGGCGGCACGTGCTGCTTCCGCAGGAGGCCGTGGGGCTCTTCGGGCCGCTGCGGGCCCGGGGCTTCGAGCCGGTCGCGGTGGACCTCGGTGAGCTGTTGAAGGGCGGCGGCAGCGTCAAGTGCTGCACCCAGGAGCTCCGCTCCTGACTTCGGCGGGGGTACGGGGTGCCCCGGGGCCGCCGGCGCTCGGCAGGGTGTGCCGCCCCTGTCCGGCGGCCCCGGGGTGTCCTTCCTCAAGCGCCGGACGGGCTGGAACGGCGTACCGCTCCCATGCGGTGAGCCACGGTGTCCGTCCTCAATCGCCGGACACGCTGAAATCCGGGCGCCCCCGCCCACAAACCCCACGCGGGCCGGAACCGCGCACCGCCCCCACACAGCGAACCCCCATGCCCGACCTCAAACGCCGGACACGCTGAAATCCGGGCGCCGCCACCCACAAAGCCCACGCGGGCCGGGACATATGGGCGCCGCCATCCACAAAGCCCGAGCGGGCCGGGACGGCGCACCACCCCCGTACGGCGAACCCGACAGCTCCGCCCACAAATGCCGGACAGGCCGAGAAGGGTCGCCGCCGTCGCCAAACGCGGGTGGGCTGATGCGGGTGCCGCCGTACTCGAAGCCCGGCGGGCTGGGGCACACGCGCATCGGGCCAATCCCGGGACTCGCGGCGCGAAGCTGCCGCAGGGGGATCGGGGGCGTCAGCCCTCGGTCCAGGCCCCCGCGGGGCCCGAGGGCCGGGCCCCACCCCGCGGGGAGCCGTGCACCGGCGCCTACGGGGGCCACTCCGCTCCCCAGCCCGTGTCGCGGGCCGCGCGGTAGAGGTCGCCATGGCGTTTGGTGACCGTCGTGCGGTGGAGGGACTCGTCGGTGGAGCAGAGGTCCAGGAGGACCTGGCCCTTGCGGATCTGGGGCTTGCGGACCACTCGGGAAGCCGTCGGTGTCGCGGGGAAACGGGTGGCGGCGACGTAGCTGAACTTCTCGTCCTCGTAGGCCAGCGAGCCCCCCTTCACCTGGCGGTGGAGCGACGACCGGCTCACGCGCGCCGCGAAGTGGCACCAGTCCGTGCCGGGCACGATCGGGCAGGCGGCGCTGTGCGGGCACGGTGCCGCGACCCGCAGGCCCGCCGCGATCAGCCGGTCGCGGGCCTCGATGACGCGCTCGTAGCCGTCGGGCGTGCCGGGCTCGACGATCAGCACCGCCTGGCCGGCCGCCGCGGCCTGTTCCACGACCGCCGTCCGGTCGGCGTCGCCGAGTTCCTTCAGGACGTACGAGACCGTGATCAGGTCCGCCGGTTCCAGCCGCATCGCCGCGCCGATCCTAGCCCGCCGCCACTCCGCGCCGCGCAGCGCGGGCGAGTCCGAGGCGGCCGCCAGCTCCCGGCCGAGGGCCAGCGCGGGCTCCGCCCAGTCCAGCACGGTGGTGCGACGGTCGCTCTCCGGCCAGGCGTCGGCGACCGCCCAGCTCGCCGCGCCCGTACCGCCGCCGATGTCGGTGTGCGAGGCGGGCGCCCACTCGGGCGCCGCCGCCCGGAACGCCGCGAGAGCGGACCGTACCGCCTCGAACGTCGCGGGCATCCGGTACGCGGCGTACGCGGCCACGTCGGCCCGGTCGCGCAGCACGGGCGCGTCCGTCGGCGTCTCCCCCCGGTAGCTGGCGATCAGCCGGTCCACGGCCTGGGCGAGACGGCCTTGCGGCAGACCGTCGAGCAGTCCGGCAAGAGCGGCGGAGAGAGTGGCGTTCACCGGCGAATTCTAGGCCGGAATTCGCCCCCCGGGCGGCGCCGGACCGAACCTCTGTGCCCACTTGGGCAGTTGCTAGTCTGACGGCCGTTGTCCAACGGCAGTGCTCATCGGGGGGACCATGAGACAGCGGGTCGTGCGCATCGCCCTGGTGGCCGGAGTGGCCGTACTGGCGCTGCTCCTCCTGCTGGCCACCTGCGGCGGTGGCGGAGGCGAGGAGCCCAGGGGCGGCGGTGGCAAACCGAAGAAGCCGACCAGGACCACCGGCCCGGCGACCAAACTCGCCGTCCCGCCCGCGTACGACACCGCCCGGGGCTGGGAGCTCCCGGACACCTCGTCCGACTACGCCATCGCCCGCGAGACCGGTCTGATCGCCTATCTCGTACGGGAGAAGGACGACTTCCGGCTGCGCACCGTCGACGCCGCGACGGGCAAGCCGGGATGGGCGGACGAGCCGAGGTCCGCGCTGGCCGGCCCGCAGAGCTTCCCGCGGCTCTTCGCGGTCACCAAGGACGAACGGCAGTTCTTCGTCACCTGGTCGTTCGGGAAGGCCGGACGCGACCCGCTCACCCCGTCCGGCACCTTCGTCTCGCTCGACATCTACGACGCCGTCGACGGCGAGCGCCGGCGCGTCGAGGTTCCCTGGCCCACCGCGCCGACCGTCTCCGGCACCGGCCCCGGCATCCTCATCGGCGACGGCGGGGCGCGCAGCGCCCTCGTGGACCCGGTCAGCGGCGGTGTGACGATCACCGCTCCGAAGGATCTGCGCCACCCGGCGGGCTGCACGACCTGCCGGCAGCTGACCGAGGTGCGCGGGCTGACCGCGAAGGGCCTGCTGGTGAGCGGGGCCAGGGAGTTCTGGGTGCGGGGCGGCTGGTTCAGCCGGAACGTCGCCCCGGCCGGCGCCGACCGCACCTACGGTGTACCGACGTCTCTCACCTCGGGACAGGTGCTCGTCCGCTGGCAGAAGGCGCCGAAGACCAAGCGCGCCACCACCCACGACCTCTGGGCCGTGCACGACTCGGCGACCGGGAAGGCGCTGGTCACGGCCGAGTGCCACAAGCCGGCGATCGAGCCGGGCGAGTATCCGCAGGCCGTGGTCTCCCCCGACGGCCGCTATCTGATCGCCGGGATCCTCGCCTTCGACCTGGAGGAGCGGTCCGGGTACTGCTTCGAGGAGCCGGACGGCACCCACCCGTTGACGCTGACGACGGTGACCGACGAGGGCATGGCGTACGGGGCGACGAACACCCGTGGCGCGGCGGAGGCCCTGGCCGGCGGTGGCACCCCGTACGAGGTCGATCTGGCGACGGGTCTGCCGGAGCCGCTCTCCCTCAACTCCCGGTTGCCGAGCACCGAGGTGTCAGGGGTGGGGCTGTTCCGCTGGACGGACGCGAAGGACCGGCTGCATCTGATCGGTTACGCGCGCGCGGACTGAGACCCGGCGTCGGCTCGGTCCGTGTCCGCCGCACCGCCCTTGTCCGTACGGTCCACGTGGTCCGTACGCCGCCACGGGCGGCACAGCAGGACGAACGAGGCCACCGCGCCCAGCGCACACACGAGCTGCACCACGGCCATGGGCACCGCGGTCGCCTCGCCCGCGATCCCCACCAGCGGGGATGCGACCGCGCCGATCAGGAACGCGGACGTGCCGAGCAGCGCGGAGGCCGAGCCGGCGGCGTGCGGGGTGCGCATCAGCGCCTGGGCGTTGGTGTTCGGCATCGCCAGGCCCATCGCGGACATCAGTACGAAGAGACCTGCCGCCAAAGGTACGAGCCCGACCTCGCCGAAGACGCCTGTCGTCATCAGCAGCAGCGCCACCGCGGCGAGAGTGATCACGGCGAGGCCGAAGCCGAGCGCCTTGTCGAGGCTGACCCGTCCGACGAGCAGCTTTCCATTGATCTGGCCGACCGCGATGAGCCCGATCGAGTTGATGCCGAAGAGCAGGCTGAAGGTCTGCGGCGAGGCGCCGTAGATCTCCTGGATGACGAACGGCGAGGCCGAGATGTAGGCGAAGAGCGCGGCGAAGGCGAGCGATCCGGCCAGCATGTAGCCGGTGAACATGCGGTCCGCGAGGAGACCGCGCATGGTGTGCAGGGCCGCGGCGACACCTCCGCCGTGGCGCCGCTCGGGCGGCAGGGTCTCGTGCAGCCAGCGCCACACGACCAGGGTGAGCAGCAACCCGACCCCGGTGAGAACGTGGAAGACGCCGCGCCAGTCGCCGACCCGGAGGATCTGGCTGCCGATGAGCGGGGCGATGATCGGGGCGACTCCGGAGATCAGCATCAGGGTGGAGAAGAACCGTGCCATCTCCACGCCGTCGTACAGGTCACGGACGACAGCGCGGGCGATGACGATGCCCGCGGCGCCGGCGAGGCCCTGGAGGAGCCGGAAGGCGATGAGCATTTCGACGCCGACCGCCAGGGCGCAGACCGCGGTGGCGGCGACGTACACGAGCATGCCGATGAGCAGCGGCCGGCGGCGGCCCCACCTGTCGCTCATCGGGCCGACGACGAGCTGGCCGAGTGCCATGCCGGCGAGACAGGCGGTGAGCGTGAGCTGCACGGTGGCGGCGGGCGCGTGCAGCGAGCCGGTGACCTCGGGCAGAGCCGGGAGGTACATGTCCATGGACAGCGGCGGAACAGCGGTGAGACCGCCGAGGACGAGCGTGACCAGGAGGCCGGCGTGACGCGCGGCGGCAGGCGGCGACGTCGGGGACGGTGCCGGTGCGGCGTGGGCTATGTGTCCTGTGGTCTGGCCGCTCTCCGGCATCAACAGCTCCTGCTTCTTGTCGTCGCCCCCTATGCTCTCAGCTCGTCCGGAGTGGTCGAGACCTTTCCACGTATGACCGAGGGGCAGGGCATGGGAGACACGGTGCGCTGGGGTGTGCTGGCGACCGGCGGGATCGCGGCGGCGTTCACGGCTGAGCTGCAGGCGATGCCGGACGCGGAGGTCGTCGCGGTTGCCTCGCGCACGGACGCCTCGGCGCGGGCCTTCGCCGAGCGGTTCGGGATACCGAGGGCGTACGGCGACTGGGGGGCGCTCGCCGGGGACGAGGACGTGGACGTGGTGTACGTGGCGACGCCGCACTCGGCGCATCGCACCGCCGCCGGGCTCTGTCTGGAGGCGGGGAAGGCGGTGCTGTGCGAGAAGGCGTTCACACTGAACACCGCCGAGGCCGAGGAGCTGGTGACGCTCGCACGCGGGCGCGGGCTGTTCCTGATGGAAGCCATGTGGATGTACTGCAATCCGGTGATCCGGCGGCTGACGGAGCTGGTGCGGGACGGGGCGATCGGTGAGGTCCGCACGGTCCAGGCCGACTTCGGTCTCGCCGGTCCGTTCACGGCGGACCACCGGCTGCGGGACCCGGCGGTCGGCGGCGGGGCGCTGCTGGACCTCGGCGTGTATCCGGTGTCGTTCGCGCACCTGCTGCTCGGCGAGCCGGATGTCGTCCAAGCGCATGCGCTGCTCTCGGACGAGGGGGTCGACCTGAATACGGGGATGCTGCTGGGCTGGGAGTCGGGGGCGTCGGCGCTGCTGTCGTGCTCGATCGTCGCGGACACGCCGATGACGGCGTCGGTGACCGGCTCGACGGGCCGGATCGACCTGCCGCGGGGCTTCTTCCACCCGGACCGGTTCGTGCTGCACCGGGAGGGCCGGGAGCCGGAGGAGTACGCCTCGGGGATCGACCGGCACTCGTTGCGGCACGAGGCGGCGGAGGTGGTGCGGTGTCTACGGGCAGGCGCCACGGAGTCGCCGCTGGTGCCGCTCGACGGCTCGCTGGCGGTGATGCGGACGCTCGATGCGGTACGGGACCGCATCGGCGTCCGCTATCCCGGCGAGCTCGTGGCTATGCCGGCGTGAGACCGGGGTTTCCGGCCTCGGTGACGAAGGACGCGGCCGTGGTGACAGGCGCGCCGGGGGTGGTCACCGCGGAGACCGTCCGGAAGTCGGCGCGGGCGTGCTCGGTGGTGAGCGTGACCGTCGTATAGCCGCGGCGGCCGTTGTAGAACTTCATGTGCGGGTTGGCCTGGGTGAGGTTGTCCCAGTTCGCGGGCTTGTCGGCGCCGTCCTTGCCACTGCTGATGGAGGTGGCGACGATTTCGGTGCCGACCGTGCGGGACGCCGGGTCGTCGAAGTCCTGCTTCAGGTCGAAGGCGTAGCCGACGTGGACGTCGCCGGTCAGCACGACAAGGTTGTCGATGCCGGCGGCCGCGGCGCCGTCCAGGATCCGCTTGCGGGAGGCGGGGTAGCCGTCCCAGGCGTCCATGGAGAGCTTGAAGCCGGGGCGCGGGACGTCGCGCCGCTGGGCGAAGGTGACCTGCTGCGGGACGACGTTCCAGAGCGCGTTCGATGCGTTCCAGCCGTCGAGCAGCCAGCGCTCCTGGGTCGCGCCGGTCATGGTGCGCGCCGGGTCCTCGGACTCCGGCCCGGGCGTCTGCCAGCCGTCGCCGTACGCCTGGTTGGAGCGGTACTGGCGGGTGTCGAGGATGTCGAACTGGGCGAGCCTGCCGAAGCGGAGACGGCGGTAGAGCTGCATGTCCGGGCCGTCGGGCTGCTGCGGCCTGCGCAGGGGCTGGTTCTCCCAGTACGCGCGGTAGGCGGCGGCCCGGCGCAGCAGGAACTCCTCCGGCGGGACGTCGTTCTCGGGGATGTCGTCCGCGTAGTTGTTCTCGGTCTCGTGGTCGTCCCAGGTGACGACGAAGGGGTGCGCGGCGTGCGCGGCGGCCAGGTCGGGGTCGCTGCGGTAGAGGGCGTAGCGCAGCCGGTAGTCCTCGAGCGTGACGGTCTCGCGGTTGAAGTGCGCGGGCAGGCGCCGGTCGGTGTAGTTGCGGGCGCCGCCGACGGCGTTGACGGCGTACTCGTAGAGGTAGTCGCCCAGGTGGAAGACGACGTCGAGGTCCTCGTCGGCGAGGTGCTCGTACGCGGTGAAGTAGCCGTCGTGGTACGCCTGGCAGGAGACGGCCGCGAGCTTCAGCTCGGAGATCCGCGCGTCGGCGCGCGGTGCGGTGCGGGTGCGCCCGGTGGGGCTGATCCAGGTGCCGGCGCGGAAGCGGTAGTAGTAGACGCGGTCGGCGTCCAGGTTGGCGACCTCGACGTGGACGCTGTGGTCGAACTCGGGGTGGGCGGTGGCCTGGCCGCGTCTGGCGACACGGGTGAAGCGGTCGTCGTGGGCGAGCTCCCACTTGACCGTGATGCGGGAACTCGGCAGTCCGCTGCCGGGCTCGTACGGTCGGGGCGCGAGTCGCGTCCACAGCAGTACGGAGCCGGGCAGCGGGTCTCCCGAGGCCACTCCGAGCGTGAACGGGTTCTCGGTGATCTTCCTGGCGTCGAGCTCGGCGGCGCTCGCGGCCCCGGCGGTCGGAAGGTTGGCGGCGAACGCGAGAGCGGCGGCGGCGCCGGTGACGGTGAGGAAGCGACGGCGGCCCAAGTGGCGTACGGCGGCGCGGAATTCCCCGGAATGCTGGCGTTCGGGTGTCATGTACCCCTCCCCTTACGACTGTTGTCAGCCGCATTGGAGTCGGGGGTGACGTCACACGGTTGTCCGGTACACAACATCCGCGTGTCGGACGGATGAGATCCGCGTTCGCGTCTCTGCCGTACGCTGCGGGCCCATGGAGTCAGGGCACAGGAGCGCCGTGATCACGGGCGCGGGTTCGGGCATCGGGCGGAGCGTGGCGCTGGCCCTCGCGGGCGCGGGCTGGTCGGTCGCCGTGGCCGGCCGCCGCGCGGAGGCCCTCGAGGAGACGGCCTCCCTGGCGGGCGGCGACGCGGACGTGCTGCGCGTCCCCACGGACGTCACCTCACCGGACGAGGTCACGGCGCTCTTCACCGCCGTGCGGGATCGGTACGGGCGCCTGGACCTGCTCTTCAACAACGCGGGCACGTTCGGACCGGGCGGCGTACCGCTCGAGGACCTCCCCTACGAGGCGTGGCGCCACGTCGTGGACGTCAACCTCAACGGCTCGTTCCTGTGCGCCCAGGCGGCCTTCCGCCTGATGAAGGACCAGGACCCGCGGGGCGGCCGCATCATCAACAACGGCTCCGTCTCGGCGCATGTGCCGCGGCCGATGTCGGTCGCGTACACGGCGACGAAGCACGCCATGACCGGCCTGACCAAGTCCCTCTCCCTGGAGGGCCGTCCGTACCGGATCGCCTGCGGCCAGATCGACATCGGCAACGCGGCGACCGAGATGACGGCGCGCATGCAGACGGGTGTCCTTCAGGCGGACGGCCGCCTCGCCGTCGAGCCCGTGATGGACGCGGCGGATGTGGCGCGGACCGTGCTTCACATGGCGGACCTCCCGCTGGAAGCGAATGTGCAGTTCGCGACGGTGATGGCGACGACGATGCCGTACATCGGCCGCGGCTGACGCCTCCTCGGGGCTCCGCCCCGGGCCCCGGTACCGCCCCGCGGACCAACTACCGGACCGCGACCGGCACCGCCGGGTGCGCCGGCCCCTGGCAGGCGATTCGGTGCCGCCGGGCGGTCGGGGCTGCGGGTCGTGGCCGGTACCACCCGGTGGACCCGAGTGTCCGTCCTCAAACACCGGACGGACTGGAGTTGTGTGCCCCGCACCCCACAATGAGGCGGAATTGCCCACCCCCACACACCGCACCGGCTGGAGACGCACCCACACCGCCCAGTGGACCCGAACATCCGCCCGCAAAACCAGACCGGCTGAAATTGCACCCCGCACCGCCCGCTGGACTCGAGCACCTGCCCTCAAACACCAGACCGGCTGAAATTGCACCCCGCACCGCCCGCTGGACCCGAGCACCCGCCCTCAAACACCAGACCGGCTGAAATTGCACCCCGCACCGCCCGCTGGACCCGAGCACCCGCCCTCAAACACCGGACCGGCTGAAATTGCACCCCGCACCGCCGGGCGAGCCCGAGCGTCCGCCCTCAGACCCCGGAGCGGCTTGGAATGCGGTCCGTGGGGGCGAAAGGGGCCCAGGAAGGCGGAGCCCCAGCGGAGGCTGGGGGCTTGCCGCCAGTTCGGGAAGGGGCAGGGTGGGGCGCAGTGTCCGATGTGCGGCTCTGCCGCGTGGCCCGCCGCACGGGACACGCCGGAACACCGCGCGAGCCGCGCGCGTTGGGTCCGGCATGACGACGAATGAGCCGCGGCCCGAGGTGCTGCAGTACACCGCGTTCTCCAGCGACCCCGACGGCGGCAACCCGGCCGGCGTCGTCCTGGACGCCTCCGCCCTCGACGACGCCGACATGCTGGCGATCGCCGCCGAACTCGGGTACTCCGAGTCCGCGTTCCTGACGCCGAAGGGCGAGCGGGCCTACGGCATCCGCTACTTCAGCCCCAAGGCCGAGGTGCCGTTCTGCGGGCACGCCACCATCGCCTCCGCCATCGCCCTCGCGGAGCGGATCGGCCCCGGGAAGCTGGAGTTCTCGACGCGCGCCGGTACCGTGCCGGTGGAGGTCGGCGAGGAAGGCGGCACGCTCCGGGCCACGCTCACCAGCGTGGAGCCGGCCGTTCAGGACATCGCGGGCGACGACCTCGACGAGGCCCTCGCCGCGCTCGACTGGCCGGCCGCGGACCTGGATCCCGCGCTCCCGCCCCGTATCGCCTTCGCCGGCGCCCGCCACCTCGTCGTCGCCGCGGCGACCCGCGCGCGCCTCGCGGACCTGGCGTACGACTTCGCCCGCCTCGAGGCCCTGATGCACCGCCTGGACCTGACGACCGTGCAGCTGGTGTGGCGGGAGTCCGCCACCGTCTTCCACGTGCGTGACCCGTTCCCCGTCGGCGGCGTCGTCGAGGACCCGGCGACCGGTGCCGCGGCAGCCGCGTTCGGTGCGTACGCCCGTGAGCTCGGCCTGGTGCCCGAGGACGCCGTCCTCACCCTGCACCAGGGCGAGGACCTGGGGCGCCCTGGCGAGCTCACGGTCACGCTGCGCGCGGGCGAACAGCGCATCCGCGTCGGCGGCGCCGGAGCGCGCATCACTCGCTCCGGCTGAGGCCGACCGGGCATGCTGCGGTCAGCTGAATCGCACCGGCAGGTACTTGATCCCGTTGATGAAGTCGGACCCGCATCCGCCGCGGCTCCTCCGTCAGCTCCACCCGCGCATGCCGCCTCAGCAGCTCCCGTGTCAGCGCGGTGATCGCGAAGAAGCCGTCGTGGTCACCGGGCACGTCGTGCCAGTGGACGGGCGCCTCCCGCCGCAGCCGCGCGAACTGGTCGTGCGGCCGGCGCGTCCTCCAGCACATTGCAGGCGTGCTGCACGGCCGCGCAGTGCGGGCCCTCGGCGAAGTCCCGGTGTTCTCGTCTCCATGCCGCGCGCACGCTAGGAGGTGGAGCGCACTCCAGGGCAAGAGGTCCGGCAGCGGCAGCCCTCGCGGACTCCGCCGCGCCGGTCGCACCCGGTCGGACATGCCTGGCCGGTGACGCCTGGCCGCACGGCCGCGGGGGTACGTCGCGCCGACTACGTTCGCCGCGTCGGTTACGCCTGGCCGGTCTCGAAGCGGGCGATCTTCCCGTTCTCCACGGTGAACCGCCAGGCCGTCCGCATCTCCCCCCACGTCTCGTTGCGGTAGCGGGCGACGAGCGCGCGCCCGCCCTCCGACTCCGACTCGATCTCCATGTGCCCGCGCGAGTCGAAGATCTCCTTGTCGATCCAGTCCGCGAGATCGCGGTCCGTGCCGTCGTCCGACATGGTCGCGTCCGGGGTGAGCGCGGCCATGAAAGCGTCGCGGTCGTTGGCGTTGACGGCCTTGACGAAGGCCCGGACGGCCGGGTCGCCGAGCCGGTCCACAGGGATGGTCATGGTCGCTCTCCTCTGGTGCGGGGGTGTGCGTGGATGCGGGTGAGGTCGCGTACGTGCCGTACGCCTCACGCACGCGACCTCACCCGTACACCCCGGTGCTCCGCGCCACGCGGACCTTGACCCAGCCGTGGCGCGTCACCCACGACATGTCACCCCTTGGCGGGCGCCACCTTGGCGAACCAGTCCGCGGCCTCCTCCGCGCCGAGGACCCGCTCCAGCACGAGGTCCCCGTGCATCCCGGGGAAGAACCGGCCGGCGGGCCAGCCTCGCTGGTACGGCGGGGGGTCGAGGACCAGCAGCCGGACTCCGTCGACGACGGCGATGTCGGAGGGCGTGCCCTCGTTCCAGATCCAGCCGCCGTCCGCACCGACCAGGTTGAACGCTCCCGTCGTCGGGACCTGTCCCTCGGCGTCCCGGCACACGGCGACCTCCTGCGCCGACGGGGCGTCGCCGGGCACATGACGGCCGCCGATGAGCGCGCCCGCGAGGAGCGTGTGGAGCTGGAAATTGTCACCGATTCCGGTCATGCGCATCGCGTAGGCGGTACCGGTCTCGCGGTGCAGCACGACGAGCGGCTCGTCGTCCAGGACGCGCAGTGCGTGAGCCAGGCACTTGAACTCGTGGCCGGAGGCTTCGGAGACCCGGTCGACGAGCGCGAGCAGTTCGGCCCTGTCCTCGAAGGTCAGGCGTACGGCCTTCGCGTTGAGCATGGCCAGGCCCGCCATCTCCCACTGGGGCAGCGTCCACCAGCCGATGGCCGGCTCGAACCCGGTCCGCTCGACGACCGCGTCGGTCAGCTCGTCGTCCTCCGGGTCGGGCAGTTCCCCGCTCCCGGTCTCCGCCCAGCGCTCGCAGAACGCCTCGGCCGCCGCGAACGCCTCCCGCGCGCCCGCGAGCACCCCGGGAGCGCACGCCACGGCGTCGGCGCCCCGCTCCACACACGCCCCGGTGATCACTGCGGCCACGGCCCGCGGCCCGTGCGGTACGTCCGCGAGCAGCGCCGACAGCCGCGGACCGGCCTCGCGGAACTCGGCGTCGCCGGCCTTCCCGTAGGTCTGGTGAAGCTGCGCGAACGCGCGTTCCGCCCCGTCCGCGTCCTGCGCGCGTACGGCGCTCTCGAAGTCACCTACGGCGCCCAGGAACGCCTTCCGTCCGAATATCATCCGCGCACCCTATCCGCATGGCACGCTCCCCTGATGAACATGGTCTGGCACACCGTCGAGCACCTCCACACCTGGCTCGAAGCGGCGAACGACCGCCCGCCCGAGCAGGAGACCCTGCTGCGCGTGCTGAAGCTGTCGGAGGAGGTCGGCGAGGTCGCGCAGGCGGTCATCGGCGCGACGGGGCAGAACCCGCGCAAGGGCACCACGCACACCTGGCAGGACGTGGAGTCCGAGCTGTGCGATGTGATCGTCACGGCGATGGTGGCGCTGCGCACGCTGAACCCCGACGCCAGGCAGGTGTTCGAGGAGCATCTGCGCGGAGTGGCCGCGCGCTCGCGGTGACCCCGGGCCCGGGGTCACCGCGACCCGACCGCGACCCGACCGCGACCGATGGCGCGAGCGAGAGCGCGGGCGCGGGCGTTCAGCCTGACGGCCGGATCTGACCGTTACATGGCACAAGCACGCCGAACGGCCTTGCTTTCTCGAGAGGTTGCTGCACCAATGGCAACCGTCACTGACTGCCCTTCAGCCTCAGTGGCGGCAGTCGGCGACGCCACTCCGTGAACCCCCACACACGAAGGCGGAACCCCCCATGAAGCACGGCACACTCCGCACAGCCACCGTCCTCTTGTCCATGCTGGCCGCCGGCACCCTCGCGCTGGCTCCCGTGGCCCAGGCGGTCGAGCCGACGACGGCAACGTTGTCCTTCGACTGCGGTTCCTTCGGCTCCGGCGAGGCGACCCTCACGGCGACCCAGGACGGCACGGCGGCGACGATCACCGTTTCCACCTCCGCCATCACCGCTCCCATCCCGATCTCGGCGAACTCCGTCAGGTCCACCCTCACCCTCACGAAGAACGGCTCCGGCACGACGACGTTCGCCGGCAACGCCAACCCGGCGATCCCGGCGGGCAGTGCCGTGTCGACCGGGCCGCTGAACGGGACCGTCGCCGCGGGCGACAGCCTTGAGGCGACGACGCTCACGGTCGTGGTCTTCGGCATCACGGCGACCTGCAACGCGACGTCTCCGCAGAACCCCGGCCCGTTCGTCTTCTGACGCTTTCCGGCGTCTCCCGGGGCGGCGGCACCCATGGCACGGGTGCCGCCGCTCCGTCCTTCTGACCTGGGCGAACATATCAGACCAAACCGCCCGACACGCGATCGAACTACCATGAATTGCGGACGTACGGTCGCATGTGCCGCCAGGCAGAGGGAGGACCGATCCGTGACTGCTGAGGCTGTGCCCGAAGAGGCCACCGGAGACAACATCGAAGAGACCACCGGAGAAACCACCCACGAGGTCCCGAGCGCGGCTCGCGGCCCGGGAGGCCCGGGTAGTCCCCAGTATCTGTCCGTCTCCGAGCACGGGCTGATCGGGGATCTGCGCAGTGCCGCACTGGTGGGAACGAACGGCACGATCGACTGGTACTGCTGCGGCCGCTTCGACTCACCCAGCGTCTTCGCGTCGATCCTGGACGCCGAGCTGGGCGGCTCCTTCCAGCTCGCACCCGACGTGCCGGTGCGTACGAAGCAGTTCTACTTCCCCGACACCAACGTGCTGATCACCCGTTTCTTCGCTGACGACGGCGTCGGCGAGGTCCAGGACTTCATGCCCATCGTCGACGACTCACGCGAGGCCGACCGGCACCGGCTGATCCGCCGCGTGATCTGCGTCCGGGGCACCCTGCCGTTCCGCGCGGTCGTGGCACCCCGCTTCGACTACGGCTCACAGCCGCACACCGTCCGTACGGAGCACGGCCTCCCCGTTTTCGAGTCGCCCTCGCTCACCCTCGCGCTGACCTCCAGCGTTCCGGTCGAGCACGACGGCCGGGACGTGTGGGCGCTGTTCAAGCTGCACGAGGGGGAGACCGCCGTCTTCGCGCTCGACCGGGTGGGCGGCCAGGTGGCGCCGCGGGCCTGTCCCGTCGCCGAGGCGGAGGAGCTGTTCGAGGCCACCGTGCGGTACTGGCGGCGGTGGCTGTCCAAGTCCCGCTACCGCGGACGCTGGCGCGAGATGGTGCACCGCTCCGCGCTGACGCTCAAGCTGCTCACCTATGCGCCGACCGGCGCGATCGTCGCCGCGCCGACGACGAGCCTGCCCGAGCAGATCGGCGGCGAGCGGAACTGGGACTACCGGTACGTCTGGATCCGCGACGCGGCCTTCTGCGTCTACGCGCTGCTCCGGCTGGGGTTCACCGACGAGGCCCAGGCCTTCATGCGGTACCTGACCGAGCACGTCTGCATCGCCTGCGCCCGCTCGGGACCGCTGCAGATCATGTACCGCGTCGACGGCTGCCGCGAACTGCCCGAGCGGGAGCTCTCCCACCTCGAGGGCCATATGGGCTCCGCCCCCGTACGCGTGGGCAACAGCGCCGTCGACCAGTTGCAGCTGGACATCTACGGCGCGCTCATCGACTCGATCTACCTCTACGACAAGTGGGGGGAGCCGATCTCCAGCGCCCAGTGGGACACCGTCTGCGACCTGGTCGACTGGGTGTGCGAGAACTGGGACCAGCCCGACGAGGGCATCTGGGAGACCCGCAGTGGCCGCAAGAACTTCCTCTACTCCCGTCTGATGTGCTGGGTGGCGATCGAACGGGCCATCCGCATGGCCCGGCACCGGGGACTCCCCGCCGACATCGTGCACTGGGCCGGGGTGCGCGACCGGATCTACCGGCGCATCATGCAACGCGGCTGGTCGCCCGACCGGAACGCGTTCGTCCAGCACGAGGAGGGCGACGTCCTCGACGCCTCCGTCCTGATGATGCCGATGACCAAGTTCATCTCCCCGACCGACCCGAAGTGGCTGACCACGCTGGACGCACTCGGCGATGACCTCGTCGCCGACTCCCTGGTCTACCGCTACGACCCCCAGGCCAGCCCGGACGGCCTGCGCGGCGAGGAGGGCACGTTCTCGATCTGCTCCTTCTGGTACGTCGAGGCCCTCACCCGGGCCGGCCGCAAGGACGAGGCGCGCCTGGCCTTCGAGAAAATGCTCACGTACGGCAACCACCTCGGCCTGTACGCGGAGGAGATCGGCCGCACGGGCGAGCAGATCGGCAACTTCCCGCAGGCGTTCACCCATCTCGCCCTGATCAGCGCGGCGTTCAACCTCGACAAGGCGCTGGGGTGACCGGTGCCGGGGGCGGCGTCCGCGTCCGGCCCGCGCACACAACGCGTGGACCATCGCGCCGGAGCTCCCGGGAAACCACCGGTGCGGACGCGAATCCTGCAGGGTGCATTGTGGCCCTGGCCAGGACATTGACCCTGGCCAGGGCCACAAGGGCAGACGAGTCGGGCTGTACGCCGGGTTCTGTGCCCCGGGACCTCGCGGTCGTCGGGGCGACGGCCATCCATCTAGGACCGGTGTTGCCACCGGCCTCGTGCGGTCTACCCGCGGACTCGGGCGGGCAGCCCTCGATCGTCCGCGCAGAGCCGTCCGAAGACGCCTCCTCTTGACCTTGCTCCGGGTGGGGTTTACCGAGCCGCCTGAGTCACCTCAGGCGCTGGTGGTCTCTTACACCACCGTTTCACCCTTACCGGGGACCGAGGTCCCCGGCGGTCTGTTTTCTGTGGCACTGTCCCGCGGGTCACCCCGGGTGGGCGTTACCCACCACCCTGCCCTTTGGAGCCCGGACGTTCCTCGGCGGGATCGTCGATCCCGTCGCGGCCGTCCGCCCGGCTCGTCTGCCGTGATGACCATGCTACCCGGCGATCCGTAGGCCGCCGGCCGCTGTCCCTCGGACGAAGGCGGCGGCGTCCAGGTCGAAGGCGAGCGGCTCGGGAAGGGGCAGGACCTGGCCGAAGTGGACCGTGCGCCGCTGCAGGTGGTCGCCGTCCTCGGGCTCGCCGCACACGATCATGGAAGCCGGAGCGCTTCCGGCGCCGGAGCACCGCCTCGCTTGACCTTGCCGCAGCGTCAGGGTTTCTACTGAGGCCATGCGAATCGGAGAGATCGCCGCGCTGGTAGGGGTGACCGCGCGGGCCGTCAGGCACTATCACCACCTCGGGCTGCTGCCCGAGCCCGTCCGGCAGGCCAACGGCTACCGGGACTACTCGGTGCGGGACGCCGTGCTGCTCGCGCGGATCCGGCGGCTGACCGAGCTGGGGCTCGGGCTCGACGAGGTGCGGGACGTGCTCGTCGACGACGCGGGGCGGGAGATCGTGGAGGTGCTGGAGGAGCTGGACCACGACCTCGCGCAGCAGCAGGAGCAGCTGGGCGAGCGGCGCAGGCGGCTCGGGGAGCTGCTGGTGCAGGCACGAAGCGGGCGGATGACGGCCGAGGGGCCCGTGTCGGAGGAGCTGACGGCGCTGTTCGGGACCATTGCCGAGGCCACCGCCGGGCGGCCCGAGTCCGCCATGGCCGCCAAGGACCGCGAACTGCTCGCGCTCCTGGACACCGTCGCGTCCGACGAGGAGCGGGACCAGTTGCTCGGCGCGATGCGGCGGATGACCGAGGCGCCGGGCGCCGTGGAGCGCGCGTACGAGGTCTACGGGAAGCTCGACGCGCTCGCCGAGGCGAAGACCGACGACCCGCGGGTGGCGGACGCGGCCCAGGCGCTGGCCGGCCTGCTGCCCGACGAGATCGCGGCACAGCTCGCCGACGCCGACGGCATGCCGGAGGGCGGGTTCCTCGACGCCTTCTACGCCGACTTCTCCCCCGCCCAGGCCGAGGCCGTACGCCGCGCGCTGCGCCTCGTCGTGGAGCGCGCCCGGTGAAGCGGGTGCTCAGGGCGGTGGCGTACGCCGCGCTGCCCGCCGAACTCGTCATCGCGGTCTGCCTGTTGGCCGGCGTACGCCTGTCCGGCTCCGTCCTGGCCGCCGCCGAGGCGGTCACTCTGCTCCTGCTGTCGGCCGGCGCCGCGGTCTTCGTGCAGCTGCGCAGGCGGGGCCTCAGCACCCGCGAAGCCGTGGGCGAGCTGGTGCCCGAGCCGGTGCTCCGGCTCACCGGGCACGAGCTGCGGATCATGTGGAGCATCGTCCTGTGGGTGGCGCGGCGCCGCGACGGTGTCGGCCCCGGCCACCAGGCCTTCGGGCACGCCCGCGACCAGGCCACCATCCTCTACGGCTTCGCCTTCGTCTGCGTGGTCGAGACCGTCGGCATGTCGTACCTGCTGAGCGGCTGGCCCGTGGTGCACGCGATCGTCCTCGTCCTCGACGTGTACACCGTCTTCTTCGTCATCGGGCTGCACGCGGCCTCGGTCACCCGCCCGCACACCCTGACCGCGGACACGCTGCGGCTGCGCCAGGCCGCCCATGTCGACGTGCGCATACCGCTCGACCGGATCGCCTCCGTCTCGTACGAGCTGCGCTTCACGCACGACAAGAAGGAGGACGGCGTCCTCAATCTGGCCGTCGGCTCGCAGACCTCCCTCACCCTGGAGCTGACCGAGCCGGTGACCACCGTGGGGCTGCTGGGGCGGGAGCGCCGGGTTCGGACCGTACGCCTGCACGCGGACGACTCCCGGGCCCTGCTGCGCGCCCTCACGCAGGCGCGAACCGCACTTTCGCCACCCCCGGGTCAGCCTGCATGAGCCGCACCCGCAGCGCCTCCCCGAGCGGGAGCTCGGCGCCGCCGCCCTCGACCGGGGCGACGACCGCCGGATCCTGCAACTGGACGGTGCCGACGTCCGGTTCGTGGTCCTTCACATCGATCACGAAGGCGTCGAAGAGCTCGCCGATCCGGCAGCTCAGCAGGGCCGCCTCGACGATGTCCACGCACTCGCGCTCGACGGTGCGGGCACGCCGCGCGCCCTCGGCCATCTCCTTCGGCAGCGCGTCGAGGTCATCGCGCACCCACACGGGCGGCTCCTCGCCGGCGACGGCGGACAGGCACAGCTCGCCCGCGTACCGGTCGACGAGGCGGCGCAGCGGGGCGGTGCAGTGGGTGTACTCGTCGGCGACGGCGGCGTGGACGGCCGGGACGGGGAGCCGGCCGCCGCTGAACGCCGTGTAGCCCGCGCCGCGCAGAAGTGTCGTGCACTCCTGCAGGAAGGCGGCGTGGCGGTGGTTCGAGGGGTCGAGGGAACGGACGACCTCCGCGTACGAGACGTGGTGCGGCCAGTCGATGTGCAGGGCCTTCGCCGTGCGGCGCAGCCGGGCGACGGCGCCGTCGGGGGCGGTCGGCAGCGTCCGGAGGATGCCGGTGCCGGCCGTGGTCATGAGGTGGGCCGCGGCCATGCCGGTGAGGAGGGAGATCTGGGCGTTCCAGCCGTCCGCGGGGAGCGGGGCGCGGAACCGGAGGACGTATGTGTGGTCCTGCTCGACGATCTCCTGCTCGGGCACGTTGAGGGAGATCCCGCCCCGCTCGATCTCCAGCCGCTCCCTCAGCAGCCCGATGTCCTTGAGCAGCGCGAGCGGTTCCTCGGCGGTGCCGCTGTCGATCTGCCGCTGCGCACCCGCGTAGTCGAGCCTCGCGCGGCTGCGGACGACGGCGCGCCGGACGTCCGTGGTGACCGTCCTGCCGTCCCCGTCCAGGTCGATCGTCCAGAGCAGAGCCGGGCGCGGGCGGCCCGGCAGAAGGCTCGCGGCGCCCTCGGAGAGGGACTCGGGGTGCAGCGGGACCCTCTCGTCCGGGAAGTAGAGCGTCAGCGCCCGCCGGTGCGCCTCGGCATCGAGCGCGCCGCCGGGCCGTACGAACGCCGCGACGTCGGCGATGGCGTAGTGCACGCGGAAGCCGCCGCCCGCGCGGCGCTCCAGGTGCATCGCCTGGTCCAGGTCGTTGGAGGCCGGCGGGTCGATCGTGAAGAACGGGATGTCCGTCGCGTCCCGCTCGGGAAGACGCGGCTCGCGCGCCGCCTGCTCCGCCTCCGCCAGAACCTCGCCCGGGAAGTCGTCCGGCACATCGAGCGTGGTGCGCAGCGCGCGCAGGGCGGCCCGCAGGGGAGCCTCGGCTGCGCAGATCACATGCATCTGACGGCGGGGCATGGACCGAGCGTATGGCGGGCGGGGCGGCGCGGCGACCGGACGATGCAGGGGCTCGCGCCGCCACTCCCCCGCCCTGCCCCGGGGCGCGCGGGGCCTCGCCGTGCGGCGGTGCGGACGCAGCCGGCGTAGCCGCGCGCCGCGGGGTACGGGCCCGCCGCCCCGTGCACCAGGGCCTGTCGAGAGGGCTGCCGACCCGCCCCGCCTGTTCGGGTCGCCCGGGGCCTCCTCGCGCGCCGCTACGCGCGCGAAGGCCCGAAGGCAGCGGCCGGCGCGGCCGCGCTCGGCGGGGTACGGGCCCTCCGCTCCGTGCACCACGGCTGGACGCCGTCGGCATCGACCTGTCACCGGGGATGATCAAGGCGCCCCACCAGGGCCTGTGGAGAGGGCTGCCGCCCCCGTTCCCGTCCCCGCCGTGTTCGCGTGCCGGAGGCGGTGGCACGGCGGGCGGGGCCGCCGTGACGCGAGCGGGGGCGGGGGGCCCGACTACGCTGGCGCGGGGGCCGCACCCCCTTCACGTTACGGATGTAGAGGAGAACCGCCGTGCTCGTGCTGTTGCCGCCGTCGGAGGGCAAGGCCGCTTCCGGCCGCGGGGCGCCGCTCAAGCCGGAGTCGCTGTCGTTGCCCGGGCTGGCCGGGGCGCGGGCCGCGATGCTCGACGAGTTGGTCGAGCTCTGCCGCGGGGACGGGGAGAAGGCCCGCGAGGTGCTCGGGCTGAGCGAGGGGCTGCGCGGCGAGATCGCGAAGAACGCACAGCTGCGGACGGCCGGGGCGCGGCCGGCCGGGGAGATCTACACCGGCGTTCTGTACGACGCACTCGGGCTCGCCACGCTCGACGCGGCAGCCCGCAAGCGGGCCCGGCGTTCGCTGCTGGTCTTCTCCGGGCTGTGGGGCGCGGTCCGGGTGGACGACCGAATTCCGTCGTACCGCTGCTCGATGGGAGTGAAGCTGCCCGGGCTCGGGGCGCTGAGCACGCACTGGCGGGCACCGATGGCCTCCGTGCTGCCCGAGGCCGCCGGGGACGGGCTCGTCCTGGACCTGCGGTCGTCGGCGTACGCGGCGGCGTGGCGGCCGAAGGGCGAGATCGCCGGCCGTACGGCGACGGTGCGGGTGCTGCACGCCCCCACCCGGAAGGTCGTCAGCCACTTCAACAAGGCGACCAAGGGGCGGATCGTCCGCAGCCTGCTGGAGGCGGGGGCCGCGCCGAAGGGGCCGGGCGAGCTGGTGGAGGCCCTGCGGGACCTCGGCCACACCGTGGAGGTGGAGACGCCGGGCAAGGCGGGCAAGGCCTGGTCGCTGGACGTCCTGGTGAACGAGATTCACTGACCCGAGTCGTTGCGCAGAGCGCAACAGGCGTTGCAGGGAGCGGTGCGGTTGGGCACGATGACCGCATGACCTCCGTGCTCGACCTCGCCCCCGTCGTCCCCGTCGTCGTCATCGACGACGCTGCCGATGCCGTATCGCTCGCCCGCGCCCTGGTCGCGGGCGGGCTGCCCGCCATCGAGGTGACCCTGCGCACGCCGGGCGCGCTCGACGCGATCCGGGCGATCGCCGACGAGGTGCCCGACGCCGTGATCGGCGCGGGCACCGTCATCTCGCCGCGGGGCGTGGCGGACGCGGTGGCCGCCGGAGCGCGGTTCCTGGTGAGCCCCGGCTGGACCGACGCGCTGCTGGACGCCATGGCGTCGTCCGGAGTGCCGTTCCTGCCCGGCGTCTCGACCACGTCGGAGGTCGTCGCCCTGCTGGAGCGCGGGGTGGGCGAGATGAAGTTCTTCCCCGCGGAGGCGGCGGGCGGCACCCCGTACCTCAAGTCCCTCGCCGGACCGCTCCCCCAGGCGCGCTTCTGCCCGACCGGCGGGATCTCGCTCCAGACCGCTCCTTCGTACCTCGCGTTGCCGAACGTCGGCTGCGTGGGCGGTACGTGGATGCTGCCGCCCGATGCGCTCGCGGCGCGGGACTGGGCTAGGGTCGAGTCGCTCGCACGCGAGGCTGCCGCGCTGAATTGAGCGCGGGACTACGGGGAACGTTCAGGTGAAGACCGGCTCCGGGCGGTACCCCGGGCGCTGGTGGAGCGCGTTGCTCGTGGGGCCGGCCGGATCCGTGAAGCGCAGCACCTCGCTCGCGCCCGAGCGCTGGGCGAGACGGGTCGCGGCGACGGTGACAACGCCCGCGTAGCCGCGGCAGCGAAGCTCGGGCGGGATACAGACGGGCACGACCCGGGCCTGCCCCGCGACCACCGGTGACACCGCTGCCATGACGGCGGGGCGGCCCCCGCCTCCCGGAACAGCGGCGCCCCGCCTCCCGGAACAACAGCCGGCCGTCGCCGACGCGGCCGCCGGTGCCTTGTGGACACCGCACCTCCCAGAGCTTCGCCTGGGAGGTGGGGTACCTTCCCGGACACACGGCCCGGGCCGGGACGTAAGAGGCCGCCCCCGCCTCAGCGCAAGTGCGACGTGTCGTTCAGAAGGCGCAGGGACGCGTTGCCGTCCGCGTAGTACGCCACCGCCGACAGGGACGCCGCCGAGAGCTCCATGCGGAACAGCGCTTCCGGCGGGGCTCCCAGGGCCAGCCGGACCAGGGTCTTGATCGGGGTGACATGGGTGACCAGCAGGACCGTGCGGCCCTGGTACTCCGAGATCAGCCGGTCGCGGGTCGCCGCGACGCGCCGGGCGACCGATGCGAAGGCCTCGCCGCCCGTGGGCGCCGCCTTCGGGGAGGCGAGCCAGGCGTCGAGGTCGTCCCCGTACCTCTCGCGGACCTCCGAGAACGTCAGGCCCTCCCACGCGCCGAAGTCCGTCTCGCGCAGGCCGTCGTCGATCTGCACGTCGAGCCCGAGGCGCTTGCCCACGGCCGCCGCCGTCTGCCGGCAGCGGCGCAGCGGCGAGGAGACGATCTCCTGGATCGTGCCGCGCGCGGCCAGCGACGTGGCGACCGCTTCCGCCTGCCGTTCACCGGCCGCGGTGAGCTCCGGGTCACTGCCACCGCTCCCGGAGAATCGCTTCTCGGGCGTCAGCGCCGTCTCGCCGTGCCGCAGCAGGACGAACGTGGCAGGTGCTCCCAGATCGGCGGGAGCCGCCCAGCCGACCGCCGGGGCGGCCGGGGCCGGAGCCTGAGTCGTCCCGGCGAGCGCCGTGGCCACGGCCGGGGCACGACCGGCCGCGGCGCCGGTACCCGCGAGCGCGGCCCGCGCCTTCGCAGCGCCCGCCGCCGCGTCGCCCACGACCCGCGCCGCACGGGTGTCCTCCGCGAGGGCCGCCCGGGAGGCGGACGGCTCCCACTGCTTGCCCCGCTTGCCCGCGTCCATCGCCTCGTTGGCGAGCCGGTCCGCCTGCTTGTTCTTCTCGCGCGGGATCCACTCGTAGCGGACCTGGCCCTGCGGGAAGATCCGCGCCGCCTCGGCCGCGAGCGGCTTCATGTCGGGGTGCTTGATCTTCCAGCGGCCCGACATCTGCTCGACGACGAGCTTGGAGTCCATGCGGACGCGGATCGAGGCGTCCGGGGCGAGTTCCTTCGCCGCCTCGAGGCCGGCCACCAGACCGCGGTACTCGGCGACGTTGTTCGTCGCGACGCCGATGTACTCGGCCCGCTCGGCGAGCGTCTCGCCCGTCGCCGGGTCGAGCACGACCGCGCCGTAGCCGGCCGGGCCCGGGTTGCCCCGGGAGCCGCCGTCGGCCTCGACGATCAGCTCCTGGATGACGGACGCAGGCATTACAGGCCCGACTCCGACGTACGGACCAGGATGCGGCGGCAGTTCTCGCACCGAACGACCGTGTCCGCAGCGGCCGCCCGCACCTCGTTCAGCTCGGTGATGTTGAGCTCGATGTGGCAGCCCTCGCAGCGGCGTTGGTACAGGCGGGCCGCGCCCACGCCGCCTTGCTGCTCGCGCAGCTTCTCGTACAGCTTGAGCAGATCCGCGGGGATGGTGCCGGCGACGACCTCGCGCTCCTTGGCGACGCTCGCGGACTCGCCGTCGAGCTCCTCGAACGCGGCGTCCCGGCGGGCCGTCGCGTCGTCGGCCTTCGCCTGGACCGAGGCGACGCGGCCGGTCAGCTCGGCGACCCGTTCCTGCGCGGACTCGCGGCGTTCCATGACCTCCAGGACGACGTCCTCGAGATCGCCCTGCCGCTTGGCGAGCGAGGCGATCTCCTTCTGGAGGTTCTCCAGGTCCTTGGGGGACGTGACCGCGCCCGAGTCGAGACGCTGCTGGTCACGGGCGGAGCGCTGGCGCACCTGGTCGACGTCCTGCTCGGCCTTGGTCTGCTCGCGGGCGCAGTCGCTCTCCTCCGTCTGCGCGGCGACGAGCAGGTCGCGCAGCTGCGTGAGGTCCTTGGTCAGCGACTCGATCTCGGCGTGCTCCGGCAGCGACTTGCGCCTGTGCGCGAGCTGCGACAGTCGTACGTCGAGGGCCTGGACGTCGAGGAGTCTGATCTGGTCGGCGGGCGCGGCGTTCAGTTGGGGGCTCCAGAGGTGTGGTGGGAGGACCAGGGGTCGGTGACCGTCTTCGAGACGTGGACCCTCAGGCCCCAGCCGTGGCGGTCGGAAATCTCGTCGAGCTGGGCGGCGGCCTGCTCGCACCAGGGCCATTCGGTGGCCCAGTGGGCGGCGTCGACCAGCCCGACGGACGAGTGCTGCGTCGCCTCGGACACCGGGTGGTGCCGCAGGTCGGCGGTGAGGAAGGCGTCCACGCCGGAGGCGCGTACGACGTCGAAGAGGCTGTCGCCGGAGCCGCCGCTGACGGCGACGCGGCGGACGGTCGCGTCGAGGTCGCCGGCGACCCGGATGCCCTGCGCGGTGGCGGGGAGGCGCTGGGCTGCGCGGGCGGCGAATTCGCGCAAGGTGAGCGGGTGGTCGAGCTCGCAGATGCGGCCGAGCCCGTTCTCGGGCACGAGCGGGCCCGTGACACGCAGATCGAGGGCGCCGGCGAGGGCGTCGGAGACGCCCGGGTCGGCGGTGTCGGCGTTGGTGTGCGCGACGTGCAGGGCGACGTCGTGCTTGATGAGGGTGTGCACGACCCGGCCCTTGAAGTGGGAGGCGGCGACCGTCGTCGTCCCGCGCAGATAGAGCGGGTGGTGCGTGACGATCAGGTCGGCGCCGAGCGCGATCGCCTCGTCGGCGATCTCCTGGACGGGGTCGACGGCGAAGAGGACGCGCGTCACGTCGGCGTCGGGGTCTCCGCAGACCGTGCCGACGGCATCCCACTCCTCGGCCCGCTCGGGGGGCCAGAGGGCGTCGAGCGCGGCGATCACTTCGGAGAGACGGGGCACGGAGGAAAGGCTACCTGGCTGCTCTATGCGGCTGAACCGGCGCCGCTCTCGCGGAGGTGGCCGATCGCCGTGCGGGGTGCTCGATCGACGGCCGCGGTGGTCTTCGTTCCAGGAGCGCGGCAGCCCCGGTGCCGACGGCGGGCACCGGGGCGGGAGCTCACTTGACCAGGTAGCCGCGCAGGTCGTCGAGGACCTTGTCCGCGGCGGTGACGCCGAGGCCGAGGTACCAGGTCTCGTCCGGTACGTCCTTGGCCTGCCCGGCCTTGACCGCCTTCAGGTTCTTCCACAGCGGGTTGGACCGGGCGGTGTCGCGCTTGGTCTTCGCCGGGTCGCCGTAGACGCCGGTGAAGATCCAGTCGGCGTCGGCCTCGTCGATCCGCTCCGCGCTGACCTCGGTGGCCAGGTCGTTGATCTGCTGGTTCGTGGGCCGCGGCACCCCGGCGTCGTCGAGGATCGTGCCGATGAAGGAGGCCTTGGCGTAGAGGCGGATCTTGTCCGGCATGTAGCGGACCATGGAGACGGTCGGCTTGTCGGCGCCGAGGTCGGTGCCGAGCTGCTCGGCCTTCTTCTCGTACGCGGCGAGCTTCGCGCTCGCCTCGGCGGACTTGTCGAGGGCGGCGGCGTTGAGGCGGTAGTTCTCCTTCCAGGTGAAGCCGGGGCGGATGGAGAAGACCGTCGGAGCGATCTGCGAGAGCTCCTTGTACTTGTCGGCGGCGCGCAGCTGGCTGCCGAGGATGAGGTCGGGCTTGAGCTGGGCGATCGCCTCGAGATTGAGATTGTTGATCGTGCCGACGTCCTTGGGGCTCCCGGCCTCCTTCTTCAGGTACGACGGGATGCCGTCGTCGCCCTCGGAGGGGGCGTAGCCGACGGGCTGCACACCGAGCGAGGCAACGTTGTCGAGCTCACCGACGTCGAGGACGACGACGCGCTTGGGGGCTGCCTTGAGCTCGGTCGCGCCCATGGCGTGGGTGATGGTGCGCGGGAACTGACCGGGCTTGGCGTCGGTGCCCATGGCCGCCGTCTTCTGCGCGGCGTCGCCGAAGTCCTTGCCGCCCTGGGCGACGGACTTCTTGCCGCCGTCGTCGGACGTGGCCTTGTCCGCGGCCTTGTCGGCGCCGCAGGCGGTGAGGGAGAGGGCGGCGGCGAGGGCGACCGCTGCTGCGGCGGTGCCACGGCGGCGTAGCGACATGAGGTGCTCCTGGTCGTGCGGGTCGAGCAAGGGGTGATAAGGCGTGCCTTACCTTAGCGGAGCCCTCGTGGAGCACAGCCACCCCCTCGCCCTCAGGCGAATCGGCACACGGCCACCCTTTTGTGTGAAGTGCGCTGTCTCGCATTGTTCGGCTGGAAGTGCGAAAACTACCTTCGGTAGCCGGAGGTGACCAGCCGATGACAGCGTGTGCCATCGAGGAGACCGCGGCCGGGGACGACGGAGCTGTACGGCGTGTGGGCGCGGCCGAGGGTAGGGGTACGGGTGCTGCGCCGGGTGACGGCGCCGGTGACGGGTTCACGATCAGCGCAGACGGGTGCTACGCGGCACGTCTCGCGGGTACGGGCGACGCGCGCTTCGCCGAGCGGTGGACGCTCGACGGGCCCGAGCCGTACGCCGTACCGCTTCCGATGGACCAGCCGGAGGAGCCGGACGCCGAGGTGGTGCCGATGGCCGACGGGCGGGTGCTGATCCGCCGGCGGGTGGCGGGACTGCAGGCGTGCTCGCTGCTCTATCCGACCGGTCCGGGTACCGGCGAACTACCCCTCGGATTCGTCGAGTCGACGACGATGACCCTGCTTCCGCCGTCCCCGAACGGCACCTGCGTGTACGCGCTGGTGCCCGGCGAGCGTTCGACGGCGCTGTGGCTCGTCGCGGGCGGGGCGTTCGGGCCCGAGCGGGTCGCGGAGGTGCCCGGCCACTGCTCGGGCGGGGTGTGGCTGGACCGTACGGGCCGGATGCTCGCCCTGGACCGGGAGACGGACGGGATCACCAAGGCCGTCGCGGTCGACCTGGAGCGGGGCGGCGAGGTGACGCCGCTGCTGCAGATCACGGAGGACAGCAACGACCGTCTGCTGCTCGCGGACGCCGAGAGCGGTCTGCTGCTGATCCGCTCGGACGCGCCGGGCCACGACCGGCTGGGGTGGGGAGTACTGGGGAGCCTGCGGCCGGTGCGGTTTCCGGAGTGCCTGCGGATTGCCGACGCCGCGGTGACGCCGTTCGCGATTCAGCCGGGGCAGATGCTGATGCCGGAGAGCTGCTCGGTGGCGCTGCGAATCGACGCGGCGGCGGGCAGTTGGGTGGGAGTGTGGCGCCCCTCGGGGCGGCGACTGCACCAACTCGCGGCTCCGGAAGGATGGTTCACGGGAGCAGGGCTGTGGACGCGGGAGGGCGTACTGCGGCTGCCGTACGCGACGGGGGCGGTGCCGTGCGGGGTGGCCCGGGTGGAGCTCCCTGAGGAAGCGTTTCTCCCCGACCCGGTCACCGTGATCACTGAATCGGCACAAGCGGAATCCGCAGGTGGGGAACCGTGCGACGGCGGCGGGGATCCTTCCGTGTGCAAGCCCGTGCCGTTGCAGCAGGCGCCGATCTTCCGGCGTGTGACACCTGGTCAGACTCTTCGGCCGGGGGCTACGCAGGCGCATCGTCCGGATGCCGACGGTGACGTGACCGGCTCCCTTGCGACCTGAAATCAGCGATCTCAACGGAGTGAAGTTCCCACATGTCTGAAGCCCGAACCGACACGACCGAGGCGCGTCCGCAGGGGGCGGGCGCGCCTCAGGCCGCAGGCGGCGGCTCTGGAAAGCACCGGGGCGGTGCGGCGTCGAGGGAGGAGGCCACGTCTCCGGCCCACGGCCGCCACCGCCGCCCGGGCGCGGCGCAGTAGTCGGGGCCGAGCGGGGCATCCCCGTTCCCCGGTCCCGGGGGGCGGGGGAGCCCGCGGCGAAGCCGCAAGGCGGAGCCCACGGCGAGAGCGCGCCGTACGCGCGGGTCCTAGGCCCGCCTCAGCCCCAGGACCTCCGTCGACGCGAAGGTCTCGTTCGGTGGGCGGGACGCGTAGTACGCGGAGAGGAGGCCGTCGAGCTCCTCGTAGGAGAAGGTGTCCTTCGCCGAGTCGAACTTCGCGGCCACCCGGGGCCGTTCGACCACCGCCACCATCCCTCCGTGCACGACGAGCAGCTGCCCGTTGACCCCCGCCGCCGACGGCGACGCCAGATAGCCGACCAGGGGGGCGACGTGCTCGGGGGCGAGCGGGTCGAGTTGTCCGTCCGCCGGTTCGGCGAAGCCGGCGAAGACGTCCTCCGTCATACGGGTGCGGGCGCGCGGGCAGATGGCGTTGGCCGTGACGCCGTACTTCGCGAGGGCCGCCGCCGTCGACGTCGTGAGGCCGACGATGCCGCCCTTCGCCGCCGCGTAGTTCGGCTGACCCGCGGAGCCCGCCAGGAACGCCTCCGAGGAGGTGTTGACGACGCGGCCGTACACGGGACGTCCGCCCGCCGCCTTGGAGCGTTCCCGCCAGTGGACCGACGCGAAGTGGGTCGTGTTGAAGTGGCCCTTGAGGTGAACCCGGATCACCGAGTCCCACTCGGCCTCGCTCATCGAGAAGACCATCCGGTCGCGCAGGATCCCCGCGTTGTTGACCAGGATGTCGAGCTTGCCGTACGTGCCGATCGCCAGGTCCACGAGACCACGGGCCGACTCGAAGTCCGAGACGTCGCCCAGGTGCGCCACCGCCTGGCCGCCCGCCTCGCGGATCTCGGCCGCGACCGCCTCCGCGGGCGCGGCGGACGCCTCGCCGGAGCCGTCCCGGCCGGCCTGGCCGTAGTCGTTGACGACGACGCTCGCGCCGAGGCGGGCGAGTTCCAGCGCCTCGGCCCGGCCGAGCCCCCGCCCCGCGCCCGTGACGATCGCGGACAGTCCCTCAAGTGGGAGTGACATACGAGCGGGTCCCCCTCAGATCTCGATGCAGGTACGCAGCGCCTCGCCCGTACGCATCTGGGTCAGCGCCTCGTTGATCTCCGCGAGCTGCACCCGGTGCGTGATCAGCGACTCCAGGTCGATCCGGCCCGCCCGCCAGAGCGCGATGGCCCGTTCGTACGAGCGGAGTACGTCCCCGCCGCCGTACATCGACGGCAGGATCCGCTTCTCGTCGAAGAACAGCTCGAACATGTTGAGCTGCAGGAAGTCGTCCATCGCGCCCGCCCCGACGATGCACAGCGTGCCGCCGCGCCGGGTCGTGTCGTACGCCGTCCTCGCCGTCGCCGACCTGCCGACGACCTCGAAGACGTAGTCGAAGCCCTCGCCCGCGGTGATCCGCTGCTTGGCGTCGGCGAGTCCGTCCGGCGAGACGGCCTCGGTGGCGCCGAAGCGCAGCGCCGCCTCGCGCCGCGAGGCCACCGGGTCGACGGCGACGATCTGGGCCGCTCCCTGCACCCGGGCGCCCTGGATCGCGGAGATGCCGACGCCGCCGCAGCCGATGACGGCGACCGACGAACCGGCGTCCACCTTGGCGGTGTTGATGGCCGCGCCGAGCCCCGTCGTGACCCCGCAGCCGATGAGCGCGGCGATCTCGTACGGCACGTCGTCCGGTATCGGCACGGCGCAGCCCGCGTCGACCACGACCTCCTCCGTGAACGTCCCCGTACCGGCGAAGCCGAAGACGTCACCGCCGGGGCGCTTGAAGTTGGGGGTCCCGGCGTTCATGAAGCCGGCCAGACAGAGCTGGGACTGGCCGCGCTTGCAGGCCGGACAGGTGCCGCACGCGGGCAGCCAGCACATCAGCACCCGGTCGCCCTGCTGGAGGCCGCCGACGCCGTCACCGATGTCGATGATCTCGCCCGCGCCCTCGTGGCCCGGGACGAAGGGGGCGGGCTGCGGCAGCACCCCGCTCATCGCGGAGACGTCCGAGTGGCACAGCCCGGTCGCCCTGACCCGGATCTTCACCTTGCCGGGGCCGAAGCCCACCGCCTCGACGTCGTCGAGGACGTCGAGTTTGTCCTGGCCGATCTCGTGCAGCACGGCTGCGCGCATGGTGCGGCTCCCTTCAGGAGGTCAGGAGGTCAGGAGGTCGGAAAGTCAGGCGATTTCGACGATGGTGTCGGCGAGCACCGGGGCGTCGTCCCTCTCGACGGCCGTCACCGATGTCTGGATGCGGCCTTCCCCGGCCCACATCCGGATGCGCAGGGTCTCCCCCGGGAAGACCACGCCCGAGAAGCGGGTGCTGTAGGAGCGGACGCGCGCGACGTCCCCGTCGAGGAGCGTGTCGACGACCGCTTTGAGCGTGATGCCGTACGAGCACAGGCCGTGCAGGATCGGCTTCTCGAAGCCGGCGAGCTTGGCGAACTCCGGGTCGGCGTGCAGCGGGTTCCAGTCGCCGGAGAGCCGGTAGAGGAGCGCCTGGTCCTCGCGGACGGCCCGCTCGACGACCCTGTCGGGCTCGCGGCCCGGCTGCTCGGCGCGCGCCGACGGCCCGCGGTCGCCGCCGAAGCCGCCCTCGCCGCGTACGAAGATCTGGGCGTCGCTCGTCCACAGCGGCCCGTCCCCGTCGGCGGCCTCGGAGCGGAGCACGAGGATCGCGGCCTTGCCCTTGTCGTAGACGGCGGCGACGCGTGACGTGCTGATGGCCCGCCCCCTGACGGGGACCGGGCGGTGGAGCGTGATCGTCTGGCCTCCGTGCAGGACCGCGGCGAGGTCGATGTCGATCCCCGGGGCGGAGAGGCCGCCGACGACGCCCATGCCCGCGCCCGCGACGGTGGCGAAGCTGGGCAGGACGTGCAGCCGGGACTCCAGGGTGTAGCGCAGCTCGTCGGGGTCGGTCGCGGGGTTGTCCTTGCCTTGGAACGAACCCGCGCCGATGCCGAGGTGGTAGAGCTGGATGTCCTTGTGGTCCCAGGTGATCTCGGCGCTGCGCGGCTCTGCGGCGATCGCCTTGGCGGCATCGATGGGCATGAGGCTGCTGCTCCTCCGACGGTTGAGAAGTGGAAGACCTCGGTGCGGCCGTCCGCACCGTCGGCCGCACCGAGGCCGTTCGGGACCGGCCGCCCCGCGTCGCGTTCTAGAACGCGTTCTAGGCCGGGTTGGCCCCTATGTATAACGCACCCCCCGTGACTTGTGAAGGCTCCTGACACAACGTCAGATCGCCGTGTCGGCGGGCTCACCCAGGACATTTGTCATCGCCGGACAAGGACGCGCGCATCTGCCGCGGCCACCCGTCCGCTCCGTAGCGTCGTGGTCATGACGCAGACAGCAGTCCACTTCGCCGGGGCGGCCAGGTCCTTCGGTCCGGTACGGGCCGTGGCGGGCGTCGACCTCGACATCCGGCGCGGCGAGACCGTCGCGCTCCTCGGACGCAACGGGGCGGGCAAGTCCACCGCCATCGGCCTCCTCCTCGGTCTGGACGAGCCCGACGCGGGCGAGGTCCGCCTCTTCGGCGAGGCCCCGTCCGCCGCGGTGCGCGCCGGCCGTGTCGGCGCGATGCTCCAGGAGGGCCGGCAGGTCCCGCGGGTCACCGTCCGCGAGCTGGTCGGCTTCGTCGCCCGCACCTATCCGGACCCGATGCCCGTCGCCGAGGCGCTGGAACTCGCCGGGCTCACCGAGCTCGCCGACCGCCGCGTCGACCGGCTCTCCGGCGGCCAGGCCCAGCGCGTCCGCTTCGCCGTCGCTCTCGCGGGTGCGCCCGAGCTGATCGTCCTCGACGAGCCGACCGCCGCGCTCGACGTCGAGGCGCGGCACGCCTTCTGGGCCGCCATGCGCTCCTACGCCCGCCGCGGCAACACCGTGCTGTTCTCCACGCACTACCTGGAGGAGGCCGACGCCCACGCCGACCGGATCGTCGTCATCGACCACGGCCGGATCGTCGCCGACGGCACCGGTGAGGAGCTCAGGCGCGCGGCCGGCGGCAACCTCGTCTCCTTCGACCTCGCGGGCCGCTCCACGGAGGGGCTGCACCTGCTGCCGGGCGTCGTGTCCGTCGAGGTGCGCGGCGACAGGGCCCGGCTGCGTACGGACGACTCGGACGCCACGGTGGTCGCACTCGTCGGTCTGGGTGCCGTACGCGGCCTCGAAGTCGCCCCGGTGTCACTCGACGACGCATTCCTCGCCCTGACCGCCGCTTCCGGAGAACTGGAGACCGTCCGATGATCACCGCGTACGTGAAGCTGGAAGTCCGCCGCACCCTGCGCGACACCGGATTCGTGGTCTCCGGCATCGGCATGCCGGTGCTGATGTATCTGCTCTTCACCAACCTCGGCGTCAGCGACCACGAGTGGAGGACCGCATCCATGGTCGGCATGGCGGCGTACGGTGCGCTGGGCGCCGCTCTGTCCACCGGGACCGGCGTGGCCGAGGACAAGTCGATCGGCTGGCTGCGGCAGCTGCGGATCACCCCGATGAGCCCGCGCCAGGTGGTCACCGGGCGGGCCCTCACCGGCTCGGTGATCGTCCTGCCCTCCATCGCGGCGGTGCTCGCGGCGGGCGGTCTGGTCAACGGCGTACGCATGGAGGCCTGGCAGTGGGCAGCGGTCGCCGTCGTGCTCTGGCTCGGCGCCCTCCCCTTCACGCTGCTCGGCATCGGCAACGGCTACCGGCTCTCCGCCCAGACCACGGGCGTCGTCAACGTCGCCTGCAACCTCGGGCTCGCGCTCGTCGGCGGCCTCTGGTTCCCGGTCGCGCTGTTCCCGACCTGGCTGCGCGGCCTGTCCGAGTACACCCCGGCCAACCGCTTCGCCGAGTTGGGCCTGGCGCTTACCGACGGCAGCGCGCCCGGGCTCACCGCCGTCGCCGTGCTGACGATCTGGGCCCTGCTGTTCCGTGCGTACGCGGTGATCTCGTACCGTCGGTCGGCGAGGACGGCATGACGGAGGCGGCGATGGGCCGGCTGACCACATGGTTCACCGCGCGGCTGGAGGCGTGGAAGGCCGACTTCCGGACGAGGAAGGCGAAGGCCGATCTGAAGGTGCAAAGGGCAGCGAAGAGGACCGCGAAGAAGAGGGGGCGGCTTCCCGAGGAGATGGGCCCACCGGGCGGCTTCGCACTTCTGCCGTGGCTGCTGATGGGCTTGGGCTCGGTGTCCAACCTCCTCCAGGGCAAGACCCCCAACCCCTGGATCGGCGGCATCGGTCTGCTGGTCTTCAACTCCCTCTATGTGTCCCTGGCGTTCCGCGCCTTCGACGAACGGACACGGGAAACACGGGCGACCCGCGGGCTGCTTCTCGTCCTGGCTGCCGTCACCTTCGGCCTCGCCGCCGGCTACGGCGGCTCATGGCTCCTCCTCTTCCCCCTCCTCGGCCTCGCCACAGGCGCGATCATGCGGGGCCCCCGCATCGGCCCGGTGATCCTCGCCCTCAGCGCGGCTGCGGGGGTGGTCGCCGGGGTCCGGGACGGCTGGGGCGCGATCAACGTCGCGTACGGCACCTTCATCTCCGGCATGGTGACCGCGGCGATCCTGCGGCTGTCAGAGACTGTCAGGGAACTGCGCGCCACCCGGCAGGAACTGGCCCGCGCCGCCGTTGAGAAGGAACGGCTGCGCTTCTCCCGCGATCTGCACGACCTGCTCGGGCACACCCTGTCGGTGATCGTCGTCAAGTCGGAGGCCGCGCGCCGCCTCGCGCCCCGCGACCTGGACGCGGCGCTCGCCCAGGTCTCCGACATCGAGGCGGTCGGCCGTCAGGCCCTGACGGAGATACGCGAGGCGGTCACCGGCTACCGGGAGGGCAGCCTGGCCACGGAGCTGGACCGGGCCCGCGACGCCCTGTCCACCGCCGGCATCGAGCCGGTCGTCCGCCGGTCGGGGCCGCCCCTGGAGCCGCACACCGAGGCGCTCCTGAGCTGGGTGGTCCGCGAGTCGGTCACCAATGCCGTACGGCACTCCGGGGCCGCACGCTGCGAGATCGAGGTGAGCGGTACCGCCGAGCGGGTCCGCCTGGTGATCACGGACGACGGCCGGGGCGTAGGCTCGGACACGCCCGGCAGCGGGCTGAAGGGCCTGGCCGAGCGTGTGGCCACGGCGGGCGGCACTCTGGAGTCGGGACCGGCGGTACGCGGGTTCCGGGTGACGGCCGAACTCCCCGTGGAGATGCCGGCCTCTACGGAGCGGGAGCGAGCGGAATGATCAGAGTCCTTCTCGCCGAGGACCAGGGCATGATGCGCGGCGCGCTCGCGCTGCTCCTCGGCATGGAGGAGGACATCGAGGTCGTCGCGCAGGTCGGGCGCGGCGACGAGATCGTCACCGCCGCCCTGACGTCACGGCCCGACGTGGCACTGCTGGACATCGAACTGCCCGGGCTCAGCGGGCTGGACGCCGCAGTGGAGCTGCGGGACGAGGTGCCGGACTGCCGGGTGCTGATCCTGACGACGTTCGCCCGGCCAGGCTATCTGCGGCGGGCGATGGAGGCCGGGGCCGCGGGCTTCCTCGTCAAGGACGGTCCCGTCGAGGAGCTCGCGGAGGCGGTCCGGGCGGTGCTGCGGGGCGAGACGGTCGTCGACCCGGCGCTCGCTGCGGCGGCGCTGAGCGCGGGGCCGAATCCGCTGACGCCGCGGGAGCGGGATGTGCTGAACGCGGCGGTGGACGGGGCGACGATCGCCGACATCGCGGCGAAGGTGCATCTGTCGGAGTCGACGGTACGGAACTACCTGTCGGCGGCGATCGGCAAGACCGGCACGCGCAACCGCATGGAGGCGGTCCGCGCGGCCCGCCGGCAGGGCTGGCTGTAGGCCGTGGCCTGCGGCGGACACGAAACACAGCGGATCAGCTCAGTTTTCGGCAGTACAGCGCATCCGGAGTCCGTGCCGAGCCCACCCGGCCCGTGAACGCGATCCCGGCCGCGTACTCGTCGTCGGCACACTGCCCCTTGTAGTGGCCGTGCGCGAAGTCACCTCCCTTGGGAGCCGAGCCCCTGTTGTCGCCCCGGTCGAACCAGACGGTACGGCCGCTCGTCCCGAGCTCGCCGGGCGGTGCGGCCGCGCAAAGGGCGGCGGAGACGGCGGAGCCGCGGACGCTGTAGCCGGTCAGGAAGCGGCCGTCGGCGCACTGGAGCTTGGTGTATCCGGAAGCCCAGTCCCGGCCCGGCGTGACGTGCCGCTCGTCGACGACCACCTCGTGTCCGCCGGCCGCGTCCCACAAGGGGCCGGCGGACACGTCCGAGCACAGGCCCCGGTTACCGGTGTGGCTGAGGCCGAGCAGCCGTCGGCCGTCGGGGCAGACGGCCTTGCGTGCGCCGGAGTCCCAGTCGGGCAGGGCTCGCATCCGCCGCGACTGGACGAAGTCGCCGTGGTCGGGGCTGAGCATCGACCAGTCCGCCACCGGCTCCACCGAGCCGGTGCGCCCCTCGGCCTCGATGAGTCGGGTCCAGGCGGCGGCCCGCCAGTCGTCGCCGTCGTAGAGGCCCATGCGGTGGCCCGCGGCGTCCCAGTGCAGCAGGGCCCAGCCGTTGCCCTTGCGGTTCTCGTGCCAGCCGACGAGCGGCCAGTACGCGAAGTCTGCGTCGGTACGGATCAGATGGTCGACGAAGTTCTCGAACCAGGCGCGCTGCTTCTGGCCGGTCTCGTCGCGGCCTCCGATGCCGAACTCACTGATCCAGACGGGGGCAGTGAAGTGCTGGTCGCGCTCCGCGGTCACGAAGAATGCCTGACGGTTCAGGACGTCGATCAGTTCGGCGGGGGTCAGGTCGCGATAGCGGGGGTCGCTGGTCTCGCCCGTTCCGGTGGCGCCGGTGTGATTCGGGCCGGTGTAGTCGTAGAAGTGGGCGGAGTACACGAGCTTGCCGGAGTCGACGAGCGTGTGCGAGAGGCTGCGTGCGGGCTCCAGGGTGGGGCGTTCGTGCGGCAGGATGTCGACGGGGATGCCGGTCCAGTTGATGCCCTCGACGATGATCAGGAGGTCGGGGTTGGCCTCCGTCAGGATGCGGTCACCGACGCGCTGCGAGGCGGCGAACCAGTCGTGGTCGTCGCCGAGCCCCCAGTTGGGATCGTCCCAGACGGAGCGCCGCACCTCGTTGTAAAGGTCTGCGCCGACGACGCGCGGGTCGTCCTTGTAGCGGCGGGCCATGAAGAGCCAGTCGTTCTCCCAGGTGGCGGCGGACTGGCCAGCGTTCCAGCGTTCGTTGCCGTCGACTCCGCAGCACCAGCGGGTGGTGTTGGTGTGGTTGTTGAGGATCACCGCGAGGCCGGCGGCGGTGAGTTCACGTACCACGACGTCGTACACCTGCAGCGGGGTCTTTCCGCGCAGGGAGGGATTGGCGGCAACGGAATCGTCGGTGACGGGACGGCCGTCGTGGATCATCTCGTTGGAGAACGGCAGCCGGATGCTGTTGATCCCGATCTCCTGGAAGCCGGCGATGATCTCGGTCATGGGGGCACGGTCCAGACCGAGCGGCATCCGGCCGGAGTTCTCCCCCGCATGGTGGTTTGCGTCGTCTTCCCCGCTTCCTGAGCCGTTCCAGGTGCCGCTGGCTCCGTGCCAGTTGCCGGACCGCAGTTTGAAGCGGTCTCCCTCTGCGTCCACGATCCAGCGGCCCCGCGTGCTGAGCGGTGGCGTCCAGTCCGCCGCGGCCGTGGTTCTCTCGGGTCGGGTGGCAGCCTCTGGGGCGAGTTCCTGTCCGGCTGCGGCCTCGGGGACGGACGCCAGGGTCACCAGCAGGAGCACGGCGGCCTGTGTGGCCCTGACGAAGGATCCGCGCACGGTCACCATCCCGAGGAGTGCTTTGTCATGGCGGCGCCATGATGATGGACGGCGCGGCATTGGTCCAGCCCTGCACGTACGGGGCTCAGTCCGGGCGCTCCGTGCGCCGTCCAGCGCCGTTGCTCGGGCCCCGGGCGTGCGTCGCCGTACGGTGCGCCCGGGCGTGCGTCCTCGAACACCGGACAGACTCGGACCGAGCCCCGCCGGGGAGAAGGCCCGCCGCAGGTGCCCAGGCGTCAGGCCCGCCCGCCACGGTCCCTCGGCAGCCAGAGCAGCATCAGCACCACCCCGCCCACCAGGATCCCCGTCCCCGTCCTGAACGCCAGCGCATACCCCGCCGTCAGCGCCTCCGGATCCGTCGCCCCGCCCGTCCTCGCCGCCGCGACCGTCGACAGCACGGCGAGCCCGAGGGCACCGCCCATCACCCGGGAGGTGTTGATCAGCCCGGACACGAGGCCCGCGTCGCCCGGCGCGGCACCCGAGGTGGCGAGGGCGGCGAGCGGGGTGCCCGCGAAGCCGGCGCCCGCCATCATCACGATGCCGGGCAGCATGATCGTGGTCAGGTACGAGCCGTGCGCGTCCATCGTGGACTGCCAGCCGAAGCCCGCCGCGGACACCAGCACTCCGAGCACGGCCACGTTGCGGGCACCGAGGACCGGCATCAGCCGCGGGGCGAGCTTGGAGCCGAGGATCACCGCGAGCGAGCTGGGCATCAGGGCGAGCCCGGCGGCCAGCGGGCTGTAGTGGAGGACGTTCTGCGCGTACAGCGTCATGAAGAACCACATGCAGAACATCGCGGCGCCACAGCTGAACATCGCCGCGTTCGCCGCCGACACCGAGCGCATCCGGAACAGTTTCAGCGGCATCAGCGGCGTGTTCGCCCGCGCCTCGACCGCGACGAAGGCGCCGAGCAGCGCGAGCCCGGCAATCAGGGGGACGAGGGTCGCGGGGTCGGTCCAGCCGTCCTTCTCGGTCTGGACGATCCCGTACGCGAGGGTCGTGAGACCCGCCGTCACGAGCACAGCGCCCGGCAGGTCGAGCCGGCGGCGTCCCCCACGGCCTTCGGCATGGGAGGTGTCCCCACCCGCCGCGCGGCTCTCCGTGAGCCACCAGGCGCCGAGGGCGATCACGAGCGCGCCGACGGGCACGTTGATCAGCAGGGTCCAGCGCCAGGAGAAGGCGTCGGTCAGCAGCCCGCCGACGAGCCCGCCCGCCGCGCCGCCGCCCGCGCCGACCGCGGTCCAGGTGGCGATGGCGCGCGCTCGGGCCGGGCCCTCCGGTACGGCCGAGGTGAGCAACGTCAGCGTCGACGGGGCGAGCACCGCGGCGCCGAGGCCCTGCCCGGCCCGGGCTGCGAGCAGCTGCCGGCCTTCCTCCGCGAGCCCGCCGGCGAGCGACGCGGCGGTGAAGAGCCCGAGCCCCACCAGGAACATCCGCTTGCGCCCGAACAGATCCCCTGCGCGCCCGCCGAGGAGCATGAATCCGGCGAAGGCGATCGAGTACGCGTTGACCACCCACTGCAGTCCGATGGCGCTCAGCCCCAGGTCGACCCGCATCGACGGCAGAGCCGTGTTGACCACGGACACGTCGAGGACGACGAGGAACTGCCCCGCGCAGGCGGCCAGGACGACGGCCCACATACGCTGGGCGGCGCGGTTTGGGGCCGAGATCCGGGTGTCCGCTGTGCCGGAAGGGGCATAGGTCATGACCGTCATCGTCGCAGGCGCCTGTCGTTCCGTACATCAGGATTTCGACTTAAGGACGGCGGGACCGGGGGTCCTAGGACCTTCAGCGGGACCGGGAGGTCCTAGGACTTTCGCAGCACGGTCACGACGGCCGCCCCGCCCAGCCCGATGTTGTGCGCAAGACCGGTCCGGGCGCCCGGCACCTGCCGGGTCCCCGCCTCACCGCGCAGCTGCCAGGTCAGCTCGGCGGCCTGGGCCAGGCCGGTCGCGCCCAGCGGATGCCCCTTGGAAATCAGCCCGCCTGACGGGTTGACCACCCACCGGCCCCCGTACGTCGTCGCCCCGGACTCGACGAGCTTGCCCGACTCGCCGTCCGCGCACATCCCGAGCGCCTCGTACGTCAGCAGCTCGTTGACGGAGAAGCAGTCGTGCAGCTCGATGACGTCGATGTCCTCGATGCCGAGGCCGGACGCCTCGTACGCCCGCCGGGCCGCGGCCCGTGACATGGGCCTGCCGACCACGTCGATGCAGGAGCCGGGCACGAAGGAGTCGGCGGTGTCGGTGGCCATGGCCTGTCCGGCGATCTCGACGGCCCTGTCGTGCAGTCCGTGCTCGACGACGAACCGCTCGGAGACGACGACGGCCGCCGCCGACCCGTCGGAGGTCGGCGAGCACTGGAGCCTGGTCAGCGGCTGGTGGATCGGCTTGGCGGCAAGGATCTCGTCGACGTCGTAGACGTCCTGGAACTGGGCGTTCGGATTGTTCGCCGAGTGCCGGTGGTTCTTGGCGGCGACGGCGGCGAGCTGGCGAGGGGTCGTGCCGTGGCGCTCCATGTGCTCGCGCGCCGCGTTGCCGAAGATCTGGGCGGTTGGCGGGGTCATCTCGAAGCCGTGGGCCGCGGCCATGATCCCGTAGTGCCGGGCCACGGGCGAGGTCGTGAAGTCCCCTCCGTCGGCTCCCCCGCCCAGCGCGCCCTTCTTCATCTTCTCGAAGCCGAGCGCGAGCACGCAGTCGCTGATCCCGCCCTCGACGAACTGCCGGGCCATCATCAGCGCCGTGGAGCCGGTCGCGCAGTTGTTGCTGACGTTGTAGACGGGGACCCCGGTGAGGCCGAGTTCGTACACGGCCCGCTGTCCGGCCGTCGACGCCTGGAAGCAGTAGCCGACGGGGACCTGCTGGACGCGCTCGTACGGGATGCCCGCGTCGGCCAGGGCCGCCGATCCCGCCTCCTTGGCCATGTCCCAGTACTGCCAGTCCCTCGACTCGGGCTTCTCGAACTTCGTCATGCCGACACCGACGATGTAGCTCTTCATGTCTTCGGGGCTCCTTCAGTCTCGCGGCAGGCCGAGGATGCGCTCGGCGACGACGTTGAGCTGGACCTGGGTGGTGCCGCCCGCGATGGTCAGACAGCGGGACAACAGCAGTCCGTGCACGGCCCGTTCGCCCGCGCCCTCGCGGACGGCGCCCGCCGGGCCGAGGAGTTCGAGGGCCAGTTCGGCGACCCTCTGCTGGTGCGGGGTCTGGACGAGCTTGCGCACGGACGCGCCGGGACCCGGTTCCATGCCGTCGACCTGCTGCAGGGCCGTGCGCAGTCCTAGGCAGGCGAGGGCGTGCGCCTCGGCGGCGAGCCCACCGATCCGGGCCCGGTACGTGTCGTCGAGGCGGGGCGCCTGCGCGATCAGTTCCTCCAGTCCGGTGTCGAAGGTCAGCTGGTCGGCCATGTGGACGCGTTCGTTGCCGAGGGTGTTGCGGGCCACCCGCCAGCCGTCGTTCACCTCGCCGACGACGGCGTCGGCGGGGAGCAGCGCCCCGTCGAAGTACACCTCGTTGAAGAGGGACTCGCCGGTGATCTCTTTCAGCGGGCGGATGTCGATGCCGTCCGTGGTCCGCATGTCGACGATGAAGTAGGTGAGGCCCCGGTGCTTCGGGGCCTCGGGGTCGCTACGGGCGAGGAGGATGCCGTGGTCGGCCCACTGGGCGGCGCTCGTCCACACCTTCTGCCCGGTGATCCGCCAGCCGTCCGCGGTGCGTTCCGCCTTCGTGCGCAGGGAGGCGAGGTCGGACCCTGCGCCGGGCTCGGAGAAGAGCTGGCACCACAGCAGGTCGCCGCGCAGGGTGGGGCCGAGGAAGCGGTCCTGCTGCTCCTCGGTGCCGTACGCGATGAGGGAGGGCACCACCCAGGTCGCGATGCCCAGGTCGGCGACCTTGACACCGGCTGCCCGCAGCTCCTGCTGGACGGCGAGCTGCTGGAGCGGCCCGGCGCCGAGGCCGTACGGGGGCGGGAGGTGCGGGGCCGCGTAGCCGGTGGGGGCGAGGGCGCGGCGGGCGGCGGCCGGGTCCAGTCCGCGGGCGGGGGCGACGGCCTCCCGTGCGGCCGGACGGTACGGCTCCGCCTCGGCGGGGAGCTCCAGGCGGAGCTCGCGGCGGGCGCCCGCCGCCGCGAGCCGCACGGCTGCGGTGCGGTGCGCGTCGCCGGGTCCCAGGAGCTGGCGGGCGACGACGGCCCGGCGGAGGTGGAGATGGGCGTCGTGCTCCCAGGTGAAGCCGATGCCGCCGAGGATCTGGATGCAGTCCTTGGCGCAGCTGTACGCGGCGTCGAGGGCGACGGACGCGGCGAGCGCGGCGGTGAGGCCGCGGACCTGCGGGTGGTCGTCGGCGGCCCTTGCCGCGTCCCAGGTCAGGGCCCGCGCCTGCTCGACGCGTACGAGCATGTCCGCGCACAGGTGCTTGACCGCCTGGAACTGTCCGATGGGTCGCCCGAACTGCTCGCGCACCTTGGCGTGTTCGGTGGCCGTGTGCAGCGCCCACGCGGCGGTCCCGCAGGCCTCGGCCGCGAACAGCACGGCGGCGAGGTCCCGTACGAGGGCGGGGTCGACGTCGAGGACGCGGTCCCGTGACACGGTCACGCCATGGGCGGTGACCTCGGCCGTGGGCCGGGTCGGGTCGGCGCTCTCGTGTCCGCGCACCGAGAGGTCCGCAGCGTCCACGGCGAACCAGCCGCCGGCCGTGCAGAGTACGAGCAGATCGGCGTGCGCGGCGCCGAGCACGGGCGGTGCGGTGCCGTCGAGTGCGTACCCTCCGCCCCGCTCTGCCGGTCGCGCAGTGAGTGCACCGGGCCCGAGGGCGACGGCCCCGATGCGCCGCCCGTCGGCGAGCGGCTCCGCCAGATCGCCGCGCCCGGCGCGGGCCAGCACGGCGGAGGCGAGCACGCTCGGCAGGTACGGGCCGGGCAGCGCGGCCCGCCCGGTCTCCTCCAGGACGACGGCGAGGTCGAGGAGCGTGCCGCCTCCGCCGCCGTACTCCTCGGGCAGATGCAGCCCGTGGAGGCCCTGCTCCGCCGCCCCGTCCCAGTACGCAGGCCGGCCGCCGGAAGCACCCTCGGGCGCGTCGAGCAGTTTCCGTACGGCTTCGGGCGGCACGGACCGTGCGAGCAGGCGGTGCACGGAGTCCGCCAACTCGCGCTGCTCCTGGGTGATTCCGACGCTTCCGGTGCTTCCGCTCCCCATGCGGGGCAGACTAGAACACGTTCCAATCTGACGGAAGGTCAGATGTCATCGGATCGCGCCCGGGTCGACCAGAGGGCGCGGTCCCGCTGCGCGGTCGCGCTGTGGGCGGTGACCTCGGCCGCGGGCCGGACCGGGCCCTACGGCGATCCGGGCTGCGCGGGGGCCGGTGGCGGCACGGACGCCGGGCTGCTCCCTGCGCCGGCCGGCGTCGGCGGCGGCGCAGCGGATGTCTCGCTCGCCCTTGCCGAGTAGGGGTGATGCCATTCGCAGAGAAGCACGGTCGCGTCGTCGGTGAGTTTGCCGTGGTGTTCGAGCACGGCGTGGACGAGGCGGCGCAGCGTTTCGGGGACCGGCAGGCCGTCGGCCTGGTGGCGGATGATGAAGTCCACGAATCGCCGGCGGCCGAACTCCTGGCCGGTCGGGCTTCGGGCCTCGGTGACTCCGTCGGTGTACAGCACCACGCGGTCGCCCGGTTCCAGCTGGCGGTGGCACACGGTGACGGGAATGCCGAGGTCGGTCCCCATGGGGTGGGTGGGCGGGCAATCAAGCGTCGCGGCCCAGCGTCCGCCCCTGATGAGGATGGGAGGCATGTGGCCACTGTTGACCCACGTGAACATGCCGGTGCGCAGGTCGAGGTCGGCCATGACGCCCGTGACATAGCAGTGGTGCTGGAACTGTTCGAGCAGGACGGCTTCGATGGCGTCGCACACCTGCGCCGGGCCGGCGCCCTGGCGGCGTTGGTTGCGGCAGGTGGCGACCGCGAGGTTGGCGGTCAGCCCGGCGGTGGTGTCATGGCCCATGGCATCGAAGACGGCCATGTGGGCGGTCTCGCCGGCGAGCGCGTAGTCGAAGGCGTCTCCGGCGGTGGCGTACGCCGGCTCCATGGCGCACGCGATGGTGACCCGGTTGTTGGAGAAGGTCCGCGGCGGCATCAAGGACCACTGCATCTCCGCCGAGACGGACATCGGACTGGTCCTGGTGAGCCGGGCGAAGGAGTCGCTGTTGGTCCGTTTGGAGACGAGCATGATGCCCATCAAGGATGCGAGCCCTCGCATGACCTGGGCGTTTTCGGCGGAGCCCGCATCGGTGTCCACGCACAGGACGCCGAGCCGCTCGGTGCCGTCCAGGAGGGGCAGCCAGTACTGACGGCCGCCGTCGCTCGTCGAGGACAGCACCTGGGTGTTCATGAAGCTGCGGCCCGCCACGGTGGCGTCCACCCGCAGCTCCAGTCCGCCGGCCCCGGCGTCGATGCCCCGGCCTGTCACCTCCCTGAGCACCTCCTGCTGCAGGTCCGCCACGAACAGCCGCGCCCTGCCCACCCCGGCGCGCCCGGCATGCTCGCGCAACAGCGCGGGGAGTTCCTCGAACGTCGCCGTGTGACTGGCCCGCAGAAGCTCACTCAGCATGAGGCCGGACTGGGCGAGGGACGTCATCGCAAGACCCGTCGTCGGGGGACACCCGCCTCCGCCCGCGGGCCTTGCAAGAGGCCGGGCCTTGCTGCGCGGCAGACGGAGAACGAGGAGCCCGAAGCGGCTGAAACAACATCACACTACGCCTTTCCGGCAGCAGATCGGATGAACCGGACGCCCCGGAATGGCCTGGCGGCGGGTGAGCGGCCTCCGACGCGCCGACCAGGCGGAGTGCCGGTCTGCGGTCGGTCGTGGACGGTGGGTGTCGAGGGGTCGGATGTGGACCATGAGGCGGTCACCCCCCAAGTCACGCCGCGCGGCCGTCGTTTCGCCGGAGAGCTGCGTGGCCGAGCGTAACCGTTCCGTCACTCACCGATGGCGAGAGTCACGCAACCGCACCTCCGCCTACGATGTGACCGCCCAGTACGCCCGACGCCCGCACGAGCCGGAGGACCCGCCATGGCAGCCGCCACCCCCGCCGCCCCCGAGCCGGAGGTCCTCGCCGCCTTCGAGGCGGCCAAGGGTTTCATGCCCGTACGCGAGGGGCTCGCCCTCCACGCGGCGGCCGCGGAGGCCGGGGCGGCGCTCGGGCTGCCGCTGCTGGAGGTGGGGACGTACTGCGGGCGGTCCACGATCCTGCTCGCGGACGCCGCCCGCGAGGCCGGGACCGTCGCGGTCACGGTCGACCACCACCGGGGCAGCGAGGAGCAGCAGCCCGGCTGGGAGTACCACGACGCCACGGTCGTGGACCCCGAGGTGGGCCGGATGGACACGCTGCCGACGTTCCGCCGCACCCTGCACAAGGCGGGTCTGGAGGACTACGTGATCGCGGTCGTCGGGCGGTCGCCGCAGGTGGCGAAGGTGTGGGGCCGGGAGCTCGGGCTGGTCTTCATCGACGGCGGGCACACCGACGAGCACGCCACGAACGACTACGAGGGCTGGGCCCCGCACGTGGCCGAGGGCGGCCTCCTCGTCATCCACGACGTGTTCCCGGACCCGGTGGACGAATGGACCGGCCAGGCGCCGTACCGGATCTACCTCAGGGCGCTGGGGTCCGGCGCGTTCACCGAGGTCTCGGCGACGGACTCGCTGCGTGTCCTGCGTCGCACCGGGCCGGGGATCTGAGCCGGCCCCACTAGCATCGCGACGTGTCTACGAACGTGACGAACGAGCCGTACGACCAGTACGCCCGGAACCGGCCGCGCCTTCCCCTCGTCGCGGTCGTCGCCCTGGCGACGGCCTGCCTGGCCGGGTGTGCCCAGACCACCGGGGCGAGCGACTCCCCGAAGGGACAGTCCAGGCCGAGCGGCGCCGCCACCGCACCCATCACGCCGACCCCCGGCCCGAGCCTCCTCCCCCTCGCCGGAAAGGTCGTCGTGGTCGACCCCGGCCACAACCCCGGCAACTTCCGGCACACCCGTGAGATCAACAAGCTCGTGGACATCGGGACGAACCGCAAGGAATGCGACACCACGGGCACGGCCACCAACGATGGTTACACCGAGGCCGCATTCACCCTCGATGTTTCACACCGTCTTCGCACACTGCTGGAGAAGCAGGGCGCAACCGTCCAATTCACCCAGGACGGCGACCGCCCGTTCGGCCCGTGTGTGGACGAACGCGCCCGTATCGGGAACAAGGCCGCCGCGGATGCCGTGATCTCCGTCCATGCCGACGGCGGCGCCTCCGGCGACCGCGGATTCCACGTGATCCTGCCCGCCCCGGTGAAGGACGGAGCCGCGGACACGACGAAGATCGTCGGCCCGTCGCGCGAGCTCGGCGAGCGCATCGCCGGGGCGTTCGCCGACGCCACCGGCAGCGCACGCTCCAACTACGTGGGCAAAGGCACCGGGTTGGACGTGCGCAAGGACCTCGGCGGCCTGAATCTGTCCATCGTTCCGAAGGTGTTCATCGAATGCGGCAACATGCGTGACGCGAAGGACGCGGCATTGCTGAAGAGCCCGGAGTGGCGGCAGAAGGCGGCGCAGGGGATGGCCGACGGCATCACCACCTACCTGATGGGGTAGTTGCGTCGAGCGATAGATTGTTTCACGCCGGGGTCCGGGGGGTGCCCCCCGGAACAGCACGGCGTCCGTACGATGGGGCCCGCCCTCTGACCCTCGCGCCGTGCACCGCCGACCGGCGGCACCGACGACCGCGCCGACCGACGCAACGACTAAGGACCTTCACGTGAACATCCGCTCCCTCACTCGAGGCGATGGCGTGGTGATCGGAGCAGCGGTGGTGCTGTTCATCGCCTCGTTCCTCAACATCAGCGACTGCTCCGGCGCCCTGTGCGACGCCGTTCCCAGCGCCTGGGAGCTGTCACAACTGGGGTGGGGCGCCTACTTCCCCGGCATTGTCGGCGCCGCGCTCATCGTCGTTGCGCGTGCGCTGCCCCAGCCCCGCAAGGTCGCCGGTCTCGACCTCGGCCAGGCCGGCACCGTCCTCACGATTGCCTCGGCATGGGCCATTCTGATGTGGATCTTCGAGGCGGAGGGTGCGGGAAGCGCCCTCATCCTCGGCCTGATCGCCTCGCTGCTCCTCGCCGCCGCGGCCGTCGCCACCCCGCTCGTCCCGGCCCTCAAGGGCGCCCTGATCCCCGCCCCGCGTCCGCAGGCACCGCAGCCGTACGGGGCGCAGCCGCCGCAGGGCGGTTACGGCTACCCCGGCGCCCAGCAGCCGTACGGCATGCAGCCCGGTCAGCCCGGCCAGCCGCAGCCCTACGGTGGCCACCCGCAGCAGGGCGGCCCCGCGCCGGCCGCGGACTTCGCGCCGTTCTGGTTCGCGGTGCCGGTGGCCCGGCCGCTGTTCGCGGAGGACGGCTCGCCGACCCCGATCGCCGAGCTCGCGCCCGGCACCTGGTACCTCGCGGTCGAGCAGCGCGGTCCCGCCCTGGTGGCCCAGACGCAGGACGGCCGGCGCGGCGTCCTCCAGGACACCTCGGGCATCCAGCGCGGCTGACGCACCGTCTTCCCTGCGCCGCGGCCCCTCGCCCTTCCGGGCGGGGGGCCGTTGTCGTACAGTCGCCCCGGAACAGAGAACTGACGGTACGTCAGAACGGGGAGACGCGTATGCGGCTCGGACTCGCACTCGGCTACTGGGGGCGCGGCCCGAACCCCGCCCACCTCGACCTCGCCCGTGAGGCCGAGCGCCTCGGCTACGACTCGGTCTGGACCGCCGAGGCATGGGGATCCGACGCGTTCACGCCGCTGACCTGGATCGCCGCGCACACCACCCGCATCCGGCTGGGCACGGCCGTCGCGCAGATGGCCGCCCGCACCCCCACCGCGACCGCGATGCACGCGCTCACCCTCGACCATCTCTCCGGCGGACGGATGATGCTCGGCCTCGGGCTGTCGGGGCCGCAGGTGGTGGAGGGCTGGTACGGGCGCCCGTTCCCGAAGAGCCCGCTGACGGCGACCCGTGAGTACGTGGACGTCATCCGCCAGGTCCTGCGCCGCGAAGCCCCCGTCGAGCTCGCCGGCCGCTTCCACACGCACCCGTACGCGGGCGAGGACGGCACCGGCCTCGGCAGACCGCTGAAGCCGATCACCCACCCACTCCGCGCCGGACTGCCCGTCCTGCTGGGCGCGGAAGGACCCAAGAACATCGCCCAGACGGCCCGGATCGCCGACGGCTGGCTCCCGCTGTACTGGTCCCCGCTCCGGACGGACGTCTACCGGGCGTCACTGACCGCACTCCCCCCGGACTTCATGATCGCGCCGATGGCACGGGCCGCCGTCTGCGACGACGTGGCCGAAGGGCTGCTGCCCGTCAAGGCGATGCTCGGCTTCTACATCGGCGGCATGGGCCACGCCGCCCGCAACTTCCACGCCGACCTGATGGCGCGGATGGGATACGAGGACGAAGCCCGGCACATCCAGCGGCTGTTCGCCGACGGCCGGCGCGAGGAGGCGGTGCTGGCCGTCCCGGACGCCTTCGCCGACGAGATCTCACTCGTCGGCCCCCGCGAACGCATCGCCGAGCGCCTGGAGTTGTGGCGCAAGGGCCCGGTGACGGACCTTCTGGTCACGGCACCGGACCCGCACACCCTGCGCGTCCTGGCCGAGCTGAACACCTAGCCTCGCCGCTTCGGTCGAGGGCCGGTCCGGATGCCGGCCGACACTCGAACGCGCCTTCCTGAGCCAAGACGGGTCCGTGTTCCCTGGAACCGGTGCCGCCAGAGCCGCTTGCGAGTAAAGCGATGTCAAAACCAGCGTGGCAGATGAGGCGGATTGCTGACTATGCCCGGTTTCGAAGACCGTGGACTTGTCACGGACGTCGCTAATGCCGAACGGGCCGGATAGCGTGACGCATCGAACAACCGAGCGCCATGGCGACTCGTGTGGACCGGACGGAGGACCGGGACAACCTTGGATGCGTCGCAGAGCCGTGGGCGGGCGGACGAGATCGACCCCGCCGACCAGTGGGTGCTCAACCCGGACACCGGCGACTACGAACTGCGACTGACCAGTTCCCCGGAGCAGCCGAGGCCGCCCCGCCCCCGCAGCGCCTCCCGCGGCCGCACCACCGCCCCCGTCCGCGTCCCCGGCCAGCGCGGCCCCCGCACCGCACCCGCCCCGGACGACACGCGCGGCTCCGGCCGCCGCAAGCGCAAGCAGCAGAAGAGGGGCGGCAAGAAGAAGGCGCTGATATGGACCGGGGGCGTCCTCGCCTTCGTCCTCGTCGGCAGCTCGGCGTACGCGTACTACTGGTACGACCGCCTCGACGGCAACATCAGCACCGTCGACATCGGTGACGTGGGCAGCGACAGCGTCCTGGGGGACGGCCCGGTCAACATCCTGATCATCGGCAACGACGTACGCGTCGGCAAGGGCAACGAGAGCTACGGCAACCGGGACAACGTCACCGGTCACGCCGACACCACGCTGCTCTTCCACGTCTCCGAGGACCGCAGCAACGCGACCGTGCTGAGCCTCCCCCGGGACCTCATGATCAAAATCCCGGACTGCGAGACCAAGCAGCCCGACGGCTCGACCAAGGTCGTCCCCGGCTCGGCGAACACCACCAGGTTCAACGAGTCCTACGGTGTGAACGGCCGCGATCCGGGCTGCACCATGCGTACGGTCGAGAACATCACAGGCCTCGAGGTCGACCACTTCATGATGTTCGACTTCAACGCGGTCAAGACGCTGTCCACCGCGGTCGGCGGCGTCAAGGTGTGTCTGAAGGACCCCATCAAGGACGAGGACGGCGGAACCAAGCTCGATCTGCCGGCCGGCGAAAGCAGGATCGAGGGCGAGGATGCGCTCTCGTTCCTCCGTAACCGGCACGGTCTCAAGAACGAGAGCGACTTGGACCGCATCGAGATGCAGCAGAACTTCGTCGCATCGATGATCCGGCAGCTGAAGGAAGACACGCTGGACAGCCCGACGAAGATGCTCGACGTCGCCGAGGCCGCCACCAAGTCCCTCACCGTGGACAAGGGGATAGGAGGCGCCGGCAAGCTGGTCACCCTCGCCAAGGAACTCGGCAAGATCGATCTCAAGAACATCACCTTGATGACGGTGCCGGTGATCGACAACCCGGACGAACCCACGCCCGTCACCGTCGTTCTGCATCCGGTCGAGGCCCCGCAGGTCTTCAGCATGCTGCAGAACGACGTCTCCTTCACCGAGGTGAAGAAGAAACAGAAGGAAGCCAAGGACAAGCAGGCCGCCCTGCTCGAAGGCCCTCGCGCGGACGAGGCGGACGTGCGCGTCGCCATCGCCAACGGCGGCGCCCCGAGCGGGTCGGTGAGGAACGTCCTGATCTGGCTGCAGGACTCCAAGGGAGTACCGCAGTCCAGCAGCATCGGCAACGCCCCGGAGGACATTGCCAGGACGACGCTGGAGTACGCACCGAACCAGGCCGACCAGGCCCGTAAGCTCGCGGACCTCATGGGCCTGCCCGCCTCGGCACTGAAGCCCGGCACGACGGACGCCGCCGGTACGGAGCCGATGAAGCTCGTCCTCGGGCCGGACTTCAAGGAGGCCGGCACGCCCATCGCTCCGCCGAAGAAGGTCGATGTCAAGCGGTCCCAGGCCGACCAGGGGACGTGCGACAAGTAGCCACACCCGACCACGGGCCACCCAGGCAACCCGGCGCGCCGGTCACCATGACCGGCTCGACCCGGCTCAGCCGCCGCTGAGCTGGGAGGTGGACGGCACCTTGTCCTTCACCTCGGCGCCCGCGCTCTTGCCCGCGTCCTTGACCTGGTTGATGACGTCCTCGAAGGCACCGACGTCGGCGTCGCTCGCCTGGCCGTTGCGGAGCTTGGTGCCGAGGCCCTTCAGACCCTCGATGCCCGCGGTGATCGGCGCGATGGCCTTCGAGAGCAGCGGGTCGCCCTTGGCGTTGTTCGACGCCGCCTTGAGCCTGTTGTACGCGAACGCGCCCGCGAGGCCCGCCTTCACCAGGGCGAGTTTCTGGCCCTCCGCGCCCTTCTTGAACTTCCCCGCACGGTACGGCTTGACGATCCACTGGTACGTCGCGCCCGCCGCGAGGCCCGCGTTGGCCACGAACCGGGTCTTGGCGAACTTCTGCTTCTCCGCAGTCGTCGTCGGTGTCGCCGAGCCTCCCGCCTCGTCGTCGCCGCCGCAGGCGGCGGTGGCGAAGACCAGCGTGCAGCAGAGCAGCAGCGCCAGGGCCGTACGGCGTATCGGAGTGGGCATGGCAGACCTCCCTGACCTCCCCGAGACCTCAAGCGCCAGCGTCTCCCGGGGCCCGTCGTTCCGCCACTCGGGCGACCTCGGCCACGTTTCGTTCAACAGAAAACGGTAATCCGAAAGTTATGTCTCTCAGAGGAAGCAGCGGTACGAACCAGGCTGCGACGGTCATCACCGTCGTGGCGGACGTCATGGCCGGCATCATCGGCCTGTGGATCCTGATGTACCTGCTTGAGGCGAACCGGGGCAACGATCTGGTGGTCCTCGTCCAGGACGTGGCCCGCTGGCTCGCCGGCTGGTCGCACGACCTCTTCACCTTCGACGACACCTGGGCGCGGGTCGTGGCGGGCTACGGTCTCGCCGCGGTCGTGTACCTCGTCGCCGGACACGCCGTGGCCGGCCGTCTGCGCCGGCACTGACGCTCACTCCGGACGGGCTCCTCCTTGGAGCCCGTCCGCCGCGTACCGGCCCGCCGGGCGCGTGAGAACGGCCACCCTGGCCCACCGCCCGGCGGGGGGCAGACTTCCAGCCCGTCCTGCGCTTGAGCACGGACACCCCGGGCCCGTCCGCAGGCTCCGGCAGACCCCGCCCGCCCGCAGGGCGCACGGTCCCGGTGCGCGCACGTCCTTGGTGATGACGGAGCCCGCCGCGGTGTACGCACCGTCCCCGACTGGTCCACCGGGCCGTCGAAGAAGCCCTGGATCTGGTCCGTGTGCAGATCGACCGTGAGAAGGCGGTCCGCGCCGCGCCCTACCCGCAGCACTCCGGGTCGAGTCCGCGCGGCAGCCTCTCCCCGCCGAAGACAGCGGTGGTCGCCTCGTCTCCCCCCAGGGCGGCCACCGCGAGCAGCAGCGAGCCCGCCGTCCAGGCGGTGAGCTCCTCGGGCCAGACGGCCCGGTTGCCCTCGAAGACGTAACCCGTCCAGTACATGCCGCCCTCGGCGCGCAGGTGCTGGATCGACTGGAGGATCTCCAGCGCCCTGTCGGACTCGCCCATCGCCCAGAGCGCGAGGGCGAGTTCGCAGCTCTCGCCGCCCGTCACCCACGGGTTCGGCAGCACGCACCGCACCCCGAGCCCGGGGACCACGAACGCGTCCCAGTGCTCCTCGATCCGCTCCTTCGCCTCGGCACCCGTCAGCGCGCCGCCGAGGACCGGGTAGTACCAGTCCATCGAGTAGCGGGACTTGTCGAGGAACCGCTCCGGGTGGCGGCGTATCGCATGGGCGAGTGCGCCGGTCGCCAACTCCCAGTCCGGCTGCGGCTCCTCGCGTTCCTCAGCGATCGCAAGAGCGCAGCGCAGGGCGTGGTGGATCGACGAGTTGCCCGTCAGCAGGGCGTCCTCGACGGGTGTGTCCCCGTCCTCGGGGGACTCGCGCTTCCAGCCGATCTGGCCGCCGGGCTGCTGCAGTCGCAGCACGAACTCGACGGCGGCGTACACCGTCGGCCACATCCGGTCGAGGAACGCGTCGTCGCCGGTGGCGAGATAGTGGTGCCAGACGCCGACGGCCATGTACGCGCAGAAGTTGGTCTCCCGGCCGCGGTCCGTCGGTTCGGCCGTGTCCACGCCGTTCCCCCGGTCCTGGTACGCGGCGTACCAGGACCCGTCCGCGAGCTGGTGCCGTGCCAGCCAGTCGTAGGCGCGGCCGGCCGCCTCGTGCTCGCCCGCCGCGTCCAGCGCCATGGCCGCCTCGGTGTGGTCCCACGGGTCGAGGTGGTGCCCGCGGAACCAGGGGATCGCCCCGTCCTCACGCTGCACGGCGAGGATCCCGGCGACGGTCTCGGCAGCCTGCTCGGCGGTGAGGACCCCGGGCAGGACGAGGTGTTCGGTGCTCCCCCTGGCTTCGCCGGGGGCACCCCCGATGGAGGTCACGCGCCCACCTTCGGCGTGTGCGGCTTGGTCGCGTACGCCACGAAGCTCTTGCCGACGACCGGGTTGAGCGCCTGCTCGGCGAGCCGGGTGACCAGGGGCTTCTTCATGATGTCCCAGACCAGCAACTTGTGGTACGCGCGGACCGGCAGCGCCTTGTCGTTGTCGACGCCGAAGGCGCACTTCAGCCACCAGTAGGGCGAGTGCAGCGCGTGCGCGTGATGCGTGCCGTACGGCTTCAGGCCCGCCTCGCGCATCTTCGCGAGCAGTTCGTCGGCCTTGTAGATGCGGATGTGTCCGCCCTCGACCTCGTGGTACGCGTCCGACAGCGCCCAGCAGATCTTCTCGGGTCCGTAGCGCGGGACGGTGACGGCGATCCGTCCGCCCGGTTTGAGCACCCGGACCATCTCGGCGAGCACGCCCTTGTCGTCGGGGATGTGCTCCATCACCTCGGAGATGATCACGACGTCGAACGACTCGTCGGGGAAGGGGAGATTGAGCGCGTCGCCCTCCATCGCGGTGGCGCTCGCGCCCTCCGGGGCCTCCCCCGCCTCCTTCATCGCCGCAAACCACTTGGCGACCTCGCGGATCTCCTCGCCGTTCTGGTCCAGGGCGACGACCTGCGCACCGCGCCGGTAGCACTCGAACGCGTGCCGCCCGGCCCCGCAGCCCAGGTCGAGCACGCGGTCGCCCGGGGCGAGCGGGAAGCGGGAGAAGTCGACGGTCAGCACGGGCTCGGCCCTTCCGGATGGGTAACGGCGCCCCGGTGAGGGGCGCGCCTTGCGGGGATCGTGGGCCTCTGGTCCACGCCTGTGGCCGTGGTGCGGCCGGGGATCGATCGGGTGGGCGCGGGGCGCCGGGGCGTCACCGCGCACTCCCGGCGGCCGCACGTGCGGCGATCGCCTCGCGGTAGAGGTCCGCCGTGCCCTGGGCCGCGCGGGCCCAGGTGAAGCGGGCCAGGACGCGGTCGCGGCCCGCCGCGCCGATGCGGCGGCGCAGTTCGGGGTCGCCCAGGAACCGGCCGATCGCAGCGGCCAGCGCCCCCGCGTCGCCCGGCGGCACCGCCAGGCACGTGTCGCCGTCGGCCCCGGAGACCTCCGGGATCGCTCCGCCCGTCGTGGCGACGAGCGGCGTCCCCGTGGCCATGGCCTCGGCGGCGGGCAGCGAGAAGCCCTCGTACAGCGACGGCACGCACGCCACCTGGGCGCCGCGCACGAGGTCCACGAGCTCCGCGTCGGAGATGCCCTTCACGAACCGGACTTCGCCTTCCAGCCCGTATCGCTCGATCATGCGCGCCACGGGCCCGTCCTCGGCGCGCTTGCCGACGACGACGAGGTGTGCGTCCGGGTGTTCCGTACGGAGCTTGGCGAGCGCCTCGATCAGGAAGACGAGGCCCTTGAGCGGGACGTCGGCGCTGGACGTGCTGACGATCCGCCCGGGCACCTCGGCGACCGCCGGGTCGGGCGAGAAGAGGTCGGCGTCCGCGCCGATGTGCACGACCCGCACCCGCTCCTGCCGCACCCCGAGGTGGTCGACGATCTCCTGTTGCGAGGATCCGGAGACGGTCAGCACGGACGGCAGCCGGCGCGCGACCCGCTTCTGCATGCGCGTGAAGCCGTACCAGCGGCGGACGGAGGCGCGCCGCTTCCAGTCGGCCGCCGCATCGAGCTCCAGCTGCCGGTCGACGGTGATGGGGTGGTGGATCGTGGTGACGAGCGGGGCGCCGAGGTCGCCGAGCAGCCCGTAGCCCAGCGTCTGGTTGTCGTGGACGACGTCGAACTCCCCGCGCCGCGCGACCAGATGGCGGCGGGCCCGCATCGAGAAGGTCAGCGGCTCGGGGAATCCGCCGGTCCACATCGTGGCGACCTCGAGCCGGTCGATCCAGTCCCGGTACTCGCCGCGCTTCGGCGTGCGGAAGGGGTCGGGCTGCCGGTACAGGTCGAGGCTGGGCAGCTCGGTGAGCGGCACGCCCTCGTCCAGCACGGGATACGGCTGGGCGCCGATCACTTCCACGCTGTGCCCGAGCCGGGCGAGCTCCCGCGACAGATGGCGTACGTACACGCCCTGGCCCCCGCAGAACGGGTTGCCCTTGTACGTGAGGAGAGCGATGCGCATCGGTCGGTCACCGGCACCGGCGTCACCCGCACCGGCGGCAGCCGCACCGGAACCCGGACGGGGCCCGGCGGCTATGGCCTCAGCGGTCACTCACGGCCCCCTTCTCACTGCACTTTCGCCGGAGCGTAACTGCTCGCGCTAATCTAGAACAAGTTCCAGACTTGATCGTTCTTGAGCGTTCAAGGAGCATCGAATCTACCGGCAGGTAGCCCGACTGTAAGGCCCGGATCAGGTGATTCGCGCCACGGCGCGGCCCCCTGCCATGCTGTGCCGTCCTGCACGGTCCGTCCACACTCAGGGAACGCAGCGAACTCAGGGAACGGGAGACATGACCGCGGAAGCCAAGGCAGTCACTCCGGCGTCCCCTCCCCTGACGGAGCGCCAGGAGGCCCGCCGCCGCCGCATCCTGCACGCCAGCGCCCAGCTGGCCAGCCGGGGCGGTTTCGACGCCGTGCAGATGCGCGAGGTCGCCGAGGCCGCCGAGGTCGCCCTGGGCACGCTCTACCGGTACTTCCCCTCGAAGATCCATCTGCTGGTCGCCACCATGCAGGACCAGCTCCAGCACCTCCACACGACCCTGCGCAAGCGGCCACCGGCCGCGGACGGCGCGGCGGAGCGGGTCGCCGAGACCCTGATGCGGGCCTTCCGCGCGCTCCAGCGTGAGCCGCATCTCGCGGACGCCATGGTCCGTGCGCTGACCTTCGCCGACCGCAGCGTCAGCCCCGAGGTGGACACCGTCTCGCGCCAGACGACGGCGATCATCCTGGACGCGATGGGCCTGGAGAACCCGACGCCCCAGCAACTCTCCGCGGTCCGGGTCATCGAGCACACCTGGCACTCGGCGCTGATCACGTGGCTCTCCGGGCGCGCCTCGATAGCCCAGGTGAAGATCGACATCGAGACGGTCTGCCGGCTGATCGACCTGACGGACCCGCAGCGGCAGGCCCGTACCGGTCAGCCGACCAGCTGAAGCCCGCTCCAGCTCCGCCCGATCGCGGCCTCCCCGGCCCACTGGTCGAGCAGCAGCCGCGCATCCTCCTCGGGCGCGGCAAGCGCGACCTCCTGAGCACCCGCGTGCACGCTGCTGCCCTCGTACTCGATGCTGCCCTCGCTGCAGCACGCGCAGTGCAGGACGAAGCCGCTCGTCGGCTCGGCACCGAAGTCGCGGTCGGCGAACAGCTCCACCAGCGCATCGATGTCGTCGGCCTCCGCCGCGTTCACGGTCACCGTGAGCGTCGGCAGCGGGGACGGCTCGAAGAGGACCAGCTCGTCGAAGACACTGACGCTCCGGCCCTGGAAGACCCGCTCGCCCTTCGGCTCCCCGTCGTGCACGACGATCTCGCCGAACCGCCGCCCTCCGGTGAAGGGCACGTTCACCACCTGCGCCCGGGTGGGGCAGAGCCGCCGCGCCCACACGACCTCGAACGCGCCGTCCGTCTCCAGCCGTACGCAGGCCATGCCGAACGCACCGTCGACGTCGACCGGCCCCTCGCCCTCGGGCATCGGGATTCCGTAGCCCTCCCAGGCGTCGCGCGCCACCTCCCACTCGCGCAGGATGGTGGCCGCGATGCCCAGGTTCCAGAAGGCCGGGTCGTTCTCGCCGCGCGTGGCACGGGCCGCGGCCTCACGCCCGAGTTCGTACGCCTTGGGCCAGTCGCGGAGGAACTTGTACGCGAGCGCGGCGTCGTACCACCAGATGCCGCTGCGCCGTTCCTCCGGATAGTGCGCGAGCACCAGCTCGTACGCCTGCGCGCACTGCTGCCACTCCTCCGCGTCGAACGCCTCCTGCGCACGCTTGAGCAGCCGCTCGGCCTCGGACTTCTCCACCACTACCCACTCTGATCGCCGGTACCGGACCGCAGGAGGCTACTCCGTCACGGGGCGCCGCGCCTCGCCCGGGGCCACGTGGGGGCGGGGTCCGCCGACGCGCCGCTCTCGGGCTCCGGCGACCGCGGCCGCCCACGGCGCCCCAAGCACGGAACCCCCACCGGCACGGTCACCGGGCCCTGTCGCCCGCATGATCCGGTGAAGGGTTCCGTACGGCAGTTCACCGCAGCCACGGCAGGCCGTCGTGCCTGCTCCTCGGGCGGGAACGCGGCCACTCCTCCGGCGGGTCGGCTACTCCTCGGGCGGGAACACGGTCTCGCCGCTGTCCGTCAGCGTGATCACGATCGCCTCGACCGGGCAGCCCTCCGCCGCGGCGAGGATCTGCTCGTTGGCGTCGGTGTCGGCCGCCTGTGGATGCGACTGACGGGCCGAGTCCAGTCTGAAGCCGTCCGGCGCGTGGTTCACACACATCCCGGAGCCGATGCACACACCCCGGTCGACCTCGACATGCCAGCGGTCACCCATCAGCTCTCGCTCCCGCCCGCCGCGTCAGCGGCAGATGTATACGTGGACGGCAAATGCACCATTTTGTGCTCAAGGTACTCGCCGAAGCCCTCGGGGCCGAACTCCCGCCCCAGTCCGGAGTTCTTGTAGCCGCCGAATGGGCCAAGCATGTCGAGACTGAAGGTGTTGACGTTGAACGTCCCCGTCCTGACCTGCCGCGCGAAGTCGATGCCGTGCTCGACGTCGGCCGTCCACACGCTCCCGCTGAGCCCGTAGTCGGAGTCGTTGGCGATCTTCGCGGCCTCGCTCTCCTCTCCGTACGGCAGGAGGCAGATGACCGGACCGAAGATCTCCTCGCGGGCGATCCGCATCGCGTTGTCGACGCCGCCGAAGAGGGTCGGCTCGACGTACCAGCCGCGCTCCGGACCGGCCGGACGGCCGCCGCCGGTGAGGATCTTGGCGCCCTCCTCCTGGCCGATCCTGATGTAGTCGAGGGAACGCTGCTGCTGACGCTTCGCCACCAGCGGTCCGACCTGGGTCGCCGGGTCCAGCGGGTCGCCGACCACCAGCGCGCCCGCGGCGGCGGCGAACGCCTCGGCGATCTCGTCGTAGCGGGAGCTCGGGACGAGGATGCGGGTCTGGGCGACGCAGGCCTGGCCGTTGTTCATCCAGGCCGCCGGCACGATGCCCTGAACGGCCGCGTCCAGATCGGCGTCCGGCAGGATCACGGCGGCGGACTTGCCGCCCAGCTCCAGCGTGACGCGCGTGAGATTGCGGGCGGCGACCTCCATCACGCGCTTGCCCGCGGCGACCGAGCCCGTGAACGACACCTTGTCGATGCCCGGGTGCCCGACGAGGTACTCGCTGACCTCGCGGTCCGCGGGGAGGATCGACAGCACACCCTGCGGCAGCCCGGCCTCCTTCGCGATCTCGCCCAGGATGTACGCGTCGAGCGGCGACTCCGGCGACGGCTTGAGCACGACCGTGCAGCCGGTGAGCAGCGCGGGCGCGAGCTTGGCCGCGGCGACGAACTGCGGCACGTTCCACGGCACGACGGCCGCGACGACCCCGACGGGCTCGCGCCGCACCAGGATCGGCCCGAGCACGCCGGTGCGCCGCTCCTCGTACCTGAAGTCGCGGGCGACGGTGATGGCCGCGTCCCAGACCATCATCGCGCCGAGGGCCTGTGCGAGGACGCTCCAGGAGTACGGGGAGCCGTTCTGCGAGCTGATCGAGCGCGCGATCTCCTCGTGCCGTACGGCGATGGCGTCCTTGATCCGGCCGACCACCTCGATCCGCTCGTCGAGCGTCATCCGCGGCCATGGCCCGTCGTCGAACGCGGCACGCGCGGCCGCGACGGCACGGTCGACGTCCGCCTCGGTCGCATGCGGGACGCGGCCGATGACCTGCTCGGTGTGGGGGGAGATCACCTCGATGGTGTCCGCGCCCAGGGGATCGACCAACTCCCCGCCGATGTACAGCTTTCCGTGCTCGACCAGCTCGGTCATGACGCCTGCCTCCCGCGCACCGGGGATCTGTCGGGGGACCCGCCCGGCGATCCGCCGGGGATCTGCCGGAGATCTGGCGGAGCTCTGCGGGGGTCTCCCTGGGATCTTCTGACACTGTTTCAGAACTGATACCAGTTCTAGTTCAACTAAGCCAGACTCGGGACCGAATAGGCCCCCACCAGCGGTTTCGCCGCTGATGGGGGCACCCCCTATGCCGCCTGGGCCGTGTCTGGGCCGTCGTGCGCTTCACCGGCCGTCCAGTACATGCCGTCGACGGCCTTCCGGGTGCGGCTCTCACTGCTCGGCATCAGGTGCGTGTAGACCCGGAGTGTGAAGCCTGCATCCGCGTGGCCCAGACAGCCGCTCAGGGCCTTGATGTTCTCCCCCGCGTCGAGCAGAACCGACGCGTAGAAGTGCCTCAGTGCGTGCATGCCGTCCTCGCGAGACTCCTTCACCCGCTGACCGGGCTCGGGCTCGGGGAGCACGCCAGCGGCGACGAGAGCGGTCCTCCAGTTGTTGACGTTGAAGTTGTTGCGAATGACCGCTGTGCCCCCGGGAGTCGTGAACATCAGCTTCTTCATCACCGGCGGTCCGTCCAGGGTGAGCCACGGCAGAGTGACTTCCGCCGGCGGGAAGCGCTTCATGTGCGCTGCGAGCACATGGCTCACCTGCTTGGGAAGGGGCACGTCCCGGACCTTGCCTCGCTTTGGCGGCGCGAAGACGGGATGCCCGTTGACCAACTTCACCTGATAGCCCACGTGAAGCCACCCCGTGAGGAAACCCACCTCGTCCACGGGGAGACCGAAGATCTCGCCCTGCCGCAGCCCGCAGCCACCGCCGACGTCGACCATCGCGCGATAGTGGTCGGGCAGCGCATCCCGTACCGCGAACACCTGCGCAGCGGTCCACGGTCGAACCCGGCTGGGTGACGCCGCCGGGGCCTTGACCGACGCGGCACGGCAGGGGTTCTTCGCGACGAGCCGGTCATCCACGGCGGCCGTGAAGACAGCCGCCACGTTGGCGAAGATGACTCGGCGATACGAGGCAGCCAGGCCGGCGTCTTCCAGCGCGCGGGACCATTCCCGGATGTGCTCGGGCTGAAACGAGCCGAGAGGACGCGACCCGATGTGCGGGTAGGCGTGCAGCCTGAGCCGGTATTCCGTGCCCGTCCGCGTGGCGACATCGGTGGTCTGAGCGGCGGCCCAGCGTTCGGCGTACTGCTGGAACGTCGTACGGCTCGCGTTGGGGTCGATGTACTGACCGCGCGACATTGAAGTTTCCCCGTGATCTTGGACACGTCGTCGTTACGCCGCGAGGGCCTGATCCTGTTGGTAGCGCAGGCGTGTCTCGTGGGGCGTGAGGTAGCCCCAGTGGATGTGCTTGCGCAGGCGGCGTCTGTTGTAGAAGCTCTCGATGAAGTCGAAGATGTCGGCGCGGGCTGTCGCGCGGTCGGGCCAGAAGCGAGTGCCGATCTCCTCTTTGAGTACAGCCCAGAAACTCTCCGCGGCGGCGTTGTCGAAGCAGCTCCCGGTCCGACCCATGCTTTGCCTGTGCCCCAATATGCCGATTCTGTGGCGCAGTTGGCGGGAGGTGTATTCCGATCCGCGGTCACTGTGGATCACGCAGCCGGGCTCCAGGCGGCCCAGCGCGGCGGCCATGTCGAGCGCGTCGACGACGAGTTCGGCGCGGTGGTGGTCGGCCATCGAGTACCCGATCACCTCGCGCGTGGCCAGGTCCATCCACGAGGCAAGGTAGAGCCAGCCCTCGGCGGTGGGGATGTAGGTGATGTCTCCGACGATCTTCGTGCCGGGGCGGGTGGCGGTGAAGTCCCGGCCGATCAGGTCCGGCGACGGGGCGGCTTTGGTGTCGGCCTTGGTCAGGCTGCGGCGTCCGGTGCGCCGGCTGTTCCCGGCGATGCCGTGCTCTCGCATGACCCGCGCCACCCGCTTGCGGTTGACCGGCCGGTCCTGTCGGCGCAGTTCGGCGGTGACGCGCGGGACGCCGTAGTTCCGCCGGGAGGCGAGGTGGATCACGGCGATCTCGTGCGCCAGGGCCTCATCGGCCCGCCGCCGCGCTTCGCGGGCTTCCCGTCCGGCCACCCACGCGTAGTACGTGGAGCGGGCGGTCTTCGTTACCTTGCACAGCAGCGTGATCGGGTAGTTCGCCCTCTCCGCGTGGATGAACCGGCATATCTTGCTCACCGGTCGCTCTCCTTCGCGAAGAAGGCCGTCGCTGAGATGTGAATCCGCCGGTTTGTCGGCAGGCGTCAGCGCCACCGGACCGGACGGCGAGAACGGCGGGCTATCCGGCGGGTTTGGTGGTGACACTCAGGCCGAGCTCCTCGAGCTGCGCGATCAGGCGCCGGGCCCGGTGCTCGGGCGAGTAACGGCGACTGACCCAGTCCGCGCCCAGCTCCCGGAACGGCACCTGGTCGCGGGCGATGTGCCAGTAGGCGACGATGATGTCGTGCCGGGTGGCGCCGATGGCTTTATAGCGTCCGGCCCGGCCACGGATCTGGGCATGATGGGCGGCCAGATAGGTGCCCTTGGCCCGGGCCGCACCCCAGGCCGCCTCGGTCAGAGCCTGCTTGAGCCACCGCGATCCCGGTCGGGTGCGACCCGAACGCCGCTTGCCGCCCGAGGCGTTGTTGCCCGGGCAGATACCCGCCCAGGAGGCGAGATGGCCGGAGGAGGGGAAGATCGACATGTCCAGGCCGATCTCGGCGACCAGGACCTGGACGGTCTTCGGGCCGACACCGGGAATCGTGCACAACAGCTCCAGCATCAACTGGTGCGGCTCCAGCCGGCGGGCGATCTCGGCGTCCAGCTCGGTGATGGCGGCATCGAGGGTGTCCAGGTTGGCCAGCAGCCGGCGGGCGAGCACCCCGTGGTGTTCGACGCGGAAACGGTGCCCGAGTGCCTCCTCCAGCCTCTCCCGCTTGGACCGCAAGCGGCCCTTGACCAGCGAGGCCAGAACCTTCGGATCGCGCTCCCCGTCCACCAGTGCGTCCAGGATCGCCCGCGCGGACTTCGAGTACGCCTGGGAGGCCACCGATGTCAGTTTGATCCCGGCGTCCTGGAGCACCTTCTCCAGCCGCTGGATCATTCGAGCCCGTTCCTGCGTCACCGCCGTCCGTGACCGGGTCAGGTCCCGCAGGTCCCGCATCTCACGGGGCGGCACGAATGAGGGCCGCACCAGACCGTGTTCGAGCAGCTGGGCAATCCAGACGGAGTCGGCCACGTCCGTCTTGCGGCCCGGCACGTTGTGCATGTGCTGGGCATTCAGCAGCCAGCAGGTGAAGCGCTCCTCCAGCGCACTGAACACCGGCTTCCAGTAGATTCCGGTCGCCTCCATGCCGACCAGCTCCACCCGCTCGAGCAGCAGCCAGTCACTCAGCTCGGCCAGCCCCCGCTGAGTCGTGGCATACGTCCGTGTCTCCTGGCCCCGGCTGTTCTTGCGCTTGCCCGGCCAGCGGACCGTGGCCACGACCGTGTCGCGGTGCACGTCCAGGCCCGCGCAGCGGGCCACCACCACATCCATCCCAGTCTCCTCGGGCATGACGTCGTCCCAGCGGACGCCGCCCGAAGGGGCCTACCGGTTCAAAGAGTCTGAGATTCGCGCTCGTGGCAGCAGTCAGAAGTCCCTCAAGCCCCAGCGTCATACTTTTTCCGGACTCGCAGTACCACACGGCACCGACGTCTGCCGGGCGAGCCCCCTCGATGATCGCCCACCATGCGGGACCCACGCACCAGCGCACGGCAGCAACCCCAGCGGCGCGTGAGAGCACCAGCCACCGAGGCGCATTCTCATCGCGCGCCGGTGCACGCCCGCAGGGCGCCCATGGATACTTTTTCAGGATCTCGATCGTTTTCGCCTGCTCGGCGGTCAGCCTCCGCAGCCGCTTTAGTTCCTCATCCCGGTCGTCCGCGCTCTGCCCGGCCTGCCCGGCGACGGGGCCGGATCCGGCGTCCTGGGCGGCGCGGGCCTCGGAAGATTTCAAGTCCAGTGAGACGGTCGTAATGCTATGAGATTTGTGGTGCGGGTTCGCGGCGCTTGGCCGGGTCGTTGATCCAGGCGGTCTG